>NZ_JBDVOT010000222.1:0-35846 GCF_039968975.1 Maribacter sp. | reverse complement strand
TTATTTGTTGCCCATTCTATCAACCCTAATAGTTGAAACGTACCAAAAATAGCAATTGCAGAGACTAGCAATTCTGCTTCCCAACTTTCTTCTTTAAGTCGTTGCAGCCATTTTATATTCTTTTTATTTTCTAGAATTGGTGTGGTTTCTGGTGGTAAGCTCATTCTGTATTAAAAATCTCACGGTTAGTGAGACTAATATACCCTTTCTTTAAAAATTAAAAAACATTAAATCACTAAGAATCAACTTCGTCAAAAAAGGAATTGATTACAACATCTAACTCTCCCTGTATTTTTGGGTCGGTACTATTAATTAGTATGGAGAATACCAATTGCTCTTCTGGGTAAACAAAAAAGTTTGAATAACCACCTACCCCACTACCCACATGACCATAGAACTTTCTGCCCTTTGCATCTTCACTTACTTGCCAACCTAATCCGTAGTATGTAGAATTATAATTTATGTACTGAGCAGTTAAAAATTGATTTAAAATCCCATCATCGATTTCAATCTTTTTATCTAAAAATGCTTGTCCGAATTTTGCAATATCTTCTGACGTCGACAAATAACCGCCACCTGCTAATTTGTAAAAATTATCTACAGGTATCGCTTTTCTAAATCCTGAAAAGGCTTTTGTATAAAATGTGGTGACATAGTGCCTATCATTGGATGCTGTAATAGCATTAACCGTAATATCAGTTTGACTTTGACTACGCTCTGGGTGACGAGCCGGAGTATATGTATTCAACAACCCTAAAGGATTTAATACCTTTTCTTGTACATATTCTTCAAAAGGAATTCCGCTAGCTCCTTGCATAGCTGCAGAAATCATCACCCAATCAAAACTATTATACAAATACTCGGTTCCTGGTTTATACACCAATGGGTCACTAGCTAATAATGCAAGACTATCTGTTATACTAAAAGGCTCGTTCAAAGCAAATTCTTTTCCTCTGTAAACACGAATACCTGCGGTATGACTTGCTAATTGCCTAATGGTAAAATCCCATTCTTTTTTTGGAAAATCTGGCACATAAGAATAGAATGATTCATCCAAATCAATTAGCCCATCTTGTACCATGTGTGCCAATGCAGTTGCCGCAATCGGTTTAGAAACACTGGCTACCCTAAAAATTGATTGTTTAGGATCAACTTTTATTTTCTGTTCCAAATCAGCAAAGCCAAAACCTTTTTGAAAAATTGTTTTCCCTCCTTTTAAAACGGTAATTGCAATACCTGGTACTTTTTCGGTATTGACTAAATCTTGTAATAAAAAATCCGCTTTCACTAAACCTTTTAAATCAGTATCATTAGCTAAAACACGTTTAGCAGCAAATACATTTTTCAAGTATTTAATGATTGGATTCATTCCACAAAAATAAGTTTGCCATTAAACAACTCTTCTATTTCTACTGTAGGCGGTCTATTATAACTTTTTAAATCTCCGGTACCTCTTAGCACTCCAGTTAAACTTTCTTGCGGATTTACCAGAATATCATTAGACCCTCTATGGTTAACGTTTACACGCTGAGTCAACAATTCTTGAGCCTCTATTCTTGAATCTCCTGCCGCTATGCTTATAGTAAAGCTCTCTGCATTTCCTTTTAAATTGAAATAAGAAATTCCGTTGCTGGTAATACTCAAACTCGCTACATCTAATTCTAAATTAAATTCTCCGTCTGTGGTTTCAGCCTCTGGATCGGTAAAACTCTCTGACAGCAAGCTTAATCTCTCAAAGGCTAATACTCCTTCACTCTGAATAGGTGAACCGGTGCTACTGCGAATACTAGTCAAATTTGGAGTGGTTACATAAACGACCGTAGTGCCATAATCTCGTACATAATTACAGTCGTTGGTATCGGTCAACAACAATCGCCCTTCTTCAACAACAGCTGATACTTCATTGCGAAGATTTTCTCCTGTTTCAATTTCTACTTTTTGATTATCGCCTTGCTTTACAACCAGGGCAACATTTTCAAAAACCGTGATAGAAATAAATTCATCTACTACAACCTCTTCACGAAATATCTCTCCAGTACTTTGAAAACAATCTGAAGCATTTTCAGAATCGCACGCAATAAAAAACAGCAACAGCATAGATAAAGCAATTTGGCTGCCTAACGGTTCCAATCCTTTAAAATTCAATTTTAGTTTTTTATTTTTCAACATCTTATCTCTACAATCTTATTCCTATTCCAAATTCTACCGCCTCTGCCTTTGCACCATGAGATTTAAGCGTTACCGCTCCAAAAATCTTATCTCCAAAATAACGTTTTAGACCCATTCTTAAATACGTACGCCCCTCAAAGTCAAATGGATAATAGACATAATAACCAAACTGAGAAATTACCGACATTTTGTTAATGAATAATTCATGACCAGCGAATACCCCTACTCTCTTATAATCATCATCTGCATTAACTCCATTCTCAGGAAAAGCTATACTTTGATAACGAATTAATTCTTTTAGAAAACTAGAAAAGTAAACATCTGTACCTAATTGAAGAGCACTTTTTCTACTCAAACGTTTATCGGCGTAAGCAGATAAAACTACAAAACCATATTGACCTGAATCTATGACATCACTCTCATTTAGCCCTGTTCTTAAAGCTAAATTATAACGCACAGGTTCGGTTATTTTCTCCTTCTCTCTATGTATATATTCTATTTCTTTACCTCCGTCCAAATCGTAAACAAAACCAGCATTTAAAGCGAGTGTATTAGTAGATGTATTTGGTGCCCTAAAGTTGGCATTAGAATAATGAATTATAGAAACACCCGCTTTAAAACCTAGCCCCTTAACAATATTTTCTTTATGAAAATTAAACATTAAATAAGTAGAACTCAGTATATCAGAACCATAGGCATTATTTCTAAAGTTGATTACCTTGTCATAGGGGTTTGTAGCGTATGATATCCCCTGCCCTATTCGTAACTGCATGTTACGCCTAAAAAGATAAAAATTATAATGTGCGTACAGTCCGTAATTATCACCTAGCGTACTATTATTAGAATTTTGATAGATAAAAGAATATCCTAAATCAGGATAGTTATATGCTTCTTCCCAAGATTCTAAACCATAGGTTTTACGATTATAACTTAGAATTACACCCGCAGGGTGCTCCGTAATTAAGTGAGATATATCTGGATTGTGAAGAATTATAGAACCGTAAAACTGATTAGCGTCTAGCGTGTACTTTTTAGACTCCCCAGGTTCTTGACCAAAACAATTGGCTGCGATGATCAATATAGCGAATAATAACTTGAAATTCATTGAGGGCAAAAATAAGTAGTAAGTGGGAAGTACAACGCACAAAACTCAAAGTTCTTTCTCACAATTACTTTAATTTCTAGAGCAAGAATGTAAGTTCAACTGAATTTATGATGCACGAAGAAATTTTACCGAGAAGCTATCATGTTCAAAAGGTTCCCGGTATATTTTCACATCTTCATTACTCTATTACATCAAAAATACTTCAACTAAGAATTTAGCTATTCAGAAACTAGAACATTGCTTCAGCTATCGCTTTAATATTATCAGACTTACCCATAGAATAGTAATGCAGCACAGGTACGCCCGCCGCTTTCAATTCTTTAGATTGTTGTATTGCCCATTCAATACCTACTTTACGTACATCTTTATTGGTAGCACAGCCATCAATCGCTTCAATTAAATCTTGGGGCATGTCTATTCTAAATACTTGCGGCAGTAACTGCATATGCCTTTTTACGGCAATAGGCTTAATACCAGGTATAATTGGCACTGTAATACCTATAGTTTTAGCTGCCTCAACAAATTCAAAATACTTTTTATTATCGAAGAACATTTGGGTAACGACATAATCTGCACCGGCATCTACCTTTTCTTTCAAGCGCTTTAAATCTGATTGTAAAGAAGGTGACTCCAAATGTTTTTCAGGATACCCAGCTACACCAATACAAAAATCACTGCAATGCTCGCTTTCTATAGTTTCGTGTAAATATTTACCACAGTTTAATGCTTGCACTTGCTTCACCAAATCAATAGCAAATGGATGACCGCCATCTGTAGGTTCAAAATATTTCTGCTCGCTACGTGCGTCACCACGTAAAGCCATGACATTTTCTATTCCTAAATAATGACAATCTACCAGCATGTATTCTGTCTCTTCTTTTGTAAACCCGCCACATAGCACATGCGGTACCGTATCTACGTTATATTTATGCTGAATAGAAGCACAAATACCCACAGTACCCGGTCTCATACGTGTGGTTTTCTTATCTAGAAGTCCTTCTTTTTTTACGTAAATAGTTTCTTCCCTAGAGGTTGTAACGTCTATAAAAGGAGGATTGAACTCCATCAGTGGGTCAATATTGTTATACAATTCTTGAATATTACGCCCCTTTACCGGCGGTACAATCTCAAAAGAAAAAAGTGTTTTCCCTTTTGCATTATTAATATGGTCTGTTACTTTCATTTTCTAATCTATTCCTCAGTTCAAGAGTAAACCTTTAACAGGTATTTTTACTTCTATTCTTTTCTTTTGGGCGTTAGAGCGGGCTTTTCGCTGTATTTTTTCTATTTCAAAAACCCTATTAGCTATTTATAAGCTTAGATTAAATAGAAAAAGATGCCGCTGCAATCTCTAACGCAATACTAGTCTACGATATTCGGTGCCAACCATTTTTCAGCCTCTTCATAGGAGATAACTTTTCGTTCTGCAAAATCTTTCACTTGATCTTCTTTAATTTTTCCAAGTCCAAAATAACGCGCTTCAGCATTTCCAAAGTAATAGCCGCTTACAGATGCTGCTGGCCACATTGCCAAACTATCCGTCAGTTCTACACCAATGGTTTCCTTTACTTTCAACAACTCCCAAATGGTCAATTTCTCTAAATGATCCGGGCACGCAGGATATCCTGGCGCAGGTCTAATACCTTTATACGACTCTTTAATTAAATCCTCATTACTTAAATCTTCATTAGCGGCATAACCCCAATGTTTCATACGTACCTCTTTATGTAGGTACTCTGCAAAAGCTTCTGCCAAACGATCTGCAATTGCTTTTACCATAATAGAATTATAATCATCTAAATCCTCTTCATACTTTGCTGCCAATTCAGCGGTTCCAAACCCCGTTGACACACAAAAACAACCTATATAATCTTGCTTGTTAGAATCTTCTGGGGCAATAAAATCTGCCAAGGCATAGTCAGCAACACCTTCTCTACGTTCTAATTGTTGGCGTAAGGTTCTAAAAGTATAGCGCTGATCCGCACTTGAGCTTACACTACCCGCGTCAACTAAAATATCATCATCATTAATTGAATTCGCCGGAAACAACCCGAAAATTCCTTTTGCCTTCAATTTTTTCTCGGTAATAATTTTCTGCAGCATTTCTTGAGCATCTGCAAATAGGTCCGTAGCCTGAACACCTACCACCTCATCGGTTAGAATTGCCGGATATTTCCCATGCAATTCCCAGCTTCTAAAAAAGGGTGTCCAATCAATAAACGGAACCAACAGATTTAAATCTAAATCTTCAATTACCTGTATCCCCAATTTGTTCGGTTTTACAATTTCAGATGTATTCCAATCAATCTTAAACTTATTTCTTCTCGCAGCGCTTATAGGTTTATAGGTTTTACTAGAAGAACGATTCAAGAATTTCTCCCTGAATACATCATAATCATCCTTTATACTTTTTTTATAAGCTTTTGATGTTTCTTTTTGCAACAAATCTCCAACAACGGTCACCGCCCTAGATGCATCATTTACATGTACGACAGACTCATTGTATTGCGGGTCAATTTTTACTGCGGTATGGGCCTTACTTGTAGTTGCACCACCAATCAATAACGGAATCTTAAAATCTCTACGCGCCATCTCTTTGGCTAAATGTACCATTTCATCTAACGAAGGCGTAATCAAACCACTTAGTCCAATAATATCAACGTTATGCTCAATTGCCGCCGCTATAATTTTTTCGGGCGGAACCATTACCCCCAGGTCAACAATCTCATAATTGTTACATGCCAATACAACACTTACAATATTCTTACCAATATCATGTACATCTCCCTTAACGGTTGCCATTAATATTTTACCGGCATTGTCAGAATCACCACTCTGTGGATTTAGCAATTTTTCTTCTTCAATATATGGCAATAAGTATGCTACCGCTTTTTTCATTACTCGCGCAGATTTCACTACCTGTGGTAAGAACATTTTTCCGCTTCCGAATAAATCACCCACTACGTTCATACCTGTCATTAAATTACCTTCAATAACCTCTATTGGCTTATCGGCAGCTACTCTGGCTTCTTCTACATCTTCAACAATATATTGATCAATACCTTTTACCAAGGCACGTGTAATTCTATCCTGCAGAGGCTCTTCTCTCCAGGAAAGATCTATTTTACTTTCCTTGGTTTTACCGACTACAGATTCTGCAAAATCTAATAAGCGCTCTGTTGCATCATCTCTTCTATTTAAGATAACGTCTTCTACATGCTCCAATAAATCTTTAGGAATATCATCGTATACCTCTAACATACTAGGGTTTACAATACCCATATTCATACCTGCTTTTATGGCATGATACAAGAAAACGGAGTGCATAGCTTCACGCACAGGATTATTTCCCCTGAACGAAAATGACACATTACTTACCCCACCACTTACACTGGCATGCGGTAAATTTTCACGCACCCATCTGGTAGCTTCAATAAAATCAATGGCATTCAGCTTATGCTCGTCCATACCAGTAGCAACAGGGAATATGTTCAAATCGAAAATAATATCTTCTGGAGCAAAGTTTACCTTGTTCACCAACACATCATAAGAGCGCTTGGCAATTTCTATACGACGATCATAATTATCTGCTTGCCCTACTTCATCAAAAGCCATAACGATTACTGCCGCCCCATATCTTTTAATCAGCTTTGCATGATGAATAAACTGTTCTTCACCCTCTTTTAAACTTATGGAATTTACAACGCATTTACCTTGAACCACTTGTAAACCAGCTTCAATGATTTCCCATTTAGAGCTATCTATCATAATAGGCACGCGAGAAATATCGGGCTCAGAAATTACCAAGTTTAAAAACTTGATCATTGCCTGCTTGCCATCGATAAGCCCATCATCCATATTAATATCGATCACCTGGGCACCATTCTCCACTTGCTCTCTGGCAACTGCCAATGCCTCCTCAAATTTCTCTTCTTTTACAAGACGTAGAAACTTTTTAGAACCTGCAACGTTTGTACGCTCCCCAACGTTTATGAAGTTCGTTTCTGGGGTAACAATTAGGGGTTCTAAACCGCTCAACCGCAAATATCTGGTTGCTGGTTGTTGGTTATTGGTTGTTGGTATTTTAGACCTATTGCTCATTTAATCTATTTCACTTTTTAAAATAATTGATAAATCCATTTATCAATTTCTTACAGCTAATAATTCTCTTCTTAATAGCTTCAAAATCATCACTCTCAATATAATCTAAATCAAGAGCTATATAAAGTTGTGTTTCCAACTCATACAACGAACCTCTTGAAATATGTAAAAACTGTATGGTGTCTGATGCTGTTCTTCTTCCACAACCTTCAGCAATGTTAGAAGGAATAGACACTGCACATCTTCGAAGTTGATTAGTAAGACCGTAAGTCTCTTCTTTTGGAAAAGATTTGGAAATAGAATAAATATCCTTAACAAGAATTCTTGACTCCTTCCAAACATCCAATTCTGTATAGACTTTCATATCATTACTATTATTTTACCCAATAACTAACAACCAACAACTAAAATTGACGCGGAGCGAAATTTCCCACCACCTCAGCTATTGCCGTAATGTGTTCCGGAGTAGTTCCGCAACATCCACCTACTATATTAACTAGCCCCTTCTCTGCGTATTCTTTTATTTGTTCTGCCATTTGCTCAGGGGTTTCATCATACTCCCCAAATGCATTTGGTAATCCTGCGTTTGGATGTGCGGATACGGCATGCTCACTTTTGGACGCAATCACCTCTAAATGTGGCACTAATTGATTGGCTCCTAAAGCACAGTTAAAACCTACCGATAAAATTGGAATATGGCATATTGAGATCAAAAAAGCTTCTGCCGTTTGCCCTGACAATGTTCTACCAGATGCATCGGTAATTGTACCGCTCACCATAATGGGCACCTCTATATTTCTTTCTTCTTTTACTTCTTCAATAGCGAACAATGCCGCCTTTGCATTTAGCGTATCAAAAATGGTTTCCACCAATAATATATCTGATCCGCCATCTAAAAGTGCCTCTACTTGTTGTTTGTATGCAATACGCAACTCATCAAAAGAAACCGCTCTATAACCAGGGTCGTTAACATCTGGCGACATACTGGCCGTTTTGTTTGTTGGACCTATACTACCCGCTACAAAACGTGGCTTATTCGGCTCTTTTTGTGTAAACTCGTCAGCTACCATTTTTGCTATACGTGCAGATTCATAGTTCAGCTCGTACACCAAGTCTTCCATATAATAATCTGCCATTGCAATCGTGGTACCTGAAAATGTATTTGTTTCTACAATATCAGCACCTGCTGCAAAATATTTACGGTGTACTTCAGCAATTGCCTCTGGTTGGGTAAGTGACAATAAATCATTGTTACCCTGCAACGGATGTTCATAATCTTTAAAACGCTCCCCTCTAAAATCTTCTTCCGTAAATTTATAACGCTGAAGCATGGTACCCATAGCACCGTCAAGTATAAGAATTCGCTCTTTTAATATTTCTTTTATATCCTTCATTTTACGCTGTAAAATATTATGGTCCAATAAAAAGTTAATTCGAAATCAAGTAAGGAAAGTTCGGCTAGGTGCCTTATCTTTTGTTATCTGTCTTTGTTTGTACTGTAAAATAACAACGTAAGTCTGCTATTGCGAAACAAAGATAGAATGTAGCACCTTCTTTTCCGTAGAGGAAAGGGTTGCCAAGGTTTCAATGGGTCTAGTCCCTCCACCTTTCTTGATAACGAGTCAATTTATATATGAACTGTTTGCAAAGTAACGGCACAACATACTCTTATCCAAGAGTAATCTTGTTTTTTAGCAAACGAATTTTTTAAAATATGTCATAAAAAAAGCCTCTAAATCAAATATGAAGTAGAGGCTTTAAAAATTAAGTTTTGATTTTATGCAATACTTTGCACCACTTCTTTTTTGGCTTCTTTCTTAGAACCATCAAATCCTTCAACACCGCCAACGGTCGTATATTTCATTACATAGCGCTTACCTGGGTTGATTTGCTGGTATGCAAACTGACACATTACCGCCGCTTCATGAAAACCTGAAAGTATTAATTTCAGTTTACCTTCATAGGTATTTACATCACCAATAGCATATACACCCGGTATATTAGTTTGGTAATCTTTTGCGTTATTTACCTTAATGGCATTTTTCTGAATCTCTAAGCCCCAATCACCGATCGGACCTAATTTTGGAGATAGACCAAACAAAGGAATAAAATTATCTACTTCTAAATAAGTATCTTCTTTCTCCTTATCCGTATGCTTAATGACAACAGCCTCAAGACTATCTTTACCATGTAATTCTTTAACCTCTGCTTTTGTAATCAATTTAATTTTACCAAGCTTTGCCAATTCAGATGCTTTTTCAACAGAATCTAAAGCTCCTCTAAACTCATCCCTTCTATGTACAAGGGTTACTTCTGATGCTACATCGGTTAAAAATATAGCCCAATCCAAAGCAGAATCACCACCACCAGCAATCACCACTTTTTTATCGCGATATACTTCTGGATCTTTTATCATGTAAGAAACACCTGCATCTTCAAAATTTACAATATTTTCAATAGGTGGTTTTCTTGGTTCAAAAGATCCTAGACCACCAGCAATTACCACTACCGGAGCATTGTGTTTTGTTCCTTTATTCGTAGTTACTACAAATGAACCATCTTCTAACTTATCTAAAGTTTCCGCTCTTTCACCTAGCGTAAATCCTGGCTCAAACGGTTTAATCTGCTCCATTAGATTATCTACTAATGTACCTGCCAATATTTCTGGAAATGCCGGAATATCATAAATTGGTTTTTTAGGATATATCTCTGAACACTGTCCGCCTGGCTGAGGCAATGCATCTATTAAATGCGTTTTTAATTTCAATAATCCCGCTTCAAATACCGTAAACAATCCGGTAGGTCCCGCTCCTATAATGAGCATATCTGTTTTAATCATAGCTTTTTTTTTGATAAAAAGTAATACGCTTTACGTACATGGTTACCAATGTACCGTTCATCACTTTCCACTTCTTTAATTTTACTTAATCTATATACACTAAACTCTTTACTTTGTTTTTATTCTACTATTCAGAATCAACTTCATTTAACCTAGTAGCATTCTCATTTGAATACTGATTTTTTGCCTTTAACAACGCTTCGCGATGCCTTACAACCTCACCTATAATTATAATAGCTGGGTTAGACAGCTTTTCTTTTTCAACTACATCTACTATAGTAGACATGGTAGCAATACCGATTTTTTCGTTCTTGCGTGTACCGTTCTGGATTATGGCAATGGGCATATTTGATTTGCCTTCCTCCTTAAATAATTCTACTATTTGTGGAAGTTTAGACATACCCATTAATATGACCACTGTTGCGCTGCTTTTAGCTGCCAAAGCAACATCAGCAGATAATTTATGCTCTTTAGTAGTTCCTGTAATTACCCAAAAACTTTCTGACGAACCTCTTTTTGTAACTGGTATGTTTTGATATGCAGGTACACTTAAACTTGATGAAATACCTGGCACCATGGCAACTTCCAATCCGTGAGAGGCAGCATATTCCATCTCTTCCGATCCACGACCAAATACAAAAGGATCACCACCTTTTAACCGTACTACGTGTCCCGCAGATTTTGCCCTGCTAACAATCAACTCATTTATTTGTTCTTGCTGATATGCATAACAACCTTTTCGTTTACCCACAAAAATTAACTCTGCGTTCTGGGCATACTTCAACAAGTCTTCGTTAACCAAGGCATCATATAAAACCACATTGGCATTTTCCAAAGTTTTGATCGCTTTTAAAGTAATCAATTCTACATCACCAGGTCCGGCACCTACAACAGTTAATCTCCCTTGACCTTGCGAGGGAGCATCAACTATTGAATTGATTGTTTTTTGATTGGATAGATTGTTGGTATGCATGTTATGCTTCTGCTAATTCTTGTTCTCTAAATTTCGCTACAGTCTCTAAAAACGCTTTTGCATCTTTAATATAAGATGTTGCAAACTCTTTTGTTGGTGCATTTTGATTCAATTGAAGTACCAATTTTTCAAATCCGCCAGCAACAGCAATTCGACCTTCGGCAACAAATTTCTCATCAAAATCTTTAATGATACTTGCGTGTGTATTTACCTTTGTATTCTCTGACGTCAACATAGCCTTTGCAGAGTTTACCATTGAAGAATATGCGTGATAGATACTTGCAGACCATTTTTCATCTTTGAACATACGCTCAGCATTCTGTATTTTCTCCTCACTTTCAAAAAGTAACGTTGCAATTAAATCTATAACCACACCTGCACATTCACCTACACCAATTGCTTTCTCATAGCGTTCAGTATTACCCCAATCGATAAAATCTTCTGGCGTTAAATCATCTATAGAAGATAATGGTGTTAGGAAGTCATAAAAGTACATTTGACCTTTTTCTGCATAATAGTCCGGAAAAGATAAGTCTCCGCCATTAGCATCAAAATCATTAAGAATTAAACGCAAAGCTTCAGGACCTCTTTTACTTGGTACTTTAACAACCTTATCCGCAAAACGACCTTGACCATTACCATCTGTACTACCACCTAACAATACTTGTAATGCCGGGGCTACTAATTTATCTTTTGTACGAACCGACATTCCTTGAAAACCAATATTCGCCATATTGTGTTGACCACAAGCGTTCATACAACCGCTGATTTTTATAACAACATCTTCGTTATTGATATAATCAGGATATTCTGTTTTTATAACTCTTTCCAATTCTTCGGCTATACCTGTACTACTTGCAATACCTAAATTACAAGTATCAGTACCTGGACAAGCAGTAATATCCAATGCCTTATTATAACCGGCATCAGTAAAACCTAACTTTTTTAGTTCCGAATAGAAAAAGGCTATATTTTCTTCTTTTACAAACGGGATCAATATGTTTTGACGCAATGACAACCTCAACTCCCCAGCAGCATATTTCTGAACTAAGTTCGCTAGTAAACGCGCCTTATCTGTATAAAAATCACCTAATAGCACTTTAATACCCAAAGCGACATAACCTGGTTGTTTTTGTGCAATAACATTTGTTGACTTCCACAATTCAAACTCTTTTTCATCCTCTATTTCAACTGCAGGAACTTCTAAACTAGAAACTTCTGTTTTAGGGTAGTCTTCTGGATTTATTGGAAAAGAATCAAAAGGGACAGCAGTCTTTTCTGCAGCCAACAATTCTTTGAAACCATCTAAGCCTAAATCCTTTAACAAAAATTTCATTCTTGCCTTAGCTCTACTCTTACGTTCACCGTAGCGATCAAAAACACGTACAACTGTTTCCATCAAAGGAATGATCTGGTCTACCGGTAAAAAGCTATATAGCTCATCCGCATGTCTTGGCTGTGAACCTAATCCGCCACCCAACATGACCTTAAAACCAACTTCTCCATTTTCAATTTTAGCAATAAACCCTAAATCATGCATGTAAGACAAACCAGTATCTGCATCACTAGCGGAGAAAGAAACCTTGAACTTACGTCCCATTTCTTGACTCACAGGGTTTCTAAGAAAATATTGGAACAATGCATGTGCATATGGCGAAACATCAAAAGGTTCGTCAACATCTATACCCGCAGTTTCACTTGCCGTTACGTTACGTACCGTATTACCGCAAGCCTCCCTTAAAGTAATATCATCCTTTTCTAATTCTGACCAAAGCTCTGGTGTTCTATTCAGATCTACATAATGGATCTGTATATCTTGACGTGTAGTAATATGTAACCTACCTGTAGAATATTCATCCGATACATCACAAATACGCAATAATTGCTTGGAGGTAACTTTACCATATGGCAATTTAATACGGATCATCTGAACCCCTTCTTGACGCTGACCGTATACTCCACGGGCCAAACGTAGGCTTCTAAATTTCTCCTCATCTAATTTGCCGCCGTGAAACTCATGAATCTTGCGTTCCAATTCTAAAATATCATTCGCAACTACTTGATTCTCTATTTCTGTTCTAAAACTCTGCATCGTTAGGTATTAAGTATTCAGCACCAAGTACTGAGATAAATTATTACTATATTTTGCCTATAGATTTTATAGACTTAATGAAAACGATCAATATTAAAATTGACCTTTTATATTTAACTAATGAATCCGGCTCCTACCGTACTATTAGATTTAGTATCTATTAATATGAACGAACCATTTGTTCTATGATCTTTAAATTGATCGTAAAAAATTGGCTTATTTAATCGAAAACTTACTTGTGCAATATCATTCATACCCAATGCATCTGTTTCCGTATCTATACCTGAATAATCAGGAGCAATCTTATGATGAACCTGCTCAACTTTAGCCAACACCTTGTTGACACCATGTTGCACTATGTATTTATTTCCTGCGGCTAATGGCAATGAATCCATCCAAGATATAGTGGCCGTAAACTGCTTGTCTACCGTTGGTAAATCTTCAGCTTTTACTAACATATCTCCACGGCTTAGGTTAATCTCATCATTTAAAGTGATAGTAACCGAAGAACGCCTTGATGCCGTTTTATACTTCTTATCGTGAAAGTATATATCTTTTATAGTAGAACGTGTTTGTGACGGAAGTGCTACTACCTCATCACCAACACTTAACTCCCCGCCATATACTTTACCAGCAAAACCTCTAAAATCATGATGCTCATCGGTCTTTGGACGGATAACATATTGCACCGGAAAACGTGGTGTACCTACATTGAAGATATCTTTTCTATCCAAAGCTTCAAAATGCTCTAACAAAGACTGCCCTTTGTACCACGGCGTCTTATCTGAAAGATTTACTACGTTATCACCTTTTAAGGCACTTACCGGAATAAATGTGATTTTCTGATCTTGATAATCTCTTTTAGACATTAATTCCTCAAAATCTGCTTTGATGGCATTATATGTTTCTTCAGAATAATCTACCAAATCCATCTTATTAATCGCTACTACCACATCTTTAATGCGTAGTAGGTTATTAATGAAAAAATGTCTGTTTGTTTGCTCGATTACACCCTTACGTGCATCGATCAATATAATTGCCGCTTGAGATGTAGATGCACCGGTAACCATGTTACGCGTATATTCTACGTGCCCAGGAGTATCTGCAATAATGTAACTTTTCTTTGCCGTTGAGAAATAGATATGAGCTACATCTATAGTAATACCTTGCTCACGCTCTGCTACCAAACCATCTGTAGCCAAAGAGAAATCTAAATAATCATACCCCTTTTGCTTACTGGTCTTTTCAATTGCCTCTAACTTATCGCTGGTCAAAGATTTTGTATCATAAAGCATTCTACCAATCAAGGTGCTTTTACCATCATCTACACTACCTGCCGTTGCTATTTTTAGTACTTCCATTTTTATGCTGTTAGCCCTTAGCTTATAGCTTTAGACTTTTAATATTATTGTTATTGCTAGCAGGTAATTATTAAACTGCCTACTGCTACTGAATACTGCTTTCTAGAAGTACCCTTGTTGTTTTCTTTTCTCCATTGCCGCTTCAGATCGTTTATCATCTATACGTGCACCACGCTCTGAAATTGATGAATCCCTTATTTCCTCTACTACTTTATCAATTGTTTCTGCATCTGAAAGTACCGCTGCAGTACAAGACATATCACCAACTGTACGGAAACGAACCAATCTTTCTTCTACCACTTCATCTTCCTCCCTAAATACAATACCGTCTTCTGCCGACCATATCATACCATCTCTCAAGAATGTTTTTCTTTTATGTGCAAAGTAGATTGACGGAATTTCTATTTGCTCTTCTTTAATGTAAGACCACACATCTAATTCTGTCCAGTTAGATATTGGAAAAACTCTTACGTTCTGACCCAATTCTATTTGCCCGTTCAACATATCAAACAACTCTGGGCGTTGATTACGCTCATCCCACTGTCCGAAATCATCACGAACAGAAAAAATACGTTCTTTAGCACGAGCCTTTTCTTCATCTCTACGTGCTCCACCAATACAAGCATCAAACTTAAATTCTTCAATGGCATCTAATAAAGTTGTGGTCTGCAGGCTATTTCTACTAGAGTATCTACCTGATTCTTCTTTTACTTTACCCTGATCAATTGAATCTTGTACATTACGTACAATCAACTCCAACCCTAATTCCTCTACCAATCTATCTCTAAACTCAATAGTTTCCGGAAAGTTATGACCCGTATCAATGTGCATTAATGGAAAAGGAATTTTGGATGGCCAAAACGCTTTTTGCGCCAAACGAACCAATGTAATTGAATCTTTTCCTCCTGAAAATAAAAGAACCGGCTTCTCAAATTGAGCAGCAACTTCCCTTATGATATAAATAGCCTCATTTTCAAGCGCATTTATATGGGCAGTATCTTTTAAAAGTTCTTGGGATGGTGTTACTTCCAATTCCGTACTTGTATTACTCATTCTATATTTTCTTAGATAAATTATCTTATTCTTTTCTACGACCTACGCTTAACTATGTAATCCACACTCCCTGTTTTCCAAAACCTTGGTAGGATCAAAGTAGTTATGCTCGTTAGGTAGCTTATATTTTCTTAAATAGGCATCTAATTGTGTATCGTTCCAGTGGTAAAAAGGACTCACCTTTAACACGCCGTCTTTGCTTAGACTTAAAATATCTAAACTATCACGGTGTGCAGTCTGCCCTTTTCTCAGGTTCGTAAACCATACATCTGGCTTAAATTCTGCCATAGCTCTTTTAAAAGGCTCCAACTTAACCTGCTCAGTAAATAATGCATGTCTTGGATCATCTATTTGTGGAATACCCATAACAGCATCTCTATGCGCAGTAGTCTGCTTAGGTACAAACAATTTTACGCTCAAATTCAATTTGCCGATTATCTCATCTGCATGTTTGTACGTTTTAGGAGTATTGTAACCCGTATCGCACCACACCACTGGAATATCTTTTTTTACACCAGATACCGCATGTAAAATAGCCACTTCATATGGTCTAAAGTTTGTGGTTACTACGGGAGTAGTAGCATGCTTTACTGCCCAAGAAATAATTTCTTCTGGCGGTATACCCTTAAATTGAATGTTCAACTTTTGAACCTGTGCTTCTGTCAATGCCATAATCCTTTTCTTTATTATTTACCCCACTTTACTAAATTCCAAAAACGCTCGTGAAAGAAATACAATATCATTTTTGTTACAAAATCTATAGAGGCAATTGATGCTGCTACCGAAAACTTACCCGTAAGTAAATAGGATATAACCAATGTATCTACGGTACCTATCACTCTCCAACTGAAAGCTTTGGCAATACTACGAATTGGCTTTTCAGATGTTTTATCATCTTGATACGTAGTTTTGTTTTCCTTTTTATTTAATACAAGTTGATCTGCAATCATCTTTTACTTAATTTTTATTACCCTACTAATTTAATAGAGTTTTCAAAAATAGTATTATTTTCCAATGTAGTCGCCCTAATTTTAGATAAATTTCATTTACCCTATAGATTTAGTAGATTATTAACAAATGGGCGTTAAAAATTTATAATTCGCAATGAACTGATGCCCTGCGCATTAAGATTTTATTGAAAATTAGAATTTAGGAGATGATATCCTTTAAAGTATTATTTCGGTATACATCTAAAGCGCTATCCCTAACTTGAAGCATTAATTTGTGAACAGAACAGGTATTCTCATCAGGACAATCATCACAGGTTTCATAGAAATTAAGACTTACACAGGGTACCATAGCAATTGGTCCTTCCAAAACTCTCATAACATCTGTCATGGAAATTTCTTCTGGGGTTTTCAACAAATAATAACCACCGCCTTTGCCTTTTTTAGAACCTAAAAAACCTGTCTTTCTTAAGCTTAGGAGTATACTCTCCAAGAATTTTTGAGAGATATTCTCCTTTTCAGCGATTTCTGAAATTTGTACAGGTTTCTTATCAGGCTGCGACGCTAAGTACGCCAATGCCTTTAAACCATATTTTGTCTTTTTCGAGAGCATGTTGCTAAGATAGCCAAATATTAAAAATATTAACAAAATACTTGAACACACCTTTTTTACGTTATATAGTTCCAAATCAATTATACCTACTTATGAAAAAAGTATTTTTATTTACGCTTATTAGCGTATTTACGCTAGTTTTCCTCTCTTGTTCAGATGACGACAGCATTGGCGTTTCTAACGCAAGTGAGTCTCAAATTAGTGGTACATGGAACCTTACCGCCCTTGAAACAAAAGACGGCAAGTCTGACACTAATTTTGACGGAACATCTATACCAACAACGTTTACTTCTGTTGGTAAAGATTTTGATACTATTGTTATTTTTTCTGAAGAACCACAAATAGTAACCAGTGAAGGATCATATACAACCGTGACAACTACTACTGTTATGGGTGAAACCTCTACAGAAGAAGAAACCGGAGAAGACTTTTTTGAAAGTAATGAATGGCGATTGAATGGAAGCATTCTTTATTTTGGTACTGGCGAAGAAGAAGTTGGTTTTACCATTACAGAATTAACAAATTCTAAAATGTCATTACGATATGAGTTAGATGAAACTGTAGATTTTTTAGGGTTCGAAACTAGCATTAGTGCGACCTACAATATGACTTTAAGTAAATAAACACCTAATTTTATCATATAAAAAAATGCCCGGTATATACCGGGCATTTTTTGTTTCTACTATTATTCGACTACCCTAATGCTTGAGCAATATCTGCTATAATATCATCGATATGTTCTAAGCCCACCGAAATACGAACTGTACCGTCAGATATACCTACTGCAGCGCGTTCTTCTACACTTAACTTACTATGAGTTGTAGATGCTGGGTGCGTTACTATGGTTCTTGAATCTCCTAAATTGGCAGAAAGAGACAACAACTTAATAGAATCAAAAAATTCTCTACCTGTTTCTAAACCTCCTTTTACTTCAAAAGCTACAACGCAACCACCTGCTTTCATTTGCTTTTTGGCAATCTCATATTTAGGGTGCGATTTTAAAAATGGGTATTTCACCCAATTCACTTTATCATTAGCTTCCAAGAATTCAGCTAATTTTAAAGCATTATCACAATGCCTATCTACACGTATTGCCAGCGTCTCTAAACTTTTGGAAAGTACCCATGCATTAAATGGCGATAACGCGGGACCTGTTATACGCGAAAAACGGTAAACTTTATCCATCAATTCTGCACTACCTACCGTTATACCTGCCAATACCCTACCTTGACCATCCATCAATTTTGTTCCTGAGTGAATAACCAAATCCGCTCCAAACTTAATGGGCTGCTGTAAATAGGGAGATGCAAAGCAGTTATCGATTACCAGAATCAAATTATTCTTTTTGGCAATCTTTCCTAATTCTTCCAAATCCAACACATCTACACCAGGATTCGTAGGCGTTTCCGCATATATTATTTTTGTTTTCGGAGTAATTAGACTTTCAATTTTGTCCAATTCATCTATCTTAAAATAGGTATGGTCAATATTCCACTTAGGAAAGAAGTTCGTGAACAATGAATGTGTTGATCCAAATATACTTCTTGCCGATAATACATGATCACCACTATCTAACAATGCCGCCAATGTAGAAAAAACAGCTGCCATACCAGATGCAAATGCAAAACCGCTTTCGGCACCTTCCATTTGGCAAACTTTATCTATAAACTCAGATGAATTTGGGTTTGAATATCGAGAATAAATATTACGCTCTTTCTCTTCTGCAAATGACGCTCGCATATCTTCTGCATCTTCAAACACAAAACTAGAGGTCAAGTACAAAGGAACGGAGTGCTCCAAGTTCTCACTTCGTTTTAACTGTGTACGTATTGCGTTCGTTTCAAATTTATTATTGTTCTTGCTCATTGTACTATTTCTTCTTTATTCGTATTTCTACTTTCTTGCACTTCGTACTTTTAACTTTGTACTTTTCATTATCCTTTCTCCGCAATTCTCAATATATCTCCAAATACACCTCTGGCGGTAACTGCCGCGCCTGCACCTGCGCCTTGTATTACCAGTGGATTTTCTCCATAAGACTCCGTGTATATTTCTATGATGGAATCTGAACCTTTTACTTGCCCTAAAGCACTTTCTTTAGGTACTGAAATCAGTTGTACATCTAGTTCTCCCTTTTCTTTTTGCAAGTTACCATGCAAATCGCCAACATAACGCAATACGTGATTTGGTTTCTGACTCTTTTTAATCTTATCAAATTTAGCGTCCAATACATCTAAATTTTCTAAGAACAATGCTACCTCTCCGTCCTGCAATTTCTGTGGAATAAGATTATCAATATTTATATCTGCAAACTCATTATGCAAATCTAACTCTCTTGCCAAAATCAACAACTTTCTACCGACATCATTCCCTGATAAATCTTCACGAGGATCTGGCTCAGTAAAACCTTGTTCCATAGCATCTTTTAAAATAGATGAAAATGGCACGTCTGATTCTGAGAAGGTATTGAATATATAACTCAAAGATCCTGAGAACACTCCTTTTATTCTGGTAATATTCTCACCGGATAAATGCAATAACTTAATCGTATCTATCAAAGGTAACCCTGCACCAACATTGGTCTCATACAAATACTGCTTCTGATTTTTCTGTAACTCTTCGCGTAGCAATTGATAAAAATCGTATCGTAAGGTATTGGCAATTTTGTTCGATGACACAATATCAAATCCGCGTTCTACAAACTCAAAATAATTAGCTACAAAATCTTTACTTGCCGTATTATCTATAACTATTAAGTTTTCTAAATGATGACGTTTTGCAAAATCAAAAACTTCATCAACTTTATATGATTTTCCTTTTTGTTTTAGGTTCGTTTTCCAGTTTTTGGTAATTCCTTTCTCATTCAATAAAATCTTTCTAGAATTGGCAATTCCAAATACACGTAAATCTAGTTTTTTACGATCCTTAATAGTATTGGCAGACTTGAGAATTTGATCGATCAGCGTACCTCCTACATTACCATGTCCAAAGACAAGAATGTTTATCCTTTTACTAATACCAAATACTTGACCGTGCATAACGTTTACAGCCTTATGCAAATCAGACTTTTTAACCACCAAACTCACATTATTACCTGACACCGTGTTATTAAACAACAAAGGCACAATCTGGTTTTTAATCAACGCATTAAATGGATTATGGAAGGTACTTAAATCTTGACCTACAATAGATATGATAGAAACATCGTCTATCACCGTAATCATATTCACATCTTTAGATTCAAAATCATTACTGAATTCATTCTCTAATGCCAATTTCGCCCTTTTTGCCTTGTCTTTCTTTACTACAAGACCGATACCTCGCTCAGAAGAACCCTGAGAAATAATACTAACACTAATATTACTTGACTGTAACGCCTTAAATATTCTAGCATCTACACCTACTTTACCTAACAAACCACGACCTTCAATATTGATCATAGCAACATCTTCTATCACTGAAAGCGATTTAATACCTTCCTTGCTAGATTTTGCACTGATCAACGTTCCCTCATTATCATCGTTATACGTATTTAAAATACGCAACGGAATATTCTTTTCTATGAGCGGAATTATCGTTTTAGCGTGCAATATGGTAGCTCCAAAATTTGCTAGCTCATTAGCTTCTTCATATGACAGATTTTCAAGCTTTTTAGCTTCTGGCACATAATCAGGATTCGCAGTATATATTCCGTCTACATGCGTGTAGTTCTGTAATTCTTCAGCGTCTAAAAAATTAGCTAATAAAGCTGCCGAATAATTACTACCGTTTCTTCCTAAGGTAGTAGTTTCCCCATCTAAAGTTGAAGAAATAAAACCGGTTACAACCGCTACGGTATCTTTAGGAATTTCAGCAAATTTTAATAACACCTGTTCTTTTGATTCTGCCTCTAAAACTTTAGCATCACCAAATGTATTGTCGGTTTTAATAACATCGCGCGTGTCTACCAATTTTGCCTTGATGCCTTTACCTATCAATAATTTAGTAACCAATTTCGCTGAAATCAACTCGCCATAAGCCAAGACCTCATCTTTGATTTTTGCACTGTAATCGCCTAATAATGAAACACCTTCATACAACTTTGCCAAGCCTTTAAACTCTGCAGATAAGCTAATGTTTTTATAGGTATGCTTCTGATATTTTTCTAACGCCTCAAAGTCAGCTATATAATCTTTGCCCTTCGCTGCTTTCTCCAACATCTCTTCTAACTGATCTGTTGCCTTTTCCCTAGCGGATAAAACAATGGCAATGTTCTCGTCATTCTTAACCTTATTTGCAACAATATCTAAAACGCGCTCTAGTCCTTCCCCATTACTTAAGGACTTACCACCGAACTTCAAGATTTTAATTTTCTTGATGTTGCCGTTGGTATTGAATATACCACCTAGCAATTTTTCCATTTGGTCAAACTCGATCAAAAAGGCATCATGCCCATGTAACGACTGTACTTCACCATAGGTTACGTTGCTCTTTGCCTGCGCCAATTGCTTAAACGTATCTTTATTTTCTTGTGCAGTAAAGAACATGTCAGAATCAACACCAATGATATGTATGTTGGTATCACTATTTTGCAGCTTAATGAAATTTTCATCTCCACCTCTAGTAACATCAATTGTCTTCAATAACTGATTCATCAACTTGTAAGCCGATAATTGAAAACGCTCTTGCAGCTTATCGCCATGATGCATTAACCAGCTCTCTACATTAAAAACCTTTAGCTCCTCGTTCGTACTTCTTTTGAAGCGCTCTTTAAAGGAAGCCGGTGTTCTATAACACAACATTGCATGCATACGAGCATCATGTACAGGCTGCTTAGAATTTACCAAAAATTGCTCTTGAATCTGACAATTGGCAATTAACCAGTCGGTCGATTTCCAATCTGATGCTACAGGTATTAAATGCTCTGTCAGTTCTGGTTGCAATGCCGCCATTTCCCAAGCTATACCACCACCTAATGACCCTCCGATCAAAGCAAACAAACGGTGTACTTTTAACTGCTGTAGACCTAACAAAAACATTCTTGCTACATCACCCGCCACAAAATCCTTATAGTTTTCAATCACAAACTTATCATGACCGTTACCGGGAATATTGAACGCCAAAATGGTATACTTTTGGGTATCTATACATTTCTCATCACCTATAAGTGCAGACCACCAACCATCTTCACCTGTAACATTAGAATTACCGGTGAGGGCATGATTTACCAAAATTATAGGCGCTGTGTGCAGCTCTTTACCAAATACCTGATAAGATAATTGTATGTCTTGAGAAGCACCGCTTAAGGTCTTATATTTCTTAATCTGTAATTGATGTAGCATCTATTTCAAAATCAATTTATGGCTTGGCTTTAACTTCGATTAGCCACCAGCACTAGTATTTTATTTTCAAATAACCGGTTACTTGAGCTTTACTCAGCAACCGATTGTTCTGTTTTTTTTTGCTTATAACTTGTTCATCAGTCTAAATTAAAGACTAGCAAACGCCTGTTCTAAATCGGCTTTTAAATCTTCAATATCCTCAAGACCAACCGACAAACGAATTAAATCTTGACCAACACCGGCGCTTTCTTGCTGTTCTGCCGTTAATTGTTGGTGTGTTGTACTTGCCGGATGAATGATCAATGACTTTGTATCACCAATATTAGCTAACAGTGAGAATATTTTAGTAGCATCGGTCACTTTCTTGGCAGCCTCAAACCCACCTTTAACACCAAAAGTTACCAAACCGCTTTGTCCTTTTGGCAAATATTCTTTTGCCAACTCATTGTACTTATTGCTTTTTAGTCCAGGATAATTCACCCATTCTACTTCTTTTCTACCTTCTAACCAAGTAGCCAATTCTAATGCATTTGCACTATGCTCCTTGATACGAACCGGCAAGGTTTCCAAACCTTGAATAATCTGAAAGGCGTTAAACGGACTCAATGCTCCACCAAAATCACGTAAACCCTCTAATATCAATTTAAAGGTAAATGCAGCAGCACCCAATGCTTCGCTATACACCAAACCATGATAACCTGCTGATGGTTCTGTAAACTCAGGGAATTTTCCGTTGGTCCAGTCAAACGTACCTGCATCAATAATGGCACCACCTAATGATGTTCCTTGCCCTCCAATATATTTTGTCAAAGAATGAATTACCAAGTTTGCTCCGTGCTCTATAGGGTTTAATAAAGATGGCGTAGCCACTGTATTATCTACTATAAATGGAACACCTGCCGCTTTAGATTCTTTTGAGATTCCTTTTAAGTCCAATACATCTAACTTTGGGTTTCCTAATGATTCTACAAAGAATGCCCTAGTGTTATCTTGTACTGCTTTTCCAAAATTTTCAGGATCTGAAGCATCTACAAAAGTTGTTGTAATGCCCAATCTTGGTAAGGTTACATTCAATAAATTAAACGTACCACCATACAAACTACTTGACGCCACAATGTGATCGCCCGCTTTCAACAAGGTCAATAAACCTGTAGAGATCGCCGCTGTTCCTGAAGCAAAAACTACTGCTCCTACCCCGCCTTCTACTGCAGCTAATCTGTCCTGTAAAATTTGATTGGTAGGGTTATTCAATCTTGTATAAATGAAACCTAATTCACCTAGTGAAAATAAATTTGCCGCATGATCCGTATCATTAAAAACATATGACGATGTCTGATAAATAGGCACTGCTCTAGTACCACCGTTAGTAGTTGTATCGTGACCTGCGTGTAATGCGTTTGTTGCTAATTTGTGATTACTCATGATTTTGTTGTTTTAAAAATTGTTTAAATAATTAAAAGCCAAACCTTGACCAGCATACTATGCGGGTAGGTAAAATCAAAAAGTTATAAGAAAGTAATATCGAAGAAAATTCGATTACTGTTATCCATCCCCTAAGGGTAGAATGTAGCACCTTCTTTGTATAGAACAAAGGGTTGCTAAGGTTTCAAAGGGTCTAATCCCTCCACCTTTCTTGATAACTATTCAATACGTGTTTGAACTTTGGGCTACAAATATTAGTCAGAAGTTTGTAATAACCTAAGATTTTAAGAAAAAAATATAATTTGAAGTTGTGTTGTTATTTTTCTGTGGGTCTTTAAAATTAAAACATGCGTGGTTCAAAATATGCTACAAAGTCAACATAAATGTGTTTTTAAAGTAAAAAAAAAGAAGCACACGTGTTCCAAACCTGTTCTCGATACACTTTCTACCTCATGAAAAATGAGGTAGAAAGCACTCGAACTGACATTCTTACCATCAACCGAAAATGAACAACGATTAGCGATTAACCCGCAACAAAATCACTTGATCATCCCTGCACTCTTATATTTATCTATGTACTTCTGATCTTGCTCTGGGGAGTCTTTATAATATTTACGCATCTCCTCTAAATCTTTCTTTAGTTTCTTCACCGTAGCTGCGTATGCCGGATCACTGTAGACATTGTTCATTTCGTTCGGGTCTTTAACTCGATCATATAATTCCCATTCGTCAACATCATAATAAAAATGTACTAGCTTAAATTCTTTATTTACAATACCATAATGTCGTTTTACCATATGTACCGATGGATATTCATAATACTGATAATACACAGCATCTCTTGTCCACTTATCTTTTTCTCCTTTTAATAACGGAATGAGACTTTCTCCTTGCATATCGTTTGGCGGATTGATGCCTACCGCTTCTAACATAGTCTGTGCGAAATCTAAATTCTGAACCATTTCATTTTCTACGAAACCTGGTTTTACCACATTTGGCCAACGTACCAATAACGGAGTTTTAAAAGATTCATCATAAATAAAACGTTTATCGAACCAGCCGTGTTCCCCTAAATAAAATCCTTGATCAGAGGTATAAATTACTATCGTATTTTCTGCCAATCCGCTTTCATCTAAATAATCTAGCAATCGACCTACATTATCATCTACCGAAGAAATACTACCTAAATAGTCTTGCATATATCGCTGGTATTTCCATTTCATTTTTTCGGTATCGGTCATCTTTGGCCAATTGTTGTAGAAGAAGTCATTGATGGAATCTAACACTGGGTCATACAACGCTTTTTGTTCAACCGTAGCTCGGTTATACGGACCATAAAAGCTATTTGGAAACTCTTCTACCACAGGAAGAACTTTGCCTTCCATTTTAGCTAAAGTTTCTGGTCGTATTTTGCTATCATGACTATACATCATATGTGTCAACAAATTCATTTCCGCTGTTTTAGCTGCAGAACCTCTATTGCTATAATCATCGAAAAGCGTTTCCGGTTCTGGGAATGTTTTCTTAGTGAATTCCTTAAACTTATCTGGTCTTGGCCACCATGGTCTATGTGGTGCTTTATGCAAATACATCATCATAAAAGGTTCCTCATTTGAAGCTTCTTCCTTTAACCAATCTAACGACACATCTGTAATAATATCGGTTACATAGCCTTGTTTTGTAATGGTATCACCATTAGTTACAATGAAATCGGGATTAATATAATGCCCCTGACCCGGTAGAATCATAAATTCATCTACTCCTTTTGGACTGTTACCAAAATGAAGCTTTCCGAACATTGCCGTTTTATACCCATTCTCTTTAAATATTTGCGGAAAGGTGACTTGCGTAGTATCGAACGGAAAGTAATTATCTACTTTACCGTTAATATGCGTATGCTTACCAGTCAAAATCGTTGCACGCGATGGTGCACAAATAGAGTTGGTAACACTCGCATTTGTAAACAACATTCCTTCTTTTGCCAAACGATCAATATTGGGCGTATTCAACAATTTATCATCATACGCGCTTATGGCTTGATAGGCATGATCATCTGACATAATAAAAATAATATTGGGCTTTTTCTTTTTGTTTTTTTGAGCCTCTGTATTAGTAGGCAGCAAGAAAAAAATGCCTGCTACGACTATAATTAGATAATTCATTTCAGTTGTTGTTGTTGTTGTTGTTGTTGACTATTACTAAAAAAGAATATGTTTAACTATGATGAAAAAAATGTCCTAATCATTTTCTATAATCCAATGCCGGTTCTCTGTCTCCCAATAATGCTATATATTTAAAATCGGCTCCTCTTCGTTCATTAAATTCAGCTTTTACCTTAGTTAACAAAGCTGGTTTTTCAAAAATATCTATTGCGGTTAGTGCCATGGTTTTCGCAGCGACCATCATGCCTTTATAGCCAATGTCCGTACCACCAGCTGCAACGGCTTGCCAACTATGTGGCGGAGTGCCAGGCACCCAAGTTGCCGTTCTTACTGCTGCCAAAGGAGCATTCCAACTTACATCACCTGTATCGGCAGAGGCTTTCCCATACGTAAATACCATTGGTTTGATTTTGCTTGCACTTTCTATTTCTTTTGGTGTTTTTAAAGATTTTTGAATTTCCTTGGCAAAAGCAACTTCTTCTGACGTATAATTTACTCCTCCAACAATTTCCATATTCTTATGCATTAAAGTTGCCAAAACCTCATTTGGCAATCGATCATAAGTACCTCCAATAATTTCATAGGACATTTCAGTTTCCGTTCCTATAGCTGAACCTTCGGCAGCTTTAACCACTCTATCCCAAACAGCTTTCACTTCCTTTCTATTGGCATGTCTAACCACGTAATATACCTGCGCCTCTTCTGGCACAATATTAGGTGCATCGCCACCTTTGGTGATTACATAATGTATACGGGTTGATTCTGTAGTATGCTCTCTCAACATGTTCACCAAATCATTCATACCTTCGACCCCATCTAAAGCAGAGCGACCTAATTCCGGAGCAGCTGCAGCATGAGAAGAAACTCCCTTAAAAGTAAATTTACCAGAAATGGTGGCCAAATTTGTACTTGGATTGGAAGTATTTTCATCTCCTGGATGCCAAGAAACTACAGCATCAACATCATTAAATAGCCCAGCTCTGACCATATATACTTTTCCTGAACCTCCTTCTTCTGCGGGAGTTCCATAAAATCGTATAGTTCCTGATTTTCTAGTTGCATCTAACCAATTCTTAACGGAAATAGCTGCCGCCATAGAACCCGTTCCAAATAAATGATGTCCACAAGCTTGACCAGGTGCATCTATCACTCTAGATTTTTTAATAGGCTCTGCAGATTGAGACATGCCGGGCAGAGCATCAAACTCGCCCAATATTCCTATAACAGGTAAACCCGAGCCATACGTTGCCGTGAATGCTGTAGGTATGCCTGCCACACCATTTTCTACTTTAAAACCTGCCGCACTTAGTGTTTCTTGCAATAATGCAGAACTGTTCTCTTCAAGATACCCCAACTCCGGATTTTCCCAAAGCTCATTTGCTATGGCTTTATAGGTATTAAATTCTGCATCTAAACTTTTTAATACTTCCTTTTTATTTTTTTGAGCTGTTGTACTCAATGAAAACATGAATAGCATACCTGATAGAATGATAATTGCTTTTTTCATTTTATTACGGTTTGGTGGGTTTAACAATTTTTATTCTCAGTGTTTTACTCCAACACAGAAAATTCAATACTAGAATCTGTAAACACCGTATGTGTTTGAGTTTTAAAGTCAGACTCATCTGCTTTAAAGATGTTATCTACATACGTCTGCGGATTCAAATCTATTAATGGGAACCAGGTGCTTTGCACTTGTACTTGCAGCTTATGGCCTTTTTTAATGGTATGGAACACATCTTGCAACTTAATTGTAACATCTGTCTTTTGGTTCGCTACAAATGGTTCTGGATTGGCAAAACTATTTCTAAATCGACCTCTCAACACCTCGCTACGTACCATTAAATGATAATTGCTCATCTTCAAATGGTCTTGCATGCCTTCATAGGCTGGTTCATCTGCCGGGTGAACATCGATTATTTTAACGATCCAATCTGCCGCAGTTCCTGTAGTGGCTACTTTTAACTTCGCCAAAATATCACCCGCCAAGGTCATATCGTTTTCCATCACATCGGTTTCAAAAACCAATACATCTCCACGACGTGCCGCAAAACGCTGGTCGTCTGTCATATATTTTCTTGGTGTAAACACCGTTTTAATATCTTCTGAATATGGAACCGGTTTTTTAATATCGCTGATGAACTTTACTTCTTCTACTTCTTTTGGCTCAAAAGTCAATTCTTGATCTGCAGATAAGTACATGTCTTTTTTAACTACGCCTGCTGGCGGCCAGGTATCATAGGTCTTCCAATCTTTACGACCAGTATCAAAAACGTATGCTTCTGGCAGCCCACTATTTTTATCTCCGTTTCCTTTTAGGAAATGATCAAAGAATTTGGTCTCAATATTCTCTTGAAAAAATTCTGAAATTCCGTCTCCAAAATAATAGTTACCTACAATATTCTGACCTTTTCTACGTGCCCATGCACCGTGATCCCATGGTCCAAAAACCAAGGTATTGTAATTATCGGCATTGTACTTTTCTATATTCTTATAAGTTTCTAATGGTCCGTATAAATCTTCCGCATCAAACTCTCCTGCAACGACCATTGTTGCCACGCTAGACTTTACATTTTTTAAATGTTGAATCAAGCCCTTACTCTGCCACATTTCATCATAATTGGGGTGTTCTTTAAGTTCGTTCCAGAAATAATCATCAGTAACACCTTCTTTTGCCATACGTGGCGTATCTGTAGTTTCATATTCAAAAAAGCGATCTAGGTTTTTCAGCGGACCTTCATCTAAAAAGAATTGGTACTGATCTTCGGTCGGCAAATCTGGTAGTGTATACCACGCCGTATCTATAGGTTTATCACCATCTGGTCTTGGAGTACCAAATAATGATGTTGCTCTAAAATAACTCAACAGATATGCTCCATTATGGTGAAAATCATCAAAAAAGAAATCGGCTATACTTGCTTGTGGCGATGCTGCTTTTAAGGCTGGATGTGCATCTACAACGGCATAGGTGGAATAATACCCGGGATACGAGATTCCCCATATACCTACATTACCATTGTTATTTTCAACATTGTTTACCAACCAATCAATAGTATCATAGGTATCTGAACTTTCATCAATATCTTTCTCAGATTCTTTATTCGGTTTAAAAGCGCGCATGTTTTCATAATGGCCTTCGCTTAACCAACGACCACGAACATCTTGGTAGACCACAATATAACCATCTTGCATCATGTGAATATTAGGACCAATTTTCGACTTGAACTCTCCTTCTCCGTAGGGTTGTGAACTATAAGGAGTTCGTTGCATAATAATTGGATATTCTTTTGAAGTATCTTTAGGAGAATATATGGTGGTATGAAGTTTAATACCATCTCTCATGGTGATATCTACTTCTTTTTTCGTGTAGTTATCTTGAACATAGGTTTCAGAAACTTCTGGTTCAGCCTCTGCTACTTTAGATGCTGTTTTTCTACAGGAAACAAGTACTGTAGCTAGTAAAATAAAGGTGAAAAAGTGTTTGATGGTAATCTTTGGCATGTCTTAAGAATTTGAATTCTTAAAGCTAAGAAAGTTTACTCGATTTTTGAAGGTTTATATATAGGTAGACGCAGGAAAATGTTGTCTTATTTAAATACCTGGGTAGAAGTGTGCCAAATTACATCTCTGTATAGTAATTATGTATTAAAAATAACTAGACAGGCTAAATAGCATTTAAAAATAAATGGAGTAGTGTAGAAAAGAAAAATACTTCACAAATACTATCAGAAGCCAGCATTTATGAAGCAATTGTAAACAAGATTATATCATGAACAATTTTCGCACAAGCATCAGTATGCCAGAAAAAAAATCGTTTTTGTACTCTTGGATAGTGGTCTCTTGGTGTAGTTGATTTTTCATGAATTTAGTGTTTAGCGGGATGGAATTTAATCAGAAAAAGGAATTAATGCAACTGTTTTTTCAGATTTTTCCAAATCAAAGTCAGTACTGATTTTTACTGAATGGTACTCTTTTTTTGATGCATCAAGTACAACAAATTCAGAAATAAGGTCTGTATCTTTTGAACATGATTGCATGGCTACACAAGCCAAAATGGCTAGGATAATTCTGTGGGGTTTTGACATGGCATTCGTAGGTTAAGTTATTACTTTAATAGGTTTTTCAAAGATGTTACACTTCTGAACAGTGTTAAAAACAAATTGACATTTGGGACTTCAACCTGTACTTGACGCTGTGCGTTTTTCGTTTGTACTATAACTATATATTTCATCTTTTGTAGGTGGCGAGATTTGGGATTCTCTAATTATTACACTTTAAATATATGTAATCTTTTTCCTACAAAATATATTTTGTGGTCAAACTATACTAAGTTGTTGTGAAGGGGTGTTAATTGGCTTGTGAGGTAAATTTAGCACATAAAAAAAAGCTCCTATAAAGGAGCTTATTATTTATTTACAGAATAGTATTGTAATTCTAAAGACCAAACACTGATTTTATCTCTGCTACTTTATCTAATTTTTCCCAAGTAAACAATTCTACCTCTTTTTCTATACGCCCGTTATAAGGCGATTCAAAAACCTTGGTAACCATAGTTGGTTGTTTACCCATATGACCATAAGCTGCGGTTTCCAAATAAATTGGGTTTCTTAACTTCAATCTATCTTCAATAGCAAAAGGTCTCATATCAAACAACTCTGCTACTTTCTTTGCAATGTCACCATCGCTCAACCCTACTTTAGATGTACCGTAGGTATCTACATAAATAGATGTAGGTTCTACCACACCTATTGCATAACTTACTTGTACTAAAATCTCCGTTGCTACACCTGCAGCCACTAAATTCTTAGCTGCATGACGTGCCGCATATGCCGCACTACGATCTACCTTACTTGGATCCTTACCACTAAAGGCACCACCACCGTGGGCTCCTTTACCACCATAAGTATCAACAATAATCTTACGACCTGTTAAACCGGTATCTCCATGAGGACCACCAATTACAAACTTACCTGTTGGATTAATATGATACTTGATCTGATCATCAAATAACTTCTGAGTTGCTGCCGGAAGTTGCTCTTTTACTTTTGGAATTAATATTGAAATAATGTCTGACTTGATTTTCGCCAACATTTTTTCATCATCTGCATCAAAAGCATCGTGTTGTGTAGAAACTACTATAGTATCTATACGTATTGGCTCATTGGCATCTGAATATTCTATAGTAACCTGCGCCTTGGCATCTGGTCTTAAGTATGCAATTTCTTTTCCCGCACGACGTAGTTCTGCCAACGTGTGCAGAATTTTGTGCGAAATATCCAAAGCTAAAGGCATATAATTCTCGGTCTCGCTAGTTGCGTAACCAAACATCATACCTTGATCACCTGCACCTTGTTCTTCCTTTGAACCACGGTCTACACCTTGGCTAATATCTTGAGACTGCTCATGTATTAATGAAATCACCCCGCAAGAATCTCCACTAAACTGATATTCTCCTTTTGTATACCCTATATTATTAATGACTTCACGGGCAATGTTCTGTACATCTAAATAGGTACCGCTCTTTACTTCACCTGCCAATACAACTTGACCAGTAGTCACCAAAGTTTCACAGGCTACCTTACTCTCTGGGTCAAAGGCAAGAAAATTATCTAATAATGCGTCACTGATTTGATCCGCAACTTTATCCGGATGTCCTTCACTAACAGATTCTGATGTAAATAAATATGGCATAACAATCTTTTTATTCTAAAAGGATTTGAACGAATGCCGAAAAGAAGTGTGATGCGATACGATATCAGCATCAACTGCTTTAGCATTTTTTTTGCTTTATACCCTAAGGTTAAAACAGAGGTTGCAATCAGTCAAATCCCTCCTCTTTTTTTTAATTCAGATGCAAAAATAGAAAAAATGTTCTGTTCAATATCTTAATATGATGTTATTTATTAACTCAAATAAAAGATTTCATAATTACAGCTCAAAAACAGCCATATTACAGATCATACTTTACAGAAAGTAATACATAACGCGGTTGTACAAAATAGGCTTGAGTACTAAAGTAAAGTTCATTTGTACTATCGCGATTTAGTGTGGTCGTATTTAACAGGTTAGTTCCTTTTATTCCATACTCCCAACGGCTATCCTTTTTTTGATAAGATAAGTTAGACTCTAAAAAACTATAGGTATTGGATATCGTATCTGCTTCATCAGTATAATTGAAATAATCATAATCTACAGTAAAAATGAAGTTTTTTAGAAAGCTGGCATCAAAACGAGCATAAGGCCTGCTAGTAAAGAATGTTGTTTCTAAATCGCCATTTTCATAATTGTTCACGGTATATCTGTATCCCAATTCTAAATTTGGAGCATTTTTAAAATTCGTAGATAAAGCGCCCGTATAATTTTGTGTCAATGAATTTGATGTACGCTGCTCGTCATCAACAAGGTTATTTGTAGTTGACCACCCTAAGTTACCTTGTATAGATGCTTTTATTTTACCAAAAGTACGTTCGTATTTTCCGCTGGCCGTTAAAGACTCATCATCAAAATTAGAATTGATGGTACTACTCACCCTATTAATACCTATTATGTTAACCCCACTTTTTAGCGCATCAATTCTTTTAGTATACGCAACGTTGGCAAAAATATTGGTGAAATTGAACATATTAAAGCTAAAGAAATTAAGCGACACATTATGGTTCAACGCACTTTCTAAATCGCGATTACCGCTATACAACGAATTGTAATTATTAAGCACATAACCTTGAGCAAAATTACTGACATCTGTAAAGGACCGTGTTACCCGATAATTAAATCGAAGATTTTCAGATTTTTTTAGTTGTGCGTTAATATATAAGTCTGGCAACAACGACGTTAAATTATCTTCTACCACTGTACCCAACTGCTCATTCTTTACATTGAACTGATGCAAGGTTACACCTGGGTTAAAAGTGAATATTCCTGAAATGACTTTGTAATGTAAACCTGCATAAACATCTGATACGTGAAAGGCTACTTCATTTCCAAATTCATCTCCGTTCATATTTAAAATAGCATCATCGTCTAAAATTTGAAAAATGTTTGAGTTGAAGTTCTGATTACTCTGGGTTGTTCCCAAGGTTAAATTGATATTGCTTTTGCTACCCAACACCCGGTAATAATCTACTTTAGCATCAACCTTATTCGTTACTACTGTTTTAGCCTGATTAATATTGTATAAATCTTGATTCTCATCTACCGGAAAAATATCTACAAAGGCAAATTCGTTTCGTATTGCCTCATAAAAAGGATCTTCATCAGCGTATAAATATTGTGCCTCTACCGCAAATATGTTCTTTTCGTTCAACGTGTAGTAGATATTTAAATTCTGGTTTACCGATAAAGGTTTCTGCGTTTTCACCTCATCAATTTCATCGGTAATGGAAGAAATGGAAAGTACATTAACTTCCTCCCTATCATCCGATTGTTTTAAAAGGGCATCATAATCTAGCTGAAAATTTTCATTTGGTTTGTATTTCGCACTTAATTTTGCCAAACCTAAATGTATGGTCTGATCTGTATTCGTGGTCGTGCTCTCTATATCATTACTGGCTATATATGATGTAGTTCCTTCAGATTTCATGAGCGTACCCGTATAAGAATAAATACCAAATCCGCTTAAATCTAAACCTTCAGTTGGTGCATAACTGAAATTTGCCGCTGCAAATTTTGTGTCAATATCGTTAGCCCTATTATTCTGCGCCGAAGAAAGACCTAAACCATCTGCGCCCGTAGAAATAGAACTACCACCTCTAGAATTCAAATCCCTAAAACCACCAGTGAAATTTCTATAATCGCTTCGGGTAAATGGCACTTCACCAATATTATTTAAATCGGTAATGATATTAATACTGTATTTAGGACTATAATAAAATAATTTAGGGTGTGCCAAATACCTATCATCAGGTCCATAACCTGCCGTTATTTCTCCAAACCAAAAGTTCTTTTTTCCTTCTTTAAGCTTAATGTTCAATGCAACATTGTCATCATCATTGGTTAACCCTTTCATCTGAGAAATCTCATTGAAATTACGCAACACCTCAACTTTGCCCAATGCATTTGCCGGAATGTTCTCTACAGCCAATTTAGTATCACCATCAAAAAAATCTTTGCCTTCTACCATTACCTTGCTCACGGTCTTACCCTCTACCTCTATTTGACCGTCATCGTTAATCTCAATTCCCGGTAGGTTTTCAAGAACGTCTTTTAACTTCTTTTCAGTACCCGATACAAAGGCATCGGTATCATAGACTATAGTATCTCCTTTTACCGAAACAGGCATTTCATAGGTAACATCAACTTCATCTAATTGTGCGGCTTGCTCTTGCATTACAATATCTTTTACAGCATCTTGTTCACCCGCAGTAAACGTAAATGATTCTGGCTTAAAACCTAAATAACTTACTTTAACCGTATACTGTTCTCCTGTTTGTAATTTTAATTTAAAAAGCCCGGCGTGGTTGGTAATTCCGTAAGATTCTAAACCTTGTGTAGCGGTATTTATGGCAATAACATTTGCCATATCTACACCAATGCCTAAACTGTCTTTTACGGTACCAGATAACGATATCTCTTGAGACGAACCTATTGCTGTCACCAACAGCAACAGTATTAAAAGCAATTTATTTTTCATGTGATAACTATAAAAAGAATGAAATTATGATGTACTGATTTTAGTTTGGTCTACCGCCACCACGACCTCCACGGTTTCTAAAATTCTCTCGCATTTCTTTCATCTTTTCCTGAGATATTTCATCATACTCGGCCTGAGTAACTTTTTTACCTTTACTAGGTGCTTTTATTTCCATTTTCTCTGACGGATTCATAGTTATTTCTGAACAGACAATAGTTGTAACATCATCGTTTACAGCTAATATTAACCCTGGCAGACCCCAATACAATCCCGGACCTTGATTAATAGGGATTTCAGGTGTATACCATGCCTCTATTTCAACTTCTTTAATAGTAAACTCCTCTTCTTTTTTAGCTTCATCTTTATTTTCTTCTCCCCTACCCGGTCTTCTAAAAACGGCGCTCATATTTGGTCGTTTAATAGTCTTTGTAGCAGTTGCCTTAAACGCAGTGTAATTCCCAATTTTCTTAGATTCACTACCCATTTTCCAATCTAATGCTTCTAATTCATCATCAATCAAGAAAATCTTACCCAGTAGCTCATTTTTAATCAGATATTGTTGATCCTGAATATTTTTATACAAATCACCATCATTACCTGCCATTGCACCAAAACGCGGTCCTCGACCTCCACCACCTGTGCCTGGCTGATCTAACTTTTCCTCAACTTTATAAATGGAGGCAACCTTATCAAAAGTTAACACAAAAGTTTTTTCATTAGCTTTTTTTATACGTTCCATCATATCTTTCTTTCTATCTTCTGGTATATTTCTATTGCCAAAATCAAAGTTTACCTGAGTTTTACTCTGGTATACCGCTTTACCCTGAAAGTCTTGTGCTTGCATGCTTACACCCATAAAAACAATCACAAATGCTATAAACCACGTATATTTTATCATGTCTTAAAATTAAATTCAAGAGTATGACATCATTTTTTGCTTTTGGTTTAATCGATTGTCGTTAATAAATGAATAGAGGTAAATATTTTTATGCCATACAACAAATATGTTTTTACTTCCTGTAGTTATCTTGTATCTTGTACCATTGAATATTCTTAGGA
>NZ_JBDVOT010000221.1:0-28854 GCF_039968975.1 Maribacter sp. | reverse complement strand
AACTAAGAATATTACCCGCTACCAAACCTGGTGAAAATGCAATATTTGTATCTCCTAAACCTTGTAATAGACCATCTCTATCAATAAAGAAATCTTTGTTCTTATTATCACTGATAGCAACATTAGGTCTTGCATTAAATTTGTCTCCCAATTTAATATTTGCATCTACTTCTAAACCAAAACGGTAACTATCACCAACATTCTCTCTCAATGGTGCACCTACATCATTTAATTCTCCTGTAACCACTAATTGATCCTTATATTTCATGTAGTAAAGATTTGTATTCACCTGTACATCTGCAGATACGTACCTCCATCCCAATTCAAAATCGTTCAATTTCTCTGGCTTAGGGTTTCCATTTTCATAATCATTCCTATTTGGTTCTCTATTGGCAACTGCATATGATAAATAGAAATTGTTATTTGCATTTAAATCGAATGTTACGCCCGCCTTAGGGTTGAAGAAGTTAAAAGTATCATCTACCAAACCCGTTTCATCACCATTTGCTTTGTAACCTACCCTTCTATATTGTAAATCTCCATATAACGACCATTGGTCAGTTAATTGATAATTTGCTTTTGTATAGATGTTAAAATCTGTTTTAGATGAACTATCATCATAGTAACGATCTCTATAACTACTGTTACTTGCATATCTAGCCCAAATTACCTCACCAAAATGATCACCTTCATACTTATTAAGACCACCACCAATTATTAAATCTAGTTTGTCTTTCTTATAATTTGCAGAAAAAACGGTTCCGTAGAAATCATTATCTAACCAGCGTCTTCTAATAAGGTCAGTAGAATTCACTTCTGCTCCATCAACTATTAAAGGCTCAAAACCATAGGTAGAAAAATCATCGTCTTCTCTATATTGCTCAAAAAACCCTCTACCTCTGGTATAGTGCAATGCAATATTGGTACTCCAAAAATCAGATATCTGCTCATTCCACAGTAACTGTGCATGATCCTGCTTGTAATTATCAACCTCATTATTATGAAATTGAGTATTACCGTCTACATCTGTATAAATTCCTGACGGATTGAAAGTTCTATCCGTTTCTAAAGTTTGACGGTCTATACCATACCATGCTTGGTACGTAACCTCATGACCACCAAACATCAATGCTTTAATCAAGGTGTTATCATCTTTGTAGGCTGCTTGCAAAAAATAAGATTCCAAATCAGATCTAGCTCTGTCTATATATCCGTCAGATTTTATTTTAGACAATCTTCCCGAAATTTCAATATGGTCATTTAAAAGACCTGTGCTAAATTTTATATTATTTCTTAAGGTACTATAGCTACCTATAGAAGAGGATATTTGTGCATATGCATCTTGTGAGAATCCGTCTGTCAATACATTTAAACTTGCTCCAAAAGCAGCTGCTCCATTTGTTGATGTACCTACCCCACGTTGTAATTGTAAGCTTTCTGTTGAAGAAGCAAAATCTGGCATATTTACCCAAAACGTACCTTGAGATTCGGCATCGTTGTAAGGTATGCCGTTAATAGTAACGTTTACACGTGTAGCATCGCTACCCCTTACTCGAAGACCAGTGTACCCTACACCGGCACCCGCATCTGTAGTGGTTACCACAGATGGTAAAAAATTCATTAAAACGGGAATATCCTGACCCAAATTTCTAGGTTTAATATCCTCTTTTGTAAGATTTGAAAATGTAACCGGAGATTCTTTGGTTACCCTAATTGCCGAGACGAATACCTCGTCCAATACCACTTTTTTACCCTCTAAAGAGTCAGTTTCCTGTTCTTGGGCACAGACACCCATACTTAGCGCTAAAAACGCCGCAATTGTGAAAATAGATAGTTTCATTCGTAAAATAAATACGAATAAAAGGGGCTATTATTCTAAAATTAAAATTGATTTTTGAGCAACTAAGCTCCATTTCCAAAAGATTACATATGAGTAAAATGCCCATATATAATCTTATTCCAAAAAATTAAAATAAACTTTTTGGACTTTCCCTTGGCAGCATTACCTGCCCAGGTTCTTTGGGTATAATCTCAGCTTTGTTCCAAAATTAGAACTCGGCACCCCTTTGAGATGCGGCAAATGTAATGCAGTTATTTAAACTCTCATAAATAAATTTAAAAAAATAACAACTTGTTTAATTAACATCATTTTAGAACTTCTTCCCTCAGTTTTATCGTACTTATATTACCAGTATTATAACACTCTATGAATTCAAATAAAAATAAATTCACACTTAAGATTACCATTAGCTATTTGCTACTGATTGTTCTAGGAGTCATAGCCTCTTATTACATCTACAATGAAGTACAAGATTATATAACCGCTGAGCAAACCTCTGAAAATGACAATAAACTACTTAAAACCAATTCTTTTCTTGCTCAATTATATGAAGCGGAAAGCCTATCTAAACTAGCCTTACAAACAAAAAGCAGAATCAACTTTAAAGCTTATGAGAATAAAATAGATTCGCTACACACCCATATCGAAGAATTAAAAGCACTTACAGAAAGTGAACATCAACGTGGACTTTTAGATAGCTTAAGCTCTTTACTCAACAAAAAAGTAACCAATATAAATGCATTACGCTCCATTAGACTAAAGGATCAAACAGGTACAGCCATAAATTCAGCCTTAAAGGAGTTTGATAAGTTAGAGGAATCTTTGGGTATTATTAAACCTGAAGGGCTGGCTCCAAATCTTGAAGAACTTTCTCCAAAAGCACAAAGCGCCATAAAAAAGGTTGCAGATTATTTAAATGCCAATGTACCTGCAGATGGCGACCCTAAACAGAATGCTCAGACTATAGACAGCGTTGTTCAAGTCTCTAAAAATCTATTAAAAGATGTACAACAAGAAAACACCATTAATGAAAATTCTTTAGCGGTTCGTGAAACCAACATTAATAGAACAGATGTTGAACTCTCTCAGCAATTGCGCACTATTCTTTCTTCTTTTGAGCAAGAGATTATCATGAACAGCTTAGCAAGTTCGATAAAAAAAGAAACATTATTGAAAAGAAGTATTAGACTAGCTGTTATTGCTGCTATTCTTGGTTTTTTAGTAGTGGGAATCTTTACATTTATTCTCAATAGAGATTTTTGGAAAGCTAACTTATATAGAGAGAAACTAGAAAAAGAAAAGTCATACTCAGAATCGTTATTAAAAAGTAGAGAGCAGTTGATTGCTACTGTAAGCCATGATTTACGCTCCCCTTTAAATACCATCAGTGGCTACACCAATATTATTGAAGAAAGTAATAATCTTAAGGATAACAAAGAATATATTTCACATATAAAATCTGCCACTTTATACGTAAACAACTTAGTTAATGATTTGCTTGATTTTTCTCAGTTAGAAGCTGGCAAAATGGTTACAAAGCATGACAAATTTAGAGCCGATAAATTAATACAGGAAAGTTCTAAAAATATTTCAACGCAATACCTAAATAAGGATATTGAATTGATTTTAAATCTGGATGATTCTTTAAAACAAACTGTAATTTCGGATGCTTTTCGTTTAAGACAAATAATATCTAACCTTTTAGGAAATGCGTACAAGTTCACCGAAAAAGGTACTATTACCTTGACTGGAAGCATAGTGGATAAAGAAAAACGTAAATACCTTAAACTACAAATAGCCGATACAGGAATAGGGATTTCTAAAGAGAAGCAAAAGCTAATTTTTAAAGAGTTTATACAAGCAGAAAACGATACCGAAAAAAAATATGGCGGTTACGGATTAGGACTTACCATTACCAAAAAACTCACAGAACTACTTCAAGGTAACATCTTATTGGAAAGTGATATTAACATAGGCAGTACTTTTATTCTTGAAATACCTATTGAATTTGGTAAAGAATTAGAAGAAACACCTCATGAAACCATAGTATTAGAAGATATTAAAATGATTGTTTTTGATGATGATGCATCACTATTAAAACTTATTGGCGAAATGCTAAAATCTGTAGGAATCGAAGCTAGGTTATTTTCAGATTTCAACGAATATACAACTCAAGAAGATTATGAATTCGATGTGGTTTTGACAGATATAGAAATGCCGAACGTTACCGGTTATGACATCGTAAACCAATTAAAATCTGGCTTGCGCAACAACTACCATAATCAACCCATCTTGGCAATGACCGGTAGACGAGATTTATCATTAGAGCATTTCACAGAAAAAGGATTTACTAACCTTCTACGCAAACCATTTTCAAAAACCGATTTAGTTCAAAAACTGAACGATTTATTTAATCAACCCACTGAACTTGAAAGCTATTCACCAAGTGTATTTGTAGACGATAAAGACGAATTATTCAGTTTAAATAACTTAAAGTTGTTTTTGGGTGATGACCAAAATGCTATTGACGAAGTGTTATTTATTTTCAGGAAAGATACCGAAGAAAACCTTCAACATCTTCATACTGCTGCAACTGATAATGACATTGAACAATTGAACAAAATTGCCCATAAAATGCTTCCAATGTTTCGTCAATTAGAAATACAAAACGCTATACCTATTTTAGAGGTATTTGAAGTATTGAAAAATGATGAAATTAGTCATAATGAAGTAATGAAAAAATTCAAAAAGCTAGAGAAGGGAATTGAAAATCTGATTGATATATTTTCAAAAAAAATTACAAATCCAAATCATAATAATTGATTCTATTATAAAGTGTCTTTCTGGTTACTTGTAACAATTTTGCTGCTTTAGATTTATTATAATTGGTGCGTTTTAAGGCATTTACAATTTGCTCTTTTTCAAAATCCGCTTTTGAAAGACTACCTAATTCCACAGTTTCTAAAACAGGGTTTATTAATTCTGACGGTAACGTATTTGCCTGCACTTTATCAGTAGTGGTCAGTAATACCGCACGTTGAACGACATTTTGCAACTCACGTATATTACCTGGCCAATTGTATGCTTTAAAAATATCCCAAACTTCATCTGAGAAATCTAAGATTTGCTTGTTCAACTTTTTATTGAACTTTTCTAAAAAATGAGTGGCTAATACCGGTAAATCTCCATGTCTGTTTTTCAAAGCAGGAATTTGCAATGAAAACTCATTTAACCTATGGTACAAATCTTCGCGAAAATTACCTTTTTCAACTGCTGCCTTTAAATCTTCATTCGTAGCCGATAAAATTCTAACATCGACCTGTATTTCTGTATTACTGCCTATTCTTTTAATCTTTCGTTCTTGTAAAGCTCTTAATAATTGTATTTGATTTTCATAAGATAAATTACCAACTTCATCTAAGAATAATGTTCCGCCATTTGCCGCTTCAAAACTCCCAATTTTATCAGCAACCGCGCCAGTAAAACTTCCTTTTATATGTCCAAAAAACTCACTTGCCGCCAATTCTTTTGGTATTGCCCCACAATCAAGTGCTATAAAGGGCTTTTCATTTCTTGTGCTTTTCTGATGAATAGCCTTCGCCGTAACCTCTTTACCCGTACCACTTTCTCCAATAATTAAAACCGACATATCTGTAGGAGCAACCAGAATTATATGCTCTTCTAACTTTTGAGTGGCGTCACTGGTTAAAAGTAAATGTTCAGAATTAGCTCCACTTTTTTCAATAGGCGCACTGGCTTTAGAATTTTCTTTAGTGGCTTCTTTAGCAATTACTGGTCTAGAATTCAATGCTCCATCAATAACCGACAACATTTGATCTGGTGTAAATGGCTTGGAGATATAATCATAAGCCCCCATCTTCATTGCCTTTACTGCTGTAGACACCTCTGCATAACCTGTCATTACAATTACCGGAATTTCTCCTTTTAGCTTAGAAACCAATTTAATTCCGTCATAATCTGGCAGACGCAAATCGGTAATCACTAATTGAAAATCTTGATCTTTTAGCTGTTTTTCACCATCTAACCCGGTATGACTTAGTACTACATCATAACTATTTCTTGCTAAAAACTTTTGAAGCATTTGGGCAAATGAAGTATCATCTTCAATGATTAGTATTTTTGTCATAGTCAGTTCGGTGTTCTTAGTATCTACGTAAAAATACCATAAGCCGACTATTTGTATTTTAAAATTATCATAAAGCTTTATAGCATTAATTTAAAAAAGAACATAAAAAAAGGAAAGAATAGCATTAAGCTATCCTTTCCTGACCAAACCAACTTGAACAAACAAGTTTCTTTATAACTACATATCTATCCAATTACCTTCTTCATCTGAATACACTGTACCTTGTGTACCGTCTTCAAGAGATAACACAAGCTTATATTGTTTCTTTTCGTTCGTATATGCCTTATCTAAATTTGCCGTTGGAAAATTCTTAGATATAGCATTTGATACTGCCTGTGGTACTTCTGCAACAGAAATCTCTTCAAAATCTTCTGCTACAATTGAAATTTCATTTACTTGGTTATGCTGTATTCCATTTTCTGAAATTAGTACTTCTTGCGCATTCATTGTAAAACCTCCTAATGTCATTGCTCCTAATAAAAATAAAGTCTTCATCTTTTTTATATTTAAGTTAATAATACATATCAATACTATTAACAAAGAAAAAAGAATGCCATAAAAACATTTGATATAAAAACCATTGATTATCAGTGTTTTATATTTTACATATCATCTTAGTAACTGTGTAAAATTGTACCTAATAATTACTATTGTGTAATTTTTACTCAATTCGTTTATCACCAAAAAGCGAGCTTTGCATTAAGTTACGTGTAAAAAAAAAGGAGCTGCAATTTGCAGCCCCCCTCAAACCACCTATCAAACTTTTGTCTTAAAACTTTAAATCAACACCTCAATCAATTCAACAACAACTAAAATTGGCAATGCTAATCTGGGGGATTATTTCAAATACAATTATCTGGTGGCACTTTCATAGTTAACGGTTAGTGTTTACGCGAAAGTGATATTTTTCTAATTTATTTCTCCCAACATAATTTTGATATTACACCTAATGAAAAAATCAAAACTGTGCTTAAGCTTAAAATAAATATTAATGTGACCATAGTTTCATAACTTGCTTCACTTATTTAGACACAACATTTTCTGATAGGTCACATTTTAAATAAAAAAAAACTGCAGCTAGCAGTTTTTTTTATTTCTGCCTATGAAGCAGACTATTTTTTATTCATCCAATTACCGTGCTGATCTATATATACAGTCTTTCTTGTACCGCTTTTAAGTACCATGATTAATTTGAATTCTCCTTTATCATTTTTAAAAGCACCACCAAGTTTAGACGTTGGGTACTGCTTTAATATTTCTTCAATCACCGGAGGTGTTAATTCGCTTGACTTTATTTTTACGTATTCGTCTGCCGTATGAATTATAATTTCTGCTTTAACTATATCTGAACTAGCTTTTGCAGTTGCGTTAAACATTATTCCTAAAGTTAAGAATACTAGTAATGCGTAATTTTTCATGCTTAATAATTTAATCGTTAACAACTCTCAATCTTAGAATACTTACGGAGTAATCTTACATATGGATTATTAATCAACGAAATTTTAAATTTTTGAAAGTAAAAAAGCTGCCTAGGCAGCTTTTTACAAACAACTAACTCAAACTTCTAATTATTACATTTTTAACCAGTTACCTTCTGCATCTGCATAAAGAACACTAGAAACTCCGTCTTGTGTAGTAATTTCTAATTTGTAATTATTTTCATCATCTACGTATGCCTTGTTCAACATTGCACCTTCATAATCTGTTGCTAAAGCATTTACAATTGGTGTTGGCAGATCAGAAGCAGCTACTTCTGTATAGTCTTGTAAAAAGATATCTTCCATTATACCGTCGTGAAATATAATTGGAGTAGCGGCAGTACCTATTGTTAAACTACCGATGGCTAAAGCTGTGGCAAAAACTAATTTTTTCATATTTACTTTTATTAAATTAAACATTCTTGTAAAATATATTAGGAAAACTGTGCCACTGAATAATTTGCCTTCTCATTACTCGTAAAATACTTAATATCAATTATTTATATTTATTCAAATATTTTATATAGTGGGTAAAAATGTGTGTAAACAAAAAAAGTGTGTAGAAACTACACACTTTTTTATACGATACTAGATATTATGTTTTAAGCCTGATGTGAATCTTTTAAAAGATCTACTACACTTTTTACAGGATTAAAGGTCACCAAAGGCACTTCTACAAAAATTGTATTCCAAAATGCCATTGCACCATTCCATAAACCGGGAAGCTCAAGAGCTTTTAACTCTTTGCCATCTTTAGTCTTACCCGTTATAAAACCTTGCTTTTCATCAACAAACTTCAACAAGTCGTATTTCTCACCTTTATAATTACGAACAGCACACACCAAATCTACCGGATTAAAATGAGTAGAATTCTTTAGTAAGTCTGACTGTTGTTGATTATCCATATCTATTTGGGCAGATTCTATAATCTGTAAAGAAACTTCTCCTTTACCATTGGTTACCCAAAACGGACCACCACCTGGCTCACCTTCATTCTTTACCATACCGCAAATACGAATAGGTCTATTAATCTTATCCTTTAATACGGATATTTTTTCGCTATTAGATTTTGAATCAAAGTCTTCTGAGAAACGAACGTTCAAGTTCGTAACCAAAAAGTTTCTGATTTCTTCAATTTGTGCATCGTCTACATCTTCCTTATCAAGTAATGCAGCATATTCAAAAGCTTTTTCCTGTTCTTTTAAAAGTACACCTGCCAAAACTTTTTTACTATCGGCAACCGCCTTAGCATCTTTCATAACGGCAACGTTATCAATGTTTTTTATAAAAATAACATCGGCATCCTGTTCGTTTAAATTTTGGATCAGGGCTCCATGACCTCCTGGTCTAAACAATACAGAACCATCTTCATTTCTAAACGGCTTATTATCCATATCTACCGCCAAGGTGTCTGTAGAAGGTTTTTGAAACGAATAGTCTACGTTATAGGTAATACCTGTATCAGCAGAAACTTTAGGTCCAGAGGCTTTAAATTCTTCACCAAACATTTCTTCATGCTGTTCTGAAATTGTAAAATGTAGGTTTGCCTTACCGTTAGAACCTGCATACAAAGCGCCTTCTTTTAAATGTTCTTCAAAAGGAGTTGCCGCAGAAGATTCATATTTATGAAATGGTAATAATCCCTTCGGAAAAAAACCATAGTTAAGTGCATTCTCACCTAAAAGCTCAGAAATGAAACTAAATACCTTTTCTCCTTGAGAATCAGATTTTACAGCTATTCTATCCATCACCTTTTGGTAAAACGGAAAACGCTCCAAGCCTTCAGAGAACTTTTTTATATCCTTGTCATTAGTTCTTGACAAATATGCATCTAACGTTTCTTCTGCAGGATTATAAGCACCTAAAAAGCTGAACAGAGCTTTGAACATTCTAGAAGCAGCACCAGAAGCCGGTACAAACTTTAAAATATCAAGTCCTTTTAGTTTAGAATCATAAAATGCAATGAATTCTTTCTCTTCTGCATCAGAAAACTTTAGAATACCATTACCTATTACCGCGGCATTCTCTAATTTCACAAAAGGAATACCTTCTTTGAACGTGTTGATATGACCCAACATTTGCTCTTTAGAAATTCCTTTTTCCTCTAATTGTTTTAAATCTTTATCTGTAAGTTCAATCATTTATGTAATAACTTATCTATATGGTTAATGGCTTTTTGTAAACGTTCTTTTTTGTTCCCCTTCAAGGTAATAAAATTTTTATCGTATTTTTCTAAAGTGTCCTTAAAATAATTGAACATTTGCTCTCTTTCATCTGGCTTATCCCTTAAGTCATCTGCTTCCCAAGGAATATCTATATAGGTCAACAAATAGAGATCATATGTATTCTCTAAGGCATACTTTTCTAATACCGGATCACAATTACCAATATAATACGCCTCTGAATAAACCTTGGTTTCTAAAAGATCCGTATCACAAATAAGAATATCCGTAGCTTTTTTTGTCAAATTATTCTCCATACGCATTTGCCCTGCAGCAATAGGTAGCAGATCGTGCGGTTCACAAGTTTTTCGCTCATTGTTCCATTTATCTTGCAAATAGTCCCTAGCATATTCTGGCACCCAAACTGTATGGTAATGCCTTGCTAATTGCTCTGACAATGTTGTCTTACCTGTAGATTCTGGTCCAAAGAGAACCACTTTTAAGACATCTGAAGGTTCTTGTCTGTATTTTTCTTCCATGCATTATACCCGTAAAAGGCCAATATTGTAAAAATGAGATACTGAAAACTAGTAAACGTAAATCCTTTATAAAAGTATAATGGGATAGATATTAAATCTCCAATAATCCAATATATCCAATTTTCTACTTTTCTTTTGGCCATCAGCCACATACCCACAAAAAATATAGCTGTTGTTATGGTATCAACATAAGCCGTCCAGCTATTCCATTTATCAAAAACTTGATATACCGTAAAAACAAAAAAAATTGTACTTATAAAAATGAAAATCGAGGTAATATTTTCTTTCCTGGTCACCCTTGTTATTGGCGTATAGTGCTCTGAATCTACTTTTCTTGTCCAAATATACCAACCATATAAACTCATTATAAAATAGTAGGCATTGATCATCATATCACCTAATAACCCCCATTTTAACAATAGGTACACGAATATAGAAGTGCTGATCAAACCAGTAGGGTACACTAAAATTTTATTCTGTTTGGAAAACCAAACCGATAGCAAACCAAATATTACCGCTACTATTTCTAGAACGACATCTAATGTATCATACTCGGCATATTGACCAAAGAGATAATCAAAAATGGGGCTCATAGTCGCTTCTATCAGATTTAACTATTTTCATGAACAATAGTCCGCGATCCATAAGCTCAAATGCTGTTTTGATTTCGGTATTTAAAACTGTCATTACCTCGTCATAAGTTCCGTATACCTGTGTGCTTAACGGATTCTCAAGTACGGTTAAGCCAGACTCCCGTAGTTTTTTTATAAAATCTATAATGTGTTGTTCAAAATCATCTTGCAATGGTGAAAATGTCAATTCTACTGATATATCCATTTAAAGTAAGCTATATTATATTTATTTATTCTTTATCTCTTGTAGCATAAACGCATGTAAACGCTTCAAATTCTAGAAATCGTATCTTATAATTGGACAAATTTCCTTGAAAAATAATCTGAGCGGTAGTCTTATTAGCATCAAACTTAAAGTCTTGCACATTAATATGATGTAAAAAACTAACACCCCTGTGTCCATAAATTTTATAGAGCGATTCTTTTGCCCCCCACACAATGGTCAACTTTCTAACCACCGCGGCGGTATTCGCTAAAGTTTTATACTCCTCAAAAGGAGTAAATTTATGTGCTATACGTAGTATTTTATCGCGCTGCATTTCAATATCTATACCAACATGTTCACTTGAACTTATGATGATGCCGGTAAAATTATGAGAATGCGTTATAGAAATAAGATTACCGTCTTTTAAATGTGGCTTACCATTTTCATCATAAATCAAATCTGCATCGGTATAACCATATTTAGCAAGCAAGTGCCTAATACTCAAAAACGCCTTACGATGAAGTTCAGATTTCATGCCGTCAAATCTATTTTGACAATAAGGCGTAAGCTCAATACCCTCCCAAAGATTTTCTTCGGTCTCTTCAACCTTCCAAATAGCTAAGGAGGTTTCTTCATTTACTGTTATAGTTTTGTAAAGCGGCATGGGTTTCTTCGTGTTATTCGTACCTTTGCAAGAATTAAAAATTGCTGTACACAGATAAACGAAAGTATAAAATAATAAAGATATGAGCACGAAAACTATTCCGTATGTGCCTTATAAGGTTAAGGATATCACCCTTGCCGATTGGGGAAGAAAAGAAATTGAGTTAGCAGAAGCTGAAATGCCAGGATTAATGGCATTGAGAGAAGAATATAAAGATGAGCAGCCACTTAAAGGTGCCCGTATTGCCGGTTGTCTTCATATGACGATACAAACTGCAGTTCTTATTGAAACATTGACCGCTCTTGGTGCAGATGTTACTTGGAGCTCATGTAATATATTTTCTACCCAAGATCAAGCCGCAGCGGCTATTGCAGCTGCAGGTGTTCCAGTATATGCTTGGAAAGGAATGAACGAAGAGGAGTTTGATTGGTGTATTGAACAAACTTTGTTCTTTGGTGAGGATAGAAAACCATTAAACATGATCTTGGATGATGGTGGTGATCTTACCAATATGGTATTGGATAAATATCCTGAAATGGCAGAGGAAATCAAAGGTCTTTCTGAAGAAACCACAACAGGTGTTCACCGTTTATACGAGCGTGTAAAGAATGGAACTTTACCTATGCCGGCCATAAACGTTAATGATTCTGTTACTAAATCTAAATTTGATAACAAATACGGATGTCGCGAAAGTGCTGTTGATGCTATACGTAGAGCAACAGATACTATGCTTGCTGGTAAGCGTGTTGTTGTTGCAGGTTATGGCGATGTTGGTAAAGGTACCGCAGCTTCTTTTAAAGGTGCCGGCTCTATTGTTACCGTTACCGAAATTGACCCAATTTGTGCATTACAAGCTTGTATGGACGGATTTGAGGTTAAAAAACTGGAAAACGTTATTGGTAACGCTGATATCGTAATCACTACTACAGGAAATAAAGATATCATTAGAGCTGAACATTTTGAAGCTTTAAAGGATAAAGCTATCGTTTGTAACATTGGTCATTTTGACAATGAAATTGATATGGCGTGGTTGAACAAAAACCATGGTAATACTAAAGATGAAATTAAGCCACAGGTTGATAAATATACAATCAACGGTAAGGATTTGATCATATTGGCTGAAGGTAGATTAGTAAACTTAGGTTGTGCTACTGGTCACCCTAGTTTTGTAATGAGTAACTCATTTACAAACCAGACACTAGCTCAAATTGAGCTCTGGAAAAACAGTGCCAATTATAAGAATGAAGTTTATATGTTGCCTAAGCATTTAGATGAGAAGGTTGCTAAACTTCACTTATCTCGTTTAGGAGCTGAACTTACCGAATTAAAAGATTACCAAGCTGATTACATTGGTGTAACGGTTGAAGGTCCTTTTAAGCCAGAATATTACAGATACTAAACATTAGTTTTAGAAACTATAAAAGGTCCTGATATTTATCAGGACCTTTTTTTATGCTTTTTATTTCTTCGGATTAGTTATTCTCTGCCAACATACCCTCTAAATAATAACAGTCTGTTTGTTCTTTAATTTGAGCCAAACCTTCTTCTTTGGAACTTAACGGATTAATTTTTACTTCTTTTCCGTTGGGCATATAAACGATATAAAACCCTTCTTCGAAAGATGATAGTTTTATTATCTCACCATTAGGTCTAACGGCATTCCATGATTTATCACCTGGCTTGTAGACCAAATCAATTTTCTTTCCTTTTTTAGGTCCGTCAACTACGGTTACCTGCATTCTATTTTTAGTTGCGGTCATTTCAAAGGTATTACCATCTCTTTCTACCATTTGAGTTTCTGACTCTCCTTCTTCCATCGCAATTGGATTAGAACCGCCCCAAAACTCTATTACGTTAAAGATAACAGCATCTCCTAAAAAGAACAAACCATAGACAGGTATAATATTTAAGCCCCAGAACACAAGGTTGTTCACAAATTTACTTTCAGACAGTCCTTGATTCCAATCTTTTAAATTATTGAAAGCACTGAATGACCCTAAGCAACTAGAGAATAATAATGTACTTGCCATTGCGACACAGATAACTGATTTTTTCATGATTTTAATTGTTTAGAATTAGATTCGCAAAATAGAGTGAGACTATCCATAAGCTTTCTCCTAAACGTTTTATTATTAACCCTATAGATGTTTTAGTCTGTACATTTAATTTCTAAATTCTTAGTTTTAATTCTTCAATGGAAAGTTGATTTTTTACACCAAAGCTTTCATTTAAATCGAGAAAATATTTATGATACTATTTGTTGACATGGACGAGGTAATTGCAGATACCTACGGCGCCCATATAGAAATTTACAATACAGAATTTAATGGAGAACTCACTAAAGATTTATGCTCTGGCACAGAAGTATGGCGTATGGTGCCAGAGGCACATCAAGATAGTGTTCGCAAACACGCCACCAGAAGAGGCTTTTTCAGAAATCTAAAACCTATTGCAGGCAGTCAAGAAATATTATCTCAACTTGCTGATAAACATGAAGTTTACATAGCATCTGCCGCCATGCAATTCCCAAATTCTTTAGAAGAAAAAAGTGAATGGCTAGACGAACACTTTCCTTTTTTACCTTGGCAGAATAGAATTCTTTGCGGTCATAAACACATTCTAAAGGGAGATATCCTAATAGATGACCGTAGTTTTAACTTAGAAACTTTTGAGGGCAGAAGCCTTCAATTTACCTCGCCACACAATGTAAACACCGAAGGATTTGAACGTGTGAATACGTGGTTTGAGATTGGAGAGAAGTTATTGTAACTGCTCTAAATTATTTATATTTAAAGTGAATCACTTTCTTAATTACATTCTTACCATATGGCACATCCTAAAATTAAGAACACAATAACAGTTACAGATCAGTATGGTGAGCAGTTAAACCTATCTAAACAACAGATTCTTGAAATTGATGAATTAACCTATAAGTGGATTAAAGATTATGCATGGAGTATTGATCCTGATTATGACGAAAAAATAGAACGCTCGCGTTATTATAAGGCCATTTATAGAAAATTAAACGATGAACAAAGAAGTCAATTCAGAGAAATAAAACAAGAGTTAAAAAGGGATAACAAAAAACATGATTTCAAAAAGAGAAGATTTGAAATCAAAAAAAAGGAATACGCTTCTTTGAAACTGAGTGACAATAAATTAGTAGAACTTCAAGAAATACTGCAAAAAATTCAATGGGAAACAAATGATAAATCTGGTTACAAAGTAGAAGATTATACAATAAATCATAGGCGTAAAGTATATTTAAAAATAGCCTATGAAAAATTAAAAACTTTTCTAAACCAAGAACAATTAAAAGAGTTTTATAGGCTAGATCAATTAAATGAAGATTGGATTCTAAAAGATCAAATAGAATTGATAGTTAATATGAATGAATCTCTAAATTTAACAAACGAGCAAGCCGAGCTAATTTATAATTACAGAGAAAACAAAACCAGTAAAGATTCTAGTGGAGAAATTTTGAGCGAGTTTGAAGAATGGGAGTTAGAAAAATCTTTTAAAAAATCTATATTAAGCGAACAACAATTTAAGAAATATATAGAATGGCAAGAGCATAATGAAAAGCTTAGAATCTCTTATTTCGATGATGAGAATAAAGGGAAAATTCAAAAAATAAAAGAAATTGAGAGTTATTTAGATTACCTAATCAAACAACACTTACCAATTTTATGTAATTGGCGAGAAACTATTGAAAAAGCAATTCCGGGTAATATTAAGTTAGAATTAGATGCACTGCGGAATACCTATCATAACGATTTAAGAAAAACGTTATTGGAGCATTTAAAAGCTCACAAAAGACATACTAAAAATTATGTACCGAAAGGAAAAAAATTAATAAAACTAGAGTTCAAAGAACGAGCACTCATACCTGGTGTGCATTACCTTGATGAAAAACAAAAAACTCTTATTGACAATTGTCCAAAAAATTTGATTAAACTGATTGATAATAAGCAAATAGAATTAAAGGATTTATATATTAAAAAGCATAACTTTTATATTGACAATTACGAAGAACACGGTGGTACTTACGGAGGCTCTTTAAAAGTTATTCGGAACAAAGAGCAGAATACTAACATTCAATTAATCAATACCCTACTTCTACATCCACAACTCTCCAAGAATATAGAGTTTGCTGACTCTATTTAAAATAATAGTATAAAAAAACCCTCTTCATTGCTGAAGAGGGTTTTTTAAATAATTTGTTTAAAGCTTATGCTTCAAAAGGCTCTATGGAAACAAATGATTTTCCACCAGCTTTTTTGGTAAACTTTACTAAACCATCTACACGTGCGTGTAATGTATGGTCTTTTCCTGCGTAAACATTTTCACCAGGATTGTGTCTTGTTCCACGCTGTCTAACGATAATGTTACCAGCGATAGCAGCTTGACCACCATAAATCTTAACTCCTAATCGTTTCGATTCTGATTCTCTACCGTTTTTCGAACTACCTACACCTTTCTTATGTGCCATTGTCTGAGGTTTTAAATATTATTATACTTTAATGGTACAGCTTATTTAGCTACACCACCGTCTAATTCGTCTTGCCATTTTTGTAACTCGTCCCATTTACCGTCAGCAGCTAATTGCGCTTGCTTTGGCCATGTGTCAGTTACGTGATTTCCACGTACGTCTGCTATAATTTCAGAAATTTTAGCTGCGTCTGTTTTTGCTAATTCAGCAAAAGTAGAAATACCTGCACCATTTAAGGTTTCAGCGATTTTTGGACCGATACCCTCAATTTTTTTCAAATCATCACCTTTAGCGCTAGCTTTCTTTGCTTTTGCTTTTGGTGCTGCTACAGGAGCTGCTTTTTCTTCAACTTTTTTAGCCTTTGGTTCAGCTTTCTTAGTTTCAGTTTTCTTTGCTCCTTTAGAAATAATAGATTCAATTACAATCTCTGTAAGAGATTGACGATGTCCATTTTTCTTTCTGTAACCTTTACGTCTTTTCTTGTGAAAAACGATTACTTTGTCACCTCTTAGGTGTTTAACGACTTTAGCCTCTACTGCGGCTCCGTCTATAGCCGGGGCGCCGATAGTAACGTTCGATCCATCAGCTAAAAGAAGAACATTGTCAAAAGTAACTTTCTTACCTTCTTCTGCTTGTAAACGGTGAACGTACACTTTCTGGTCTTTTGCAACTTTAAATTGCTGCCCTGCCATCTCTACAATTGCGTACATATTGTTAAATGTAATGATTAAACCTGATGGATTTTTTCCATAGGCGGGTGCAAATATAGATCTTAATCGTGAATTTACAAGCCTTTTTTACGATTTTTAAACACGTTGCACCAATGTAGTGTTCGAAGTCTTAAATAGTTGCATAAATGCAAGGGTCAAAACAATGCTACTGGTAAAACCCATAGTTGCTACGACCAAAAAAACAATGGCTTCAAAACTTCTATATGTGTTTGCCCATCTTGTAGATAATTCTTCTAAAAAACCTGGCTGCAACTCAGTAGAATAAAACGCAAAAAAGATGGTGAAAATTAACGTTGCTATACCACCGGTTATCAAACCTGCCATAAAACCACCTGCATAACTAAATTCACTACCCTTTTTTAACTTATAATACTTGATCGCTTCAAAAATGGCAAAACCTGTGATTACAGCATTGAATAAACTATAAAAAACATTCACATGTAGACCAAGTAACGATAGTATTAGAAAATAAGCAATTAAAGAACCACTGGCGGCAACACCAAATCTAAGAGGTAAGGTATAATTTTTCATAACGAATATATTTTTGTTTAGACTTTTAATATAATCAATAAACAAAACATAATAAAATTATAAATGTTAAAGAATTCATATATTGAAGATTGTTCTTACAAAATTGTTGATGAGTGTAACATTTTAATCTAAATACACACTAACAAGAAAGAACAAGTAAACACTAACCTAAAACAATTTAAATGAAAATGAAATTACTACTGGTTTCGGCACTATCCGTTTTTGGATTTGCCGGACTTGCACAAGAGGTTGCCTACGAAGAGTACAACCTTGAAAACGATTTACACGTTATTTTACATCAAGATAACACTGCCCCTATTATTTCCATCTCCGTATTCTACCACGTAGGTTCTAAAGACGAAGACCCACAAAGAACAGGTTTTGCACACTTTTTTGAACACCTGCTTTTTGAGGGTACAGAAAATATTGAAAAGGGAGAATGGGATAAGATAGTATCTGCAAACGGCGGATCAGGTAATGCCACTACCAATGAAGATAGAACTTACTACTATGAAGTTTTTCCTTCTAACAATTTAGAATTAGGTCTTTGGCTAGAATCTGAAAGAATGCTTCACCCCGTTATCAACCAAAAAGGTGTTGACACGCAAAATGAAGTAGTCAAAGAAGAAAAAAGACTTCGCGTTGATAATTCTCCTTATGGCAAATTCATAGAAAACATTAAAAAGAATCTATTTAAAAGCCATCCTTATAAAGAAACTGTTATTGGAAAAATGGCAGACTTAGATGCCGCTACTCTAGATGAATTCAAAGCTTTCCAGAAAAAATTCTACTCTCCCAACAATGCCGTTTTGGTTATTGCAGGAGATTTTGAAACCGCAAATGCCAAAAAGTTGATTTCAGATTATTTTAAGGATATCCCCAAGGGAGCAGAAATTACAAGAAGCTTTCCAAAAGAAAATCCTATCACCACAGAAATTAATGCAAAGGCTTACGACTCTAACATTCAAATACCGGCTACTATGATTGCTTATAGAACTCCCGGTCTAAAAAATAGAGATAGCCAAGTACTAGAAATGATTTCTACCTATTTATCTGACGGACCATCTTCAAAGCTTTACAAGAAAATGGTAGATGAAGAAAAGCAGGCATTACAAATCGGTGCCATACCGGTAACCTTAGAAGATTACGGTATGTATATTGTTTTTGCACTTCCGGTGGGTGAAACCAGCTTGAGCACACTTAATACTTCTATTGAAACTGAAGTTGAGAAATTGAGAAATGACCTTATTTCTGAAAATGATTATCAAAAACTACAGAACAAGTTTGAAAACCGATTTGTAAACAGTAATTCTAGTATAGAAGGTATTGCAGAATCGCTTGCAGATTATTATGCCCTTTATGGAGATACATCTCTTATCAACAAAGAAATAGAAGTTTACAGATCTATTACAAGAGAAGAAATTAAAGAAGTAGCCAACAAATATTTAAAGCCCAACCAAAGATTGGTTCTAGAATATTTACCTGAACAAAATTCTGCAAACTAAAAATGATTATGAAAAATACATATATATTACTATTAACACTATTCTCCTTTATTGCCGTACAAGCACAGGTAGACCGCACAGTCATGCCCAAACCAGGACCAGCTCCCGAAATTAATTTAGGAGTACCGCAATCATTCAACCTCAACAATGGTTTAAAGGTACTTGTTGTAGAGAATCACAAACTACCTAGAGTTTCTATGCAATTATCTATTGATAACCCGCCAATATTAGAAGGCAACAAAGCTGGTGTAGGAAGTTTAACTGGAAGTCTTTTAGGGCTAGGTTCTAAAAATATCACCAAAGAAGCTTTCAATGAAGAAATAGATTTTTTAGGAGCCAGACTTTATTTTAGCTCTCAAAGTGCATATTCCCAATCGCTTTCTAAATACTTTCCAAGGATGATGGAGCTAATGGCAGATGCCGCTATTTATCCAAATTTTACACAAGAGGAATTTGATAAAGAAAAAGATAAACTTATTACAGGGTTGAAATCTGAAGAGAAAGTAGTTTCATCAATTTCTAGCCGAGTTCAAAGAGCTTTAGCTTACGGTAAAAATCACCCTTATGGCGAATTTACTACCGAAGAGACCGTAAACAATGTAACCCTTAGTGATGTTGAGGAGTTTTACAGAGATTATTTTGTACCGGCAAATGCATACCTAATTGTAATTGGTGATGTCAACCTTGAAGAAGTAAAGTCATTAACCGAGAAACACTTTACTTCTTGGACAAAAGCCGTACCGCCAAGTTTCTCCTATTCTCAACCTAAGAACGTACCCAATACGCAAATTAACTTTGTAGACATGCCAAATGCGGTACAATCTGAAATTACGGTACAGAATATTGTAAACCTAAAAATGAGCGATGACGATTTTATCGCTGCTTTATTGGCGAATCAAATTTTTGGTGGTGGTTCTGATAGTAGATTAAACCTCAACCTTAGAGAAGATAAAGGATATACATATGGCGCATATTCCTCTTTAGGAAATGACAAATACGGTCCTTCTAGATTTGCCGCTTCTGTAGAGGTAAGAAATACGGTAACAGATAGTTCTGTAGTTCAAATATTGAAAGAGCTTGAACAAATTATCACTAAGCCCGTAACAGAAGACGAATTAAAAACTACCAAGGCGATTTATGCCGGCAGTTTCATAATGGCACTAGAAGACCCAGAAACTATTGCTCGATATGCCTTGAATGTCGAAAAAGAAAATCTACCTAAAGACTTTTACAAATCATTTCTTGAGAAGTTAGACAAGGTTAGTAAAGCAGAAGTAGAAGCTGCCGCAAAAAAGTATTTTAATGTAGATAATGCTAGAGTAATTGTCGTTGGCAAAGGCAGTGATATTCTTTCTGGTCTACAAAACATAGACTATAAAGGAAAGAAACTTCCGGTTCTTGCCTATTCTAAAACTGCCGACAGAGTTGAAACTCCTGATTACGATGTTGCCGTACCAACCAATGTATCTGCAAAATCTATACTTGAAAAGTATATAACAGCTATTGGCGGTAAAGACAAACTTGAGAGCGTAAACACCTTGGCCATGATGGCCGCTGCAGAAATGCAAGGAATGAAACTAGACTTAAATGTCAAAAAAACATCTAGCGACCAATTGATGCAAGATGTACAAATGATGGGTAACTCTGTAAGCAAACAAGTTCTAAATGGAGATACCGGTTATATGGTAATGCAAGGTCAGCGTAAAGATCTTGAAGAAAAGGAATTGGATGCCATTAAAAAAGAATCTGCTCCTTTCACTGAACTTCAATTAGTAAACGATGAGTTTGTAACGATAGAAGGTATGGAAATGGTAGGTGATAAAAATGCTTACAAATTAAAAATTGGAGAAAATAAATCTGCTTTCTTTGATGCCGAAACCGGACTTAAACTACAAGAGGTTACCGTAACCGAAATGCAAGGACAACAAATTTCTAGCACTTCTAACTTTGAAGATTACAAAGAAGTTTCAGGCATAATGTTTCCTTTTAAAATAATACAAACTGTAGGGCCTCAATCTTTCGAATTTATAGTTTCTGAAATCAAAGTCAATGACGGTGTATCACCTACCGATTTTGAATAAAAATAATTTAGTTTAAAAATAAAAACCCGCTGATAAGCGGGTTTTTTGTTTTCCAATCTACAGGTTAAGGTTTATCCTATTTTTCTAATAGTTGCTTCGCCAAAAATTAATCCTTTATCCACTTCTGGGCTGCCCATATAATTTACATTGGTTTCTCCGTAACACGTTACCTTTAGCCTATCTTTTACATTAACCCTAAAATTACTCTCGCCATAAGCGGTAATCTTAGTCTCTTCCGCCATCATACCTACCGTGTTCACCTCGCTTTCACCATAAGCTCTAAATACCTGTCTAGCCACAGCACCTTCGCCTATTTCCAAATAACTGCTACCATAGATAGCTACTGTTAACTCATCTATAGAAACCGAATCAAAATACACTTTTGCCTCGCCATACAAAGACATTTTAAAATCATCTGCAGTGAACAGGTTTTTACATTTCACAACCTCTTCTCCTCTTATTGATAAATTTTCTAACTTTCTATAGGTAACGGTTGCAGTTGCCATTGTGCCATTATAAAGCGCTTTACTACCACGCCATTGATCAGTTGAAATTCGCTCAGATTTAGTCACCACTTTAGCCCCATCTAAATACAAACGCAAAGTTCTGCCTTCTACTTCTACATTTATTTTATCTAAAGAAATTTTTGCATTTTCAATGACCACACTTTCTTCTTCACCTTCCACTAAATTCACTGCTATGTGTGGACTAATTATTAATTTGTCGAAAGATTTTACATTGTAAGATTTTTCTTGTGCCTGAACTCCACCAACTGTCAATATCACCACCAGTAGTGTTACTATTCTTTTTTTCATGATTTCCTTTTTTTTGATTAGTTCTATACAAAGACAAACTAAAAATCATTTTGTTACAGTAGAAACAACTATTTCCGCTCAACTATTGTCTTTTTCTATTTAACAACCATACCCCAAATAATATAATGAGCCCGCCTAACAACTGAAGAACACTAATATTCTCACCATCTAAAAACCCCCATGATACAGCAACAAGTGGTATCAAATATGTAACGGAGGCCGCAAATACCGGACTAGATAATTTTATCAGTTTATTAAACAGAATATTTGCCAATGCCGTACCTAAAAAAGCCAATGCCATTATATACCATACGGCTTCATGCATAGCACTGTTACCCACAAACTGCTGAAACACTCCGGAATATACCAATATAATTAACGCAGGAAGAAAGGCTACCCCAAAACTAGCCGTAGTTACAGCTAAGGAGGTTAAATGAGACAAATACTTTTTAATGATATTGATATTAAAAGCGTAACCCACAACGGATATAATAACGAACAATGCATACCAATAATTCTGATCTACATTATTTTCCATACCGGCAACGATTAATACCACGGCACCAAATAAACCTATTAAAACACCTAGAACCTGCCTACCTTTTAAAAAAAGTCCAAAAAATGCCAACCCCACCAAAGTAGTTAATAAAGGTGTTACAGAATTTAATATTGAAGTAATTCCGCTACTTATTTCAGTTTGCGCCAAGGCAAAGAAAAATGGTGGAAAAAATGAACTACAAAGTCCGGCAATAGTTATCCATTTCCAATCTTTTTTTGAAAGTGTTTTTAAAGATTTAAAACCCAATATAAATAACAGTACCGATGCAAATACAATTCTTAGCCCGCCTACTTGTAGAGCTGTATACCCTCCTAAAGATTTTTTGATCAGTATAAAAGAAGAACCCCAAATAAGTGATAAAACTAATAGGTAAATCCATTTTTGATTTAAATTCTTCAATGCCGATGATTTTAAAACAAAAGTGAGCTTTTTTCTAATTAAACCAATCTGTTATCCAGATATTTTTCAAATACATTGACTAAAGCATTTTACATATTTGGTATATTTACAGTATGATCAGATATGCTTATAATTTGTATTCATTAAATCTATTCTTATGAAATTTAAAATATTAGTTCTCTTTATAAGTGTTTTCACCTTATCTACCTCCATTTCGTTAGCTCAAGAAAAATCTAACTTTACTACCAAGCTTGAAAATAGGATAACAAATTCAGTAGAAATTGGAATAGACGGCATGGCTTGCCAAGAAGGCTGTGCAGATAAAATTGCCTCTAACCTAAAAGAAAGAGACGGGGTTATTTCTGCCGATATTAGTTTTGACAATAAAAATGGTCTTATTGTTTTTGATCCTACTTTGATTTCTATTGAAGAGGTAAAAACTATTATCACCGGCACAAAAGTAAAAGACTATAAATACACAATAAATTCTATTACCACACAAGACAATTAAAATGAAAAATATACTATACACATTTACCCTAGCTGCTTTTTTAATGCTCACATCATGTAAAGAAACCAAAAAAGCAGAAGAGCCTTCTAAAATGGAAAATGTAATGAGCATTCATGATGAAGTAATGCCAAAAATGGGGACTTTAGGAAAGTTAGTAGGCCAATTAAAACCAATGGCGGATTCATTAGGAGCTGAATCAGTTGAATTCAAAGCGATGAAAGATCTTCAAGAAGCCAATAAATCAATGATGGATTGGATGCAAGGTTTTGGCGACCGCTTTGATGCTGATGAAATCATGAACGGTAAAGAGCTTACCGATGAAAAGAAAAAATGGCTTAATGAAGAAGAAGAGAAAGTTCAACAGGTAAAAGAGAATATAAATTCTAGTATTGAGCGCGCTGAAGAGATTCTTAGCAAACAATAATACCTAAAAAGGTAATTTAGAAAGATCTACATTACCCCCAGAAACAATAATGCCTATTTTTTTATTCTGAAAAACTTCTGGCTGTGCTTTTGATTGTTTCAAAACCGCAGCCACAGTTACAGCACTAGAGGGTTCTATGATTATTTTCATACGCTCCCAAACCAATTTCATAGCAGTTACAATCTCATCTTCGGTAATTCTAACAATACCGCTTACTAGCTCCTGTATTATTGGGAAATTCTTATCTCCCAACATCGTTTTTAATCCGTCCGCAATGGTGTTGGTGGTTTCGTTACTTTCTATTTTACCACTTTGTAATGAGCGGTAGGCATCATCTGCCTCAAAAGGTTCAGCCCCATAAACTTTACAGTTATGACCAAAATATTTTACCGCTAATGCAGATCCGGCAATAAGACCGCCGCCGCCAACAGGGCAAAATATAAAATCTAAATCGGGTTGTTTTTCTAGCAATTCTAATGCTGCCGTACCTTGACCTAAAATAACATCATTATCATTTGAAGGATGCACAAAAGTTGCTCCCGTTTTCTCTCCTATTTCATCTGCTAAAGATTGCCTTGCTTTTACCGTTGGCTCGCACTCGTATATGTTACCACCATACTCCCTTACTCCAACTTTTTTAACTTCAGGTGCTGTATTGGGCATTACAATATGTGCTGTTACTCCAACACTCTGAGCCGCCAACGATAAGGCTTGGGCAAAATTACCGGACGAATGGGTTACCACTCCACTTTTCTTTTGTTCTTCTGACAACTGTAAAATAGCGTTGGTGGCACCACGCATTTTGTAAGCCCCGGCTCTTTGAAAATTCTCGCACTTAAAAAATACCTGAGCATTTACTTCCTTATCAATCAACCTTGATGTTAGTACAGGTGTATTGTGTACAAATGGAGTAATTCGTTTATAACAATCTAAAAAATCTTGTTTTGTCATCATAAATTTTTACTTTTTCCACCTTAGGGTTTCAATAATTCCTCTTATATCATTCTGAAGATATGATGCTGCAGGTAAAATAGAATCATAATTGGGTTTGGTATAAAAATAAACCGAACCTGTTAAAAAATGCTCTGTACTATCGGTTACAAAAAATTGCGATTGTGAGGCTGCGTTACCTTGAACCTCAAATAAAGAACCATATATTTTCTGATCAGGATTCACATACGGTTGCTCTACTATATTATCTGCCTTTGCAGCATGTTCGTAACTAAGTCTTTTAGAATCAGTGATCAACTGAGATAAATTACCGTTAATCTTTTTATAGCTTAAAAAAATAGCTCCCTTCATCTCTGGGTAAGAGATCGTATAGGCTTGATCACCATTTGGCTCTGCATTTGCCAGTTGATTATATTTAAAACTGAAATTCTCTGTTTCTAGATCTGCCAGCTTACCCTGCGGATATTCTAATCGCATTTTTGCTTTCGGCTTAGGCAGCACTTGCTCATCTTTACAGCTGACTATTAAAAAAAACACTACAAAAAACTTAACGAATGACTTACTCTTCATGTGGTAAGGTTACTTTTATTTGTTTCAATCTTTTCTTGTCCATCGCTTCCACTACAAAGGTATAAGACTCAAATATTATTTTTTCTCCACGTCTTGGAAAACTACCGGCTTTTTCCAATACAAAGCCTGCTAGGGTTTCAGATTCTCCTTTATTCTCCTCAAAGAATTCATTATCCTCTAGCTTAATTACCCTATAAAAATCTTTAAGAGGTGTTTTACCTTCAAATACATAATTGAAATCATCTAGTTTAGAAAAGATTAAATCCTCATCATCAAACTCATCACTAATATCACCTACAATTTCTTCAATAATATCCTCTAAAGACACCAGTCCAGAAGTACCACCGTATTCATCAACAACTATAGCCAAGTGATTTTTCTTCTCTTGAAATTCACCTAATAGATCATCTAGTTTTTTATTCTCAGGAACAAAATAAGGCTCTCTTATCAAAGACATCCAATTAAAAGTTTTTCTATCTAGATAAGGCAAAAGATCCTTTACATACAGCACTCCTTTTACGGTATCTATACTCTCGCCAAAAACCGGAATTCTTGAATATCCATTCTTTTTAATCTCCCCAAGCACTTCAGGAAATTTCATCTGCTCATTAAGGGCAAAAATATCTATACGAGGTCGCATTACCTGTTTGGTGTCAGTATTACCAAAAGTTACAATACCCTCTAAAATCTTTTTTTCTTCTTTGGTAGTATCGCCTTGAGAAGTTAAGTCTAATGCTTGCGATAACTGATCCACACTTAAACTTGATTTCTGTTTACCAAGTTTATTGTACAGAAACAACGTACCTGAACGCATTGGTAAACTCAACGGTGAAAAAATAAAATCTAACACTCTTAAAGGATAAGCCATAAAATGGGCAAAGCTCATTCTATTTCTATTGGCATAAACCTTTGGTAAAATTTCACCGAACATTAAAATTAAAAAAGTAGCTACAACGACTTCTAATAGAAACCGCTCAGAAAGTACACCAAACCATATTCTATTGACATTTTCAAAAAGTGTATCACCGATAACACTGAACAATAGAACCACACCAATATTTATAGCATTGTTGGCTATTAGTATAGTGGCCAACAACTTTTTTGGTCGTTCCAGAAGTTTGATTAAAATAGAACTTTTAGCGGTTTTCTCATCTTGCAACTCCTTTATTTCTGTCGTAGATAAGCCGAACATAGCTACTTCAGCACCAGAAATCAGCGCGGAGCAAACAAGTAGTACACATAGTACAACTATATTCATTGCAAAAACACCGTTTACAACCAATGTTGTCATCAATAACGGTAAGGGGTCTGGGTCCAATAGTTGCTATTTAAATATTGTTAGAATGGTAAATCATCATCATCCTCTGAACTTGCAGGTGCAGGGGCAGATGCTTTAGATGGTGCTTTATTTTCAGTAATTGCCGGTTTTTGAGCAGCAGGAGCTGAACCTCCGCTGTTCTGCATACCTTCTTTCTTAGTAGTCAAAAATGTAAATTCTTGAACATGTACCTCAGTAGAATATCTAGTATTACCATCTTCACCTTGCCATTGACGATTTTTCAATCTGCCCTCTACATATACCTTATCTCCTTTGCTTAGATATTTTTCACAAATTTCAGCAGCTTTATTTCTAACCACTACATTATGCCAGTCTGTATTTGTTACACGTTCACCAGTAGATTTATTGGTATACGTCTCATTTGTAGCTATTGGAAACCTACCAATACTACCGCCTCCTTCAAAATAGTGCATTTTAACTTCATCACCTAAATGCCCAATTAACATCACCTTATTTAATGTACCGCTCATAACTTAAAGATATAAAAACCAAAAGTACTAAAATTTAAATGCTTTGATAAAATCTGCGATTAAAACAGGTACTGGAAAATCGGTTATTTTTTCAACCGGAATCATATCTTTAAAATCATCATTTGTATAGACCAACCAAAACTTTGTATGCAAATGTTGGTGCGACAATTTATGAACTATAGAATTTTCATTAAATGACAACACTTCATTAGACTGTATATCATGTAGGGTTTCTTTATACCTTATAGTAATATCATCTATTTCTAATATATCATTTGATTCAAACAAAGGAAACTCCCACAGATTCTGCCAAATACCTTTACCCGTTCTTTGATTTAACCTTGTAAATTGGTCTCCATCCGTATCCTTATATATAGGTATAAGATAATTGAAGTATCGACTGCGCACTTTTGTCTTCTTCAACTTAACCGGCAAGACATCTACCAAGCCTTTTTCCAAGGCCACACAACTATCATTTAAAGGACAAAGCAAACATAAAGGCTTTTTGGGCGAGCACTGTATAGCACCAAACTCCATAATACCTTGGTTATAGTCTCGTATTTCTTTTGGATCCATGACTTTTTGAGCCAACGATTTAAAATATTTAATGCCTTCAGTGCTATTAATAGGTGTATCTATACCGTAATATCTAGCGAGTACTCTGTAGACATTTCCATCTACTACCGCATGCGGTTCGTTAAAACATATAGAGGAAATGGCGCTAGCGGTGTAGTCACCTACCCCTTTTAGTGTTAAAAGTTTCTTATAATTGTCAGGAAATTCACCATTGTACAGTTCTACTACCATTTTAGCAGAAGTATGTAGATTTCTTGCCCTTGAATAATACCCTAGTCCTTGCCAAAGTTTCAAAACTTTCTCTTCTTCTGCATCCGCAAGATCTTTTACAGTAGGGAAATTTTCAATAAACCTCAGGTAATACGGGGTCCCCTGGGCTACTCGTGTCTGCTGAAGTATGATTTCTGATAGCCATATTTTGTATGGATCAGTAGTCTTGCGCCATGGTAAACTGCGCTTATTTGTATGATACCAATCTAATATTTTACCCGAAAATGACATGCTCATAAATACTAAGTCATAAAAGTAGCAGTTTATACACTTAAAATTAACCCATTAGAAAGAAAGATTGAATTTAATTTATATATTTGCAACCCGAAAAAACATACAGAAAATCTAATATTGAAAGATGACGAAAGCGGAAATTGTATCGAAGATCTCAGATAAGCTGGGAATTGAAAAAGGAGATGTACAGGCAACTGTTGAATCTTTTATGGAAGAGGTAAAAACATCATTAGAAAGTGGTGATAATGTTTACCTAAGAGGTTTTGGTAGTTTTATCATTAAAACTAGAGCCGAAAAAACCGGTAGAAACATTTCCAAAAACACAACTATTAAAATACCCGCTCACAACATTCCAGCATTTAAGCCTGCAAAGGTTTTTGTAGAAGGAGTTAAGAGCAACGTACACGTAAAATAATTAACTTAAAAAAAGAACTTTATGCCAAGCGGTAAGAAAAGAAAGAGACATAAGGTAGCTACACACAAGCGCAAGAAGCGTAGAAGAGCTAACCGACACAAGAAAAAGTAGTTTTATAACTACTTTTTCTTTTTAAAATACGTTCATTGACATAGAGATCCAGAGTTTGGATTTCGGCAGATACATTTGTATTTGTCTATGGTATTGTTTAATCAGTTCGTTACCTATTTTTTTTAGGTAAACGACTAAAAATATATTCAGGTGAATAGAGAATTAATCGTAAGATCTAGTTCCCAATCTGTTGACTTTGCCTT
>NZ_JBDVOT010000220.1:0-2184 GCF_039968975.1 Maribacter sp. | reverse complement strand
AAGAATATCTAACAGGAGTATAATATCTTCTGTAAGGACTATTGAATACAAAGCTAAAACCTACTGCCGGTCTAACAAACCATCTGTGAAATGGTCGGTACACATAACTTCTATTGTATATGTTGATATAACCAGTATGGTAATCATAAAATCCACGGTTGTTATAGTATACGTTCATACCACCAACACTACGTACTCTATTGTTAGTGTAATTAATGTTTACTTCACCAATTGAACTAACACGACCATAATAGTCATAATAGATAGGCACATTTTCTACTTGGATAACCGCACCGTAATCATCGTACTGTGCAAACGGACTGTAGTCATAACCTGAGTTAAATGTTACTCCGTTTTTGCTTCCTGAAACTTGGTTTTCAATATAAAAATCAAACTCACCATCAGGGTAAACAGAAAATGTAATTCCGTCTTCTATAAAAATAAATGAGTTGTCGTATGTATAAGTATTGCTGTTTGCAACCTTATCTTCATTAATACCTGTAGCGAAAACACCTGTGGTGCTAAAAATAACCGCTGTCAATAATAGTACTAAGTTCTTCATAATATAAGGTTTTAAATCTGCCCCTTAGGCAGTTGTTCTAAATGTAAATATTTACATTCCCTTAGTACATTACAAACAGCGTGCCAAAAAATAAAAAGTCTGATTATGCAATTGATAATCAGACTTTTAAATATAAATTTGGTTTCTTGTTTTTTGAAGAATATTAATTTAATTTCTCTTTTAGGTAGCTCGCAGTATACGATTTTTTACTTTTTACAACCTCTTCTGGTGTACCCTCAGCTAGTAATTGTCCTCCATTTTCGCCACCACCTGGACCAAGATCAATGATGTAATCGGCACATTTTATTAAATCTAAATTATGTTCAATGACTACAATTGAATGTCCTTTTTTAATAAGTGCATTGAAAGACTTTAGTAATTTTTGAATATCGTGAAAGTGTAATCCGGTCGTTGGTTCATCAAAAATAAAAAGCGCTTTGTCTTTTGTACTACCTTTTATTAAGAACGATGCCAATTTAATACGTTGCGCTTCACCACCGGATAGGGTAGAAGAAGATTGCCCCAATGTTACATACCCTAAACCTACATCTTGTAATGGTTTTAGTTTGGTAACAATTTTTGTCTGCTCTCCTGTTTCAAAAAACTGAATGGCATTATCAATGGTCATATTAAGAACGTCATCAATATTGGCATTGTTGAAGGTAACTTCTAGTACTTCTTTCTTAAATCTTTTACCCCCACATGTTTCACATTCTAAGTGAACATCTGCCATAAACTGCATTTCTACAGTGATTTCGCCTTCACCTTTACATTTCTCGCATCGACCACCATCAACATTAAAAGAAAAATGTTTTGCCTGGTAGTTTCTTATTTTACTCAATTTTTGATTGGCAAATAAATGTCTAATATCATCATATGCCTTAATATAGGTAACTGGGTTTGAACGTGAAGACCTACCTATTGGGTTTTGATCTACAAATTCAACATGCTTGATATGGCTAAATTTACCTTCTACGGATGTATACTGACCAGCCTTTTCTCCGTAGCCCCCAGTTTCCTTTAAAATTATAGGATACAATAATTTTTTTACCAAGGTACTTTTACCACTACCGGATACTCCCGTAACCACGGTCAACATATCTAATGGAAAAGTTACATTAATATTTTTAAGGTTATGCTCTCGTACACCTTTAATTGAAATGTGATTTTTAGATGTTCTTCTTTCTTTAGGTACTTTAATCTCCATCTTACCATTTAAGTACTGTGCGGTAAGTGATTTTGATTTTAGTATTTCTTTTAATGTGCCTTGGGCTACAACTTCACCACCATGTGTACCAGCTTCAGGACCTATATCAATCACCATATCTGCCGCTTTCATAATATCTTCATCATGCTCAACAACAATTACCGTGTTGCCTAAGTTTCGTAATGATATTAATACGTCAATAAGATTTTCAGTGTCTCTAGGGTGTAAACCAATACTAGGTTCATCTAATATATACATAGAACCCACCAGGCTACTACCTAAAGATGTAGCTAAATTTATACGTTGACTTTCCCCACCAGATAAGGTGTTAGATTTTCTATTTATGGTCAAGTAGTTCAACCCTACTTTATCTAAGAACCCTAACCTTGTATTTATTTCAATTAAAAGTCTAGAT
>NZ_JBDVOT010000219.1:0-18831 GCF_039968975.1 Maribacter sp. | reverse complement strand
TTCTAGAGTTGTTCTTGGTACGTTGACCTCTTAAAGGTAAACCAGACCTGTGACGAATACCTCTATAACAGCCAATATCCATTAAACGCTTAATGTTTAACTGAGTCTCTGAACGTAATTCACCTTCAATGGTGAATTCAGATACAGCTTCCCTGATACGACCTATTTCATCATCATTCCAATCAGAAACCTTAGTATCTTCGCTAACTTGGGCTTTACTCAATATTTCTTGTGACCTACTTCTTCCAATTCCGAAAATATAGGTTAAGGCGATAACGCCTCTCTTTTGTTTTGGTATATCTATACCTGCGATTCTTGCCATAATTACCCTTGTCTTTGTTTAAATCTAGGATTCTTTTTGTTGATTACGTACAACCTGCCTTTTCTGCGAACAATCTTGCAGTCGGCACTTCTCTTTTTAACTGATGCTCTTACTTTCATCTTGTATCTTAGTATCTATATGTAATTCTTGCTTTAGTAAGGTCATAAGGACTCATCTCCAATTTAACCTTATCTCCAGGTAATAGTTTAATATAGTGCATACGCATCTTACCTGATATATGCGCTGTTACCACATGTCCATTCTCCAACTCTACACGAAACATTGCATTTGATAATGCTTCAATGATAGATCCATCTTGTTCTATTGCTGCCTGCTTAGCCATAAATTATGCTACTTTTCTATTTTTACCAGTTTTCATTAAGCCGTCATAATGTCTATTCAACAAATACGAATTAACCTGTTGAACCGTATCTATAGCAACACCCACCATAATTAAAAGGGAAGTACCACCATAAAATAACGCCCATCCAGCTTGAACATCCATCAACTTTACCACTATCGCCGGTAAAATAGCCAGCAAAGCTAAGAAAATAGATCCAGGTAACGTTATTAATGACATAATCTTATCTAAATAATCTCCAGTTTCTTTTCCTGGACGTATTCCAGGGATAAAACCACCGCTTCTTTTAAGGTCATCTGCCATCTTATTGGTAGGAACCGTAATTGCAGTGTAGAAATATGTAAAGATTATAATCAATATTGCGAACAATAAGTTATATGCCCAACCGAAGATATCACTGAACTGAACTTGCATCCATTGCCCAAATGATGTATCATCAAAAGCTCCACCTATCATACCTGGCACAAACATAATTGCCTGAGCAAAGATAATTGGCATTACCCCAGACGCATTTAACTTTAACGGAATATACTGTCTTGAGCCCATGATGTTTTTTTCATATCCACCAGAAGCTGTTCTTCTTGCATATTGTACCGGAATCTGTCTTGTAGCCATTACTAATAGTATACAAGCCAAAATAACTAAGAACCAAACAATAACTTCAATTAAGATGAACATAAGCCCACCATTATTATTAGTAGTTCTTGATATAAATTCTTGAACAAATGATTGTGGCATTGTAGCGATTATACCAATCATAATCAAAAGAGAGATACCGTTACCAATACCTTTATCAGTAATTTTCTCACCTAACCACATTGCAAACACAGTACCTGTAACCAAAATTATAACAGCCGGAACCATAAAATCCAGTCCTTTCCCTAATAAGAAAGCACTATCTCTTACACCGAAAGCTTCTAAACCATACAAATATGCAGGAGCTTGAACAATACAAATACCGATAGTCAACCATCTGGTAATTTGATTGATAGTCTTACGACCACTTTCTCCCTCTTTCTGTAATTTTTGAAGATAAGGAATTGCAATACCCATCAACTGAACTACAATAGATGCAGATATATAAGGCATGATACCTAACGCAAAAACAGAAGCATTAGCGAACGCTCCTCCTGTAAATGCATTTAAAAGACCAAAAATACCTTGGTCAGTACTATCCGTTAAACCACCTAATTGTGTTGAATCTATACCTGGAAGTACTATTTGACAACCAAAACGGTAAACCAATAAAAGACCTAATGTTATAAGAATTCTATTTCTTAGCTCTTCTATCTTCCAAATATTGGATATTGTATCAATAAAATTCTTCATGCTCTCGTTTATGCTTACAAACTTATTGCTTCACCACCTGCTGCCTCGATAGCTGCTTTGGCAGATGCTGTAAATTTATGTACTGAAATTTTAAGGGAAGATTTTAATTCTCCATTTCCTAAAATTTTCACTAAATCGTTTTTACCAACTAAACCATTCTCGATCAAAAGATCCAAAGAAACTTCATTGGTCACAACTTTGTTATCAACAAGCTCTTGCAATTTCTCTAAATTTATACCTTGGTAGCTCTTACGATTAATGTTCGTAAAACCAAACTTAGGTACACGACGTTGCAAAGGCATTTGACCACCTTCAAAACCAATTTTCTTAGAATAACCAGATCTTGATTTTGCTCCTTTATGACCTCTTGCAGCTGTTCCTCCTTTTCCAGAACCCTGACCTCTTCCAAGGCGTTTTCCGTCTCTATTCACTGAACCTTCTGCAGGCTGTAAATTATGTAAACCCATTTTATTCTAAATTTAAGCCTCCTCAGTGGAAACTAAATGTTTAACTTTATTTATCATACCAAGAATGTTGGGTGTATCATCATGTTCAACAACCTGACCAATTCTTTTTAAACCAAGAGCCTCTAAAGTTCTTTTTTGATTTTGAGGTTTCTTAATTCCACTTTTTAACTGTGTAACTTTAATCTTTGCCATAATTTTCCTCTTAACCTTTAAATACTTTTTCTAAAGAAACACCTCTTTGTGTAGCAATAGTTTTTGCATCTCTAAGTTGCAATAAAGCATCAAAAGTAGCTTTTACAACGTTATGTGGATTCGATGAACCCTGAGACTTAGACAATACATCATGTACACCTACAGATTCTAATACTGATCTAACAGCACCACCAGCAATAACACCAGTACCATGAGATGCAGGCTGAATATAAACTCTTGCACCACCAAACTTACCTTTTTGCTCGTGAGGTAAAGTTCCTTTGTTTAAAGGAATACGAACTAAGTTTTTCTTACCATCTTCAATTGCTTTTGCAATTGCAGTAGCAACCTCTTTTGATTTACCTAAACCGTGACCTACAACACCATTCTCATCACCTACAACAACAATTGCAGAAAAACCAAATGCTCTACCACCTTTTGTTACCTTAGTTACACGTTGAATACCAACTAATTTATCTTTTAAATCTAAACCACCTGGTTTAACAGTCTCTACGTTTTTATATTTTTGGAACATACTAGTATATTAGAATTTTAATCCTGCTTCTCTTGCACCATCAGCCAAAGATTTCACTCTTCCATGATACAAATTACCTCCTCTGTCAAAAGCAACTTTATCTAAGCCAGCTTTCACAGATTTCTCAGCGATTGTTTTACCAACCAAAGCAGCAATCTCGGTTTTATTTCCTTTTACTTTTGCTATATCCTTATCTCTTGAAGAAGCAGATACTAAAGTGACTCCTTTTACGTCGTCTATAACTTGAGCGTAAATTTCGCTGTTACTTCTAAATACAGACAATCTTGGTTTAGTTGCAGTTCCAGAAGAAACCTTACGTATTCTACGTCGGATTCTTAATTTTCTTTGTGTTTTTGATAATCCCATAATATCCTTTATTAAGCTGACTTACCAGCTTTTCTTCTTAATATTTCACCTACAAACTTAATTCCTTTCCCTTTGTACGGCTCCGGACTACGGAAAGATCTAATCTTTGCTGCTATATGACCAACTAATTGCTTGTCATGAGAAGTAAGTTTTACTATAGGGTTTTTTCCTTTTTCTGAAATAGTTTCAACCTTTACTTCTGGAGCAAGATTAAAAACTATGTTATGAGAAAAACCTAAAGCTAAATCAAGTTTTTGACCTTGATTACTTGCTCTATAACCTACACCTACTAATTCTAATTCTTTGGTCCATCCTTTAGAAACACCCTCTACCATGTTGGTGATAAGTGATCTATATAAACCGTGCTTTGCTTTATGATCCTTAGAATCAGATGGCCTTGTTACGAAAGCCTGTCCGTCTTCTACTTTAACCGATACTCCTGAGAACTCTTGAGTCAACTCACCTAACTTTCCTTTAACAGAAATGATATTGTCGTTGATTTCAACTGTAACCCCTTCAGGAATTGCGACTGGATTATTACCTATTCTAGACATTTTCTAAATCTTTTATCAATTAATAAACGTAGCATAAAACTTCACCACCAACTTTCTCTGCCTTAGCCTGCTTGCTAGTCATAACACCATGTGATGTAGAAACAATAGCAATACCCAAACCATTCAATACACGAGGTAAATCTTCGCTACCTGCATATTTTCTTAAACCAGGCTTACTAATACGCTGTATTTTCTTGATAACAGGTTCTTTTGTAAGCTTATCATACTTCAAGGCTATTTTAATAGACCCTTGAACTTTGCTCTCTTCGAACTTGTAGCTTAAAATATATCCTTGATCGAATAATATTTTAGTTATCTCTTTCTTTAGATTCGACGCAGGGATTTCAACAACCCTATGTCCCGCTCTACTCGCGTTTCTAACTCTCGTTAGGTAATCTGCAATAGTATCTGTTACCATATGTATATAATTCGGAAACGGTTTTCAGCACTTAAGCTAAACCTGAATCCATTAATAATTCTTTACTTACCAGCTAGCCTTCTTAACACCTGGTATTAACCCAGCGTTAGCCATCTCTCTGAATTTTACCCTTGAAATACCAAAAGTTCTCATGTAACCTTTAGGTCTTCCAGTTAATTTACATCTGTTATGCAAACGTACCGGAGAGGCATTTTTAGGTAATCTCTGCAACGCTTCATAATCACCAGCTTCTTTTAAAGCTTTGCGTTTCTCAGCATAAACTGCTACAGTTTTCTCCCTTTTTCTCTCACGGGCTTTCATTGATTCCTTAGCCATACTAATTCTTTTTAAAAGGTAAACCTAATTCTGTTAATAATGATTTCGCTTCTTTATCTGTATCCGCAGATGTTACAAATGTAATATCCATACCGTTAATTCTATTGATTTTATCAATATTAACTTCAGGAAATATAATTTGTTCCGTTACACCAAGGTTATAGTTTCCACGACCATCAAAACCAGTAGCTTTGATTCCTTGAAAATCTCTTACACGTGGTAATGCAGAAGTAACCAAACGATCTAAAAATTCATACATACGTTCACCTCTTAAGGTAACTTTTGCACCAATTGGCATACCTTTTCTTAATTTAAAGGCAGCAACATCCTTTTTAGACATTGTAGCAACGGCTTTTTGACCCGTTATCATAGTCATCTCATCTATTGCATGGTCAATAAGTTTCTTGTCAGCAACAGCAGCTCCTACACCTCTACTCATTACTATCTTCTCTAACTTAGGAACCTGCATTACATTACTGTAACCAAACTCTTCGGTAAGGGCAGCTACTATTCGCTCCTTATACTCTTTCTTTAATCTTGCAACGTATGCCATAACTAAATTACTTCATTGGATTTTTTGGAAACCCTAACTTTTTTACCATCCTTGATTTCGTAACCTACTCTTGTTACATCGCCAGTTTTACTGTCGATCAACGCTAAGTTAGAAATATGGATTAAAGCTTCTTTTTTTACAATACCACCTTGAGGGTTTTTAGCACTAGGCTTCTCATGTTTAGATACCATATTGGCACCTTCAACGATGGCTTTATTTTTCTCAAGATTAACACGTAATACTTTACCTTCGGTACCTTTATGGTCACCAGCAGTAATTCTTACTGTATCTCCTGTTTTGATTTTTAACTTTTTCATCTTGTCCGTTATATTATAATACCTCTGGGGCCAATGATACAATCTTCATGAACTGCTTATCCCTAAGCTCTCTTGCTACAGGTCCAAAAACACGAGTTCCTCTCATTTCTCCGGCAGGATTCAATAACACACAAGCGTTATCATCAAATCTGATATAAGACCCATCAGGTCTCCTAACCTCTTTCTTTGTACGAACTACAACAGCAGTTGAAACCGCACCTTTCTTGATACCTCCATTTGGAGTTGCCTCTTTAACAGTAACAACAATTTTGTCACCTATTGAAGCATATCTTCTTTTGGTACCACCAAGAACACGGATAGTTAAAACTTCCTTTGCTCCTGTGTTATCCGCTACTTTTAGTCTAGATTCTTGCTGTAACATAACTTATTTAGCTCTTTCTAAGATTTCTACTAATCTCCAACATTTGGTTTTACTCATAGGTCTAGTTTCCATGATCTTTACAGTATCACCAATGTTACAATCGTTCTTTTCGTCATGTGCAACATATTTCTTTGTCTTCAAAACGAATTTACCGTACATAGGATGTTTTACTCTCTTCACTTCCGCAATAACAATAGATTTCTCCATTTTATTACTAGTGACAACTCCTACTCTTTCTTTTCTTAAATTTCTTTTCTCCATAAAGCCCACCAGTTATTGGTTCTCCCTATTAGTTAATTCAGTAGCTAATCTTGCTACCGTTCTCCTTACTTTTCTAATCTGAAGCGGATTCTCTAACGGAGTTACAAAATGTGCCATTTTCAAATCTGCATGCTGCTTCTTGTACTCGGCCAATTTCTCCGTAAGTCCTTCCACAGACATTTCTTTAATCTCTTGTTTTTTCATTATTACTTACGTTTAATTTCCAGCCTCGTAATCACGAGCTACAATGAATTTTGTTTTTACAGGAAGTTTCTGAGCCGCTAATCTTAAAGCTTCTTTTGCTACTTCCATAGGAACTCCGGCCACTTCGAACATGATTCTACCTGGTTTAACCACGGCTACAAAATATTCTGGAGCACCCTTACCTTTACCCATACGCACTTCTAATGGTTTTTTGGTAATCGGCTTATCTGGAAATATTTTAATCCACAATTGACCTTCTCTCTTCATAAATCTAGTAGCAGCAATACGAGCAGCTTCTATTTGGCGTGAAGTCAAAAATGCAGCATCATCAACATTCTTTATACCGAACATACCATTTGAAAGTTGGTGTCCTCTTCCAGCAAGACCTTTCATACGGCCTTTCTGCATCTTACGGAACTTCGTTCTTTTCGGTTGTAACATTACTTTAGTTCTTTAAAAAATTACTTTCTACGACGTTGTTTTCTTCCACCTTCTTGCTTACCACCTTTAGAAGAATCCTTTTGCATTCCTACTAATGGAGATAAATCTCTCTTACCATATACCTCACCTTTCATAATCCAAACTTTAATACCAAGTTTACCATATGTAGTTTGAGCTTCCTGTAAAGCATAATCAATATCTGCTCTAAAGGTCGATAATGGAATTCTACCATCTTTATAAGATTCTGAACGTGCCATTTCAGCTCCATTCAATCTTCCTGAGATCTGAATCTTTATTCCTTCGGCATTCATACGCATTGCTGCAGCGATTGCCATTTTTATCGCTCTTCTAAAAGAAATTCTACTTTCAATTTGACGAGCTACACTTGCTGCTACTAAATTAGCATCAAGCTCAGGTCTTTTTATTTCAAAAATGTTGATCTGAACCTCCTTATTGGTGATCTTTTTCAACTCCTCTTTCAATTTATCAACTTCCTGACCACCTTTACCGATAATAATACCAGGTCTTGCAGTTGTAACAGTAACAGTGATTAATTTAAGAGTACGTTCAATTATAACTCTTGAAACACTAGCTTTAGAAAGTCTGGCATGAATATACTTACGTATTTTATCATCCTCAGCCAATTTATCACCATAATCGTTTCCACCATACCAGTTAGATTCCCAACCTCTTATGATTCCTAGACGATTTCCTATTGGATTTGTTTTCTGTCCCATTCTAGTTTTCTGTTATGTTTTTTGAACCCAAAACCAATGTAACATGGTTTGAACGTTTTCTAATTCTATGTGCTCTACCTTGTGGAGCAGGACGCAATCTTTTCAACATTGCACCACTATCAACTCTAATTTCAGCTACAATTAAATCAGCATCTTCTAAACTTGCCTCTTCATTTTTTGCTTGCCAATTAGCTAAAGCTGAAAGCAATAACTTCTCTAACTTTCTAGAAGCCTCCTTAGGATTGAACCTTAATATAGCTAAAGCTTGCTCCACCTTTACACCACGAATTAAATCTGCAACTAAACGCATTTTTCTAGGTGAAGTAGGACAGTTATTCAACTTAGCGAAAGCTACCATCTTCTTCTCAGCCTTTATTCTTTCGGCCATCTGTTTTTTACGAACTCCCATAGCTTACTTTTTTCCTTTGTTTTTCGCACCAGCATGACCTCTAAAAGATCTAGTTGGTGAAAATTCCCCAAGTTTATGTCCTACCATGTTTTCTGTTACAAAAACAGGTACAAATTGTTTTCCGTTATGTACAGCTATTGTCATCCCAACAAAATCAGGAGTGATCATAGATGCTCTAGACCAAGTTTTGATTACCGCTTTCTTACCGGATGATACACTTTGTTGGATTTTTTTCTCCAAGCTATAGTGAACGTAAGGTCCTTTTTTTAGTGAACGTGCCATTTCTTTCTAGTTTTTATTTCTTTCTACGTTCGATTATATATTTGTTGGTGCTCTTGGTCTTAGAACGAGTTCTGAATCCTTTAGCAGGTATTCCGTTTCTCGATCTTGGATGACCACCTGAAGCTCTACCTTCACCACCACCCATTGGGTGATCGACAGGGTTCATAGCTACTGGTCTAGTTCTTGGTCTTCTACCCAACCATCTACTTCTACCAGCTTTACCTGATACTAATAATTGATGATCCGAGTTAGATATAGCACCAATAGTTGCCATACAACCTGAAAGAATTAACCTAGTTTCACCAGATGGCATTTTAACAGTAACAAACTTACCATCTTTCGCCATAAGTTGAGCAAAAGTTCCTGCGCTACGAGCCATTATAGCTCCCTGACCAGGTCTTAACTCAATACACGAAATTATAGTTCCTAATGGAATTTCACTTAATGGTAATGCATTACCGATCTCAGGAGCAACAGTTGCGCCCGCAGAAACCTGCTGACCTACTTGTAAACCATTCTGAGCGACTACATAACGCTTCTCACCATCTGCATATTCCAAAAGAGCAATGAATGCAGTTCTATTTGGATCGTACTCAATAGTTTTAACAGCGGCAAGCACATCTTGCTTATCTCTCTTAAAATCTATTACACGATACCTTCTTTTATGACCCCCACCTTTCTGGCGCATGGTCATTTTTCCTTGACTGTTTCTACCTCCCGACTTTTTTAACGGAGCAAGCAAGCTTTTCTCCGGCTTATCAGCAGTAATGGCGTCAAATCCATTTACTACTCTAAAACGCTGTCCTGGAGTGATTGGTTTTAATTTTCTAACTGACATTTCTTGTCTTTATAGATTACTGTAAAAATCGATAATATCACCTTCCACAACATCAACAATTGCTTTCTTAATAGCATTTGTTTTTCCATGCTGTACACCAGTTTTTGTATATCTGGATTTTCTTGAAGGACCGTAATTCATTGTACGAACCTTCTTCACAGAAACACCATAAGTAGCTTCAACCGCATCTTTAATCTGCAACTTATTAGCCTTAGGGTCAACTACGAATCCATAACGGTTGCTCAACTCGCTATCAGCAGTCATTTTTTCCGTTATAATTGGTTTTATCAACACACTCATGATATTATTGTTTATTTAAATTCGATTCAATTCCTTCTAAAGAGCTTTCCAACAACACCACACTATTAGCATGTAGAATTTTGTAAGTACTTAATTCTGAGTTAGTTATAACTTCTGAGCCTTTAAAATTACGCGAAGACAAATATACACCTTTATTTGAATCACCCAACACTATTAAAGACTTTTTATTCTCTAGACCTAAAGTCTTTAAAACTTGAATAAAATCTTTAGTTTTTGGAGTGTCAAAATCAAAGTCTTCTACAACTAAAATCGCATTCTCTTTAGACTTCAAGGTCAATGCAGATTTTCTTGCCAAACGCTTTAAGTTTTTATTTAACTTTTGACTATAATCTCTTGGTCTAGGGCCAAATATTCTACCACCACCTCTAAAAACCGGTGATTTAATACTACCTGCTCTCGCAGTACCTGTACCTTTTTGTTTCTTAATTTTTCTTGTACTACCAGCGATCTCAGCTCTTTCCTTAGCTTTGTGAGTACCCTGTCTCTGGTGAGCCAAATACTGCTTTACATCTAGGTAAACTGCATGATCATTAGGCTCAATAGCGAAAACATCATCAGAAAGGTTTGCCTTTCTACCTGTGTCTTTTCCTTTAATATCTAAAACTGCTATCTTCATTACTCTACCTTTGTATGGTTACATAAGCATTCTTATGGCCCGGAACACAACCTTTTACTACTAAAAGATTCTTTTCTGGAACTACTTTTAAAACTCTAAGGTTCTGAACCGTTACACGATCAGTACCCATTCTACCGGCCATTTTCATACCCTTAAATACTCTTGCAGGATATGATGCAGCACCAATAGAACCTGGAGCTCTAAGTCTGTTATGCTGACCATGAGTTGCTTGACCAACTCCACCGAATCCATGACGTTTTACAACACCTTGAAAACCTTTACCTTTAGATGTACCAATAACATCAACGAATTGCCCTTCAGCAAATACATCAACACCTACAGTGTCACCTAATTTAAATTCACCTTCAAAATCTCGGAATTCAACGACTTTTTTCTTAGGAGAAGCACCTGCTTTTTTAAAATGGCCTAATTCAGCCTTAATAGCACGACTTTCTGCCTTGTCATCGAAACCAAGTTGAAGGGCACTATACCCGTCGACCTCTTCGGTTCTGACTTGGGTAACTACACATGGTCCAGCCTGTATAACGGTACATGGAATGTTTTTTCCATTCTCGTCAAAAATACTGGTCATGCCTACTTTCTTTCCTATTAACCCAGACATACTTATTTATATTAATTATTACTTATTAAATTCTATTTCAAAAAAATAGGGTCAAAATAATTTAACCCTAAATTATTTTTCCGTTTTTCCCTCGCACGCAGCTCAGGACATGTTATCTAACCCTATGAAGGATTAGAAAGAAATTACACCTTAATCTCTACTTCAACACCACTTGGAAGCTCTAACTTCATAAGTGCATCAATAGTTTTAGATGAAGAGCTATAGATATCCAATAACCTCTTGTAAGAACTTAATTGGAACTGCTCTCTAGACTTTTTATTTACGTGCGGTGAACGCAAAACTGTAAATATTTTTTTATGTGTTGGTAAAGGTATTGGCCCTGTTACAACAGCACCGGTAGTCTTTACCGTTTTTACGATTTTCTCAGCAGACTTATCCACCAAATTGTGATCGTAAGATTTTAGTTTTATTCTAATTTTCTGACTCATGTCCTAAATTTATGCTGTTATACCTTTTGCTGCTTTGATTACTTCTTCTGAAATATTAGAAGGAGTTTCTGCATAGTGTGAAAATTCCATGGTTGAAGTAGCACGACCTGAAGATAATGTTCTAAGAGAAGTAACATATCCGAACATTTCAGATAATGGAACTGTACCTTTAACAACTTTTGCTCCAGCTCTATCACTCATATCACCGATAGTACCTCTACGTCTATTTAAATCTCCAACGATATCACCCATGTTTTCTTCAGGAGTAATAACTTCTAATTTCATGATTGGCTCCATAATAACGGCACCAGCAGCTTTACCAGCAGCTTTATAACCCATTTTAGCAGCTAATTCGAAAGAAAGAGCATCTGAATCCACAGGGTGGAAAGAACCATCCTTAAGAACCACTTTCATTCTATCCATTTCATAACCAGCTAAAGGACCATTTTGCATTGCTACCTTAAATCCTTTTTCCACAGATGGTATAAATTCTTTAGGTATACGACCACCTTTTATCTCATCGACAAATTGTAACCCTTCTCCTTCGAAATCCTCATCGGCAGGACCCATTTCAAATACAATATCACCAAACTTACCACGACCACCAGATTGCTTTTTATAAGTCTCTCTATGACCAGCAGTTTTAGTTAAAGCTTCTTTATATTCAACCTGAGGTTCACCTTGACTTACCTCTACCTTAAATTCCCTCTTTAGACGATCAACAATAATATCTAGGTGAAGCTCACCCATACCAGATATAATAGTTTGACCTGAAGCCTCATCAGTTCTTACCGTAAATGTAGGATCCTCTTCAGCTAATTTACCTAAAGCCATACCTAATTTATCAACATCAGCTTTTGTCTTAGGCTCTACAGCAATACCAATTACTGGTTCCGGGAAGTCCATACTTTCCAAAACAATTGGGTGCTTTTCATCAGACATAGTATCACCAGTCTTGATATCCTTAAAACCTACAGCCGCACCAATATCTCCTGCTTCGATATAATCGATTGCGTTTTGTTTATTAGAGTGCATTTGATAAATACGAGAGATACGCTCTTTTTTACCTGAACGATTGTTCAATATATAAGAACCAGCATCTAAACGACCAGAATATGTTCTAAAGAATGCCAATCTACCTACGAAAGGATCAGTAGCAATCTTAAACGCTAAAGCCGAAAAAGGCTCTTTTACATTTGGCTTACGTTTTTCAACAGCACCTGTATCAGGGTTAGTACCTTCAATATCATCCTTATCTACTGGAGAAGGCAAATATCTACAAACAGCATCCAATAAAAACTGAACACCTTTATTTTTAAATGAAGAACCACAAATCATAGGAATGATTGCACGATCCATAACAGCAGCTCTTAAAGCAGCATGCACCTCTTCTTCAGTGATAGAATCTTCATCTTCGAAGAATTTCTCCATCAACTCTTCATCATACTCAGCAACAGCTTCAATCAAGGCAGCTCTATACTCCTTAACTTCAGCTTTCATTTCTTCAGGAATATCAATTACATCAAATGTAGAACCGAATCCTTCATCATGCCAAACAATTGCCCTGTTCTTCGCCAAATCAACGATACCTCTAAAATCAGCTTCATCACCGATAGGAAGTACAATTGGCACAGCATTTGAACCTAACATCTCCTTAACTTGCTTACAAACCATAAGGAAATTAGAACCCTGACGATCCATTTTGTTGACGAAACCTATTCTCGGAACCTTATAGTTGTCAGCCAATCTCCAGTTAGTCTCTGATTGAGGCTCAACACCATCAACAGCACTAAACAAAAAGACCAAACCATCCAATACACGTAAAGAACGATTCACCTCTACGGTAAAATCAACGTGACCAGGAGTATCTATTATATTAAAGTGATAATCCTTTGTATCAGGCAATTCTTGCGCATTCTCCAAAGGAAACTTCCATGTACATGTAGTAGCAGCAGAAGTAATAGTAATACCTCTTTCTTGCTCTTGCTCCATCCAGTCCATCGTAGCAGCACCATCATGAACCTCACCTATTTTATGACTAACACCCGTATAAAAAAGTATACGCTCTGTAGTCGTAGTCTTACCAGCATCAATATGCGCAGCAATACCTATATTTCTTGTATATTTTAAATCTCTTGCCATGTCTACTTAGAATCTAAAGTGCGAAAATGCTTTATTTGCTTCAGCCATCTTGTGCGTATCAACTCTTTTCTTAACCGCAGCACCTTCTTCTTTTGCCGCAGCCAAAATTTCACCAGCCAATTTCTGAGCCATACCTTTTTCATTACGCTTTCTAGCATAACTAATCAACCACTTCATAGCTGTTGATATCTTACGGTCTGGTCTAATTTGCATTGGAATCTGAAATGTTGCACCACCAACTCTTCTACTCCTTACTTCAACGTGAGGCATTACATTACTTAATGCATCTTTCCAAAGCTCTAAAGCTGTCTTCTCATCATCAGTCTTCTTAGCATCTACGATATCAATTGCATCGTAAAAAACACCAAAAGCAACTGATTTTTTACCATCCCACATCATCATATTGACGAAACGTGTCACCAACTGATCATTAAATCTTGGATCTGGTAAAAGTGGTCTTTTCTTTGCCTGTCTTTTTCTCATTACTTCTTTTTAAACAAGTTTAATTACTTCTTAGGGCGTTTTGCACCATACTTAGATCTACGTTGCGTTCTACCGGCCACACCTGCTGTGTCCAATGCACCACGTACAATATGATACCTAACCCCTGGTAAATCTTTAACTCTTCCGCCTCTTACTAATACTATCGAGTGCTCTTGAAGATTGTGACCCTCTCCTGGAATGTAAGCATTCACTTCCTTACCGTTCGTTAACCTCACCCTTGCTACTTTTCTCATAGCTGAGTTTGGCTTCTTAGGCGTGGTAGTATAAACACGTGTACAAACACCCCTTCTTTGAGGACACGAATCCAAAGCAGCCGATTTACTCTTCTTAGTAATCGTCTCTCTTCCTATTCGTACTAATTGTGATATTGTTGGCATACTATATAATATATAAAAATTACCCCTACTTTAAGGGTCGGCAAATGTAGTAATATTTCATTATAATTCAAACCCTTACGCATTTATTTTTATTTTTTTTCAAATAGCCCACTTCTAACCACAATTATCAGTTGTTACATCTCAATTAGCAGCGATGTAAGAATTACAAAATCTTTAGCGTATACTCTTTAAATTAAATTCAATCATTTATCATAATATTTTAATTATTACCATTTTCTTAAAAATTAAACTACTGAATTACTCATATATAAATTAATTACTTGCGAAATCTTCGTTATCATAATTCTTTGCGTTTTCTTAAAATTATATTAAAATATTAGGAAGTCCTTAACAAATTATTAAGAATTTTACCACTAACTAACTTTAATAATTTAAATATGAAAACAAAACTAAATCGATTGTTTGCACTAATACTGGCTCTAATCGCGCATGTTTCTTTTGCTCAACAAAAAGAAATAACCGGCACAGTATCAGATCAATATGGATTACCATTACCTGGTGTAAACATAGTTGTACAAGGAACAACTAATGGAACACAAACCGATTTTGATGGAAACTACACTATAAGTGGTGCAACCGGCCAAGTTTTACTCTTCACCTACCTCGGGCAAAAAACCACTAGCAAAGTTATTGGAGTAAGTTCATCCATAAGTATTCAAATGGAAGAAAGTACTGAGACATTAGACGAAGTGGTCGTTACAGCTCTAGGAGTAAAAAAGGAAACTAGAGCAGTTGGCTACTCTGTACAGGCCGTAAGTTCAGAAACCATTAGCAATTCTAATGCTAATGATGCATTGTCAGCATTAGCAGGGCAGGCAGCAGGAGTTAAAATTACAAGTGCATCTGGATCCGCTGGTGCAGGTACAAGAATAGTAATTAGAGGACAAACTTCATTATCAGGAGACAACCAAGCCTTAATGATTGTTGATGGTGTGAGAATGAATAATTCACAAAACAATTCAGAAAGTAGAAATGCCGGTGTAGCAGGATCCAACAGAGGCATGGACATCAACCCTGCTGACATTGAGACTATAAACGTTTTAAAAGGCGGGGCAGCTGCTGCCCTTTATGGTGTTGATGGCGGTAACGGAGTTATCGTAATTACAACTAAAAAAGGTGCTCCTGGAAAATTAAAAGTAAATGTAAGATCTAATCTTACATTTAGTAAAGCAAATAAATTCCCTGAACTTCAGAACACCTATGTTCAAGGAAGTGGAGGTATATGGGCAGGTCCAGAAACAGGAACTTCGGGAAGTTGGGGCCCGGACAAAGCTGATCTATTTTGGGATGGTTCTGATTATGCTTATGACAATAACGGAAGAATTGTTGTAGGAAATACGACAGAAAACCTAGTACAATTTACACCCTATAATGTATTTGAAGTTTTCCAAACAGGAGTAACAACTGAAAACTCATTCTCCATATCTGGTGGTGGAGAAAAAACAACATTTCGTTTAGCTTATGGAAAAACATCTGAAGAAGGTATCGTTCCAAAAAATGATTTCGACAGAAATACTTTGAATTTTTCAGGATCCGCTAAGATAAATGATAAGTTCTCCATAAATATGTCTGGCACGTATACTAATTCTAGCTCTTACAGAATACAACAAGGAAGCAACACTTCTGGTTTAATGTTAGGCTTATTAAGAACACCTATATCTTTCGACAACAGCAACGGGTTTGCAAATGCACAAGATGAAATAGCTGCCTATGAATTTGAGGATGGCTCTCAAAGAAACTATCGTGGTGGTGGCGGTTATGACAACCCATATTGGGTTATAAACAACGCCCCATATACCGACGAAGTAAATAGATTTGTAGGTAGCGTAGGTATTAATTACACTATTGCCAACTGGTTAAATTTTGCTGCTAATGTAGGCATAGATACTTATGCAGATGATAGAGTACAGTTTTTTGATATTGGCTCAAGAACCAATACCGCAGGAGCACTTATTCTAGATAATTATGCTTATCGCCACACTGATAACTATTTTAATTTAAATGGTAATACAGATATCTCAGAAGATTTTAACTTTGGATATCTTTTAGGTGTCAACATTTATTCTGAGGAACAAAAAGTAACTTATGTTGAAGGTTCTGATTTAGGAATAAAAGGTTTTAATAGCATTACCAATGCCGCTACGGTACAAAGTGATTATGATGTATCTAGAAAAAAGAATGTCGGATTTTATGGTCAGTTAGATTTTGGCTTTAAAAGAATGCTCTATCTAACTATTACCGGAAGGCAAGATTATTTATCAACCCTAGAAGATCCTAACAATTTTTCTCTTGACAATATTGCCTTATTTTATCCTTCTGCCAGTTTAGGTTTTGTATTTAGTGAATTAACCGGTACCAATGATTTCATCTCTTTTGGTAAATTAAGGGCTTCATGGGCGCAAGTAGGAGCTGGCGCACCATCAGCATATGCTACATCCACGGCATATGAAACTGCAGCTATTGGGGACGGTTGGTCAACAGGTATTAATTTTCCTTTTAATGGAACTGCTGGTTTCCAAATTAATGATGATTTAGGAAATAATTCTTTAAAACCATCCACAGTAACTTCTGAAGAAATAGGTTTAGATTTAAGATTATTCAAAAATAGACTTTCAATAGATGCAGCGTATTACCATAGACTAGCAAAAGACCAAATCTTAGCTGTGCCCATTGCCAAGTCAACAGGTTATGACTCAAGTTTCTTAAATTCTGGCGAACTGGAGACAACTGGTTTTGAAGTCACTTTAAATGCAAAAATAATAGATGGTGAAGATTTCAAATACAATTTAGGCATCAACTTTGATAAAAGTGAGACAATGGTAAATTCATTAGCAGATGGTGTTGAAAGCCAATTTCTAGGCGGCTTTGTTTCATACAATATACCAGGAGAGCGTTTCGGTCAAATTTATGGTGGATCATTTTTAACAGATGATAATGGCAATATAATAATTGATGATGATCCTACTTCCTCTAATTACGGGTTACAAATTGCTGACCCAGAACTAAAAGTAATAGGAGACCCTACTCCAGATTTTACTTTAGGATTCAACAACACATTTACCTATAAAAATTTAACGCTAAACTTCTTACTGGAATGGAAACAAGGTGGAGAAATGTGGAACGGAACAGACTGGGCACTTAGCTTTTTTGGACGTTCAAAAATTACAGAAAACCGTGGAGAAACTTTAGTTATAGAAGGTGTTAAACAATCTGATGGCTCACCTAATGATATTGTTGCCACATTAGATCAATACTACTACGAAAGTAGTGGCCTAAGCGGTTTTGGCAGTGTAGATGAAGCTTTTGTACAAAGTACATCTTGGTTACGCTTAAGAACCCTAAACTTATCTTATGACCTAACAAGCGCCATAAATAGTGATTTCTTTGACAATGTTAGTTTAACATTTACAGGAAACAATCTATGGTTAGAAACCCCTTACACCGGTGTTGACCCAGAAACAAGTTTAACCGGCGCCGGCAGTAACGCACAGGGAGTAGACTATTTTAACAACCCAGGCACCAAATCATACGGTCTAGGTATCAATTTAACATTCTAAAAATAAAGTAATCATGAAAAACATTATATATAAAGGATTATTTTTATCAGTACTAGGTTTCGCAATATCATGTGAGCCTTTTCTAGAAGAAACAAACGAAAACCCAAATGACCCAACAGAGGTTTCATCGGCAGCTATATTACCAACTATACAACTAGCACTTGCATACAATTATAACGCTAACTTCTCCAGAGTATCCTGTATGTGGGTTCAACAAATAGAAGGTCTTGATCGTCAATGGGCTGGTTTCAACAGTTACACTACAGTTGCATCTGACAGGAGTACAGACTGGTCTAACTTCTACGTTGATGTTCTACAAAATTCTGACATTATGATTGAGCAGTCCTCCGCTGCCGGACATAACCATTATGTAGGTGCGGGTCAAATTTTAAAAGCTTTTTCACTTATGGTAATGACAGACTATTGGAATGACATACCTTACAGTGAAGCTTTTACAGGCATAGAAAATTTACAGCCTGCTTATGATTCACAAACCTCTATTTATACAGAAATACATTCCTTATTAGCCAGCGGAAGAAATAATCTTGCCGCAACTGATGGCGGCTTAGCTCTTTCTGGAGATTTAATTTACTTTGGAGATACATCTGCATGGATAAAAGCAGCTCATGCAATAGAGGCAAAAGCCTATTTACACGAAGGACTATTAAGTACAACCAATTATTCCGCCGCCCTTACTTCTATTGAAAATTCTTTTGACTCTAGTGCTGATGATTTTAATTTCGCTTTTGGAACTGGTGCGGCAACAGCCTCTCCATGGTATCAATTTAACAGAGATCGAGGTGATATCGGTTTTAGCCCAACAATGGATGCCATTATGGTTGACCTAAATGACCCACGAAAAGATATTTACGACGGGGATAACGAATCAACATTCTTAATTGAATATGATACGCATGA
>NZ_JBDVOT010000218.1:0-13662 GCF_039968975.1 Maribacter sp. | reverse complement strand
AATTACTTGTTTCATGTCTTATTATTTACAGCGGTTGGGCTAAGCGTAGAGCATAGGTAAAAAAATTTTTCGTTTCTGTCTGCCGCATAAGCTAGAGCTTATTGTTTAGTTTATTTTTTTCTAGCAATAAATATCATATCCGTTAGAAAAGTTCCATCTGGTTCAGGGTAATCTTTTCTCACCAAGCTTATAATTTCGAATCCAAATTTTTTCAATTGTTCTTTTAAGAAATCAGCTTGATGATAATGTATATAAACCTCATTTTCTCCACTAAAACTAGTTTTTTCAAATCCAGATTTATCATAGTCACCTTCCATTGTACTTAAATATAAAAGTCCGTCTCTATTTAATAGATTAGATGAATCTTTAATTAGTTTGGAACATTCTTCTTTAGAAAGGTAAGGCAAACAAAAACCGCACATAATGGCATCAAAAATTTCATTTATCGTATCTATTTTTCGGCAATCCATTATTTCAAAATTAACATCAGGGTTATTAATTTTAGCTAATTCAATCATTTTAGGAGCTAAATCAATTCCTTTAATTTGAAAAGTGGGGTTAATAGATTTTAGATATTTTGTGACATTACCAGGTCCACAAGCAATTTCAAATATTCTAGAGTAATCAGCTTTTATTAAATCACAAAATTGATTAAAAGTATCATTGTATAAATCCATTTCCATAAACTTATCTTGATAATTTTTTGCAGCGTTATTATAAGTTTCAACACTAAGTATGTTTTTATCTTTAAGTTTCATGTTTTTCTTTTTTGTTCGAAAGCAAAATCCCAAAGATTTTGCGACTTTATAAATATACACAGACCTTGGCGTAAAGACTGAAGTCCGTATTAATTATAGCCATTGTTAGGCACAGTTTTTATATGCACAGTATTAAATAACACTCCTCATCATGTTCCCTTAACATAAAGCAAAATCGATCATTTTTATTTATTAGATCAAAAGCACCTTGTCTATTTAATTCTGTAAATACTTCATGAATTGCCAAAACTCCTTTAAGCTGAAAGCATTTAGCTAATTCTTTGTCGTCAGTAACTAGAATTGAGTTTTCATAGTATTCTTTTCCAAGTTTGTTTTTAACAAATGGATTGAAGAATTGAGTTTTTATTCCGCTCATTTGCTCCAGTCCATCAGCGAAATCATAAGAATACCCCATATCTACAACGACACTTTGGATTTCCTTATTTTCCCATTCAACAATTCCATACAATTCCGCCTCCTGATTTTTAGTTTTTGGAAAATCGTGCTCAAAAAGGAAAGCATCTAATTTCTGCTCCGGATTAATTCCTTTCTTGGGATTTATCCATAATCTTTTAATCTTTTTTGAAACGTCCCTCTTCAATCTTCTTTGGTAACGGGCAAAATTAAAAGACATTAATTCATTGAAAACTTTTTCAGTTAGTTCAAATTTATTTGAAGATTTATATTCAGCAATAGCTGTGTCTAATTCGGTTTGCAATTGAATACCTATTTCTTCATTTGATAGCATGAGGTTTATTTAAATTGAGCCTAACGTATTTGTATATAGTTTGTTGCGTGGTTTAAGCACTAAATTTAGCACATAAAACCAAATAGAAAATTCGATAATATTTTTGTAAGTAAGCTAAAACCAGCCATTAATTATATACGTTGGTTGCAACAGGCTTTTTATAATACTCATTCCCTTTTTTATCTATATACCCTTTTCTGATTTTTCCATTTTGCTTGAATTCTGTAAATTTTGCTAAATTAAATTCGAATGGTTCTAATTTCTTATATACAGTTGGTGTAATATTATAATAACCATAAAGTTTATTTCTCATTACTTTTATTGGTTCTTGATTTAAGTTAATTGAATCAAAATATTCTATACCATATTGTTCTGATAAAATTCCGAAATATTTTCCAAAATCAATTATAACCAATTCATTTTCTATGGAATTGTCGTTATATTTTAATTCATGTTTTTTGTTTAAAAAATAAATATCTTTCACTTCTAATTTTCTTACTGAATCTATAGCTTTATAATTTTTTAAATTATAGTTTGTGTGTCCAACAGCCTTTTTTAAAATATAATAAGTTTCATTTTCTTTAATTTTAAGCTCATAGGTTGTAACATTACCACAAACTTCATAACACCTAACCTTTGTTTCAGGAGCATTATTTAGCTTATTTAACTTCGTATCATAATATTCAATTTCTGTCTGTTCATTTAATACTTGAAAACCATTATTAATTTGAGAAATGAACTGAATATTTTGCAAAATTATTTCTCCGATTTCATTGCTAACTTTTAGTTTTTTATGAGAAACTTCATCAACATTATAACGACTCCCTTGAATAAAAAATGTCCATTCTTTTTTAATGGGATACGATTTTTTATACTCTTTAATTATTTTGTCATGTATTTTTCTTGGTAATTTGATATTGTTCATTGAACCTTTTGAGTATAATTCTTCCTCACTCCAAAATAGTTCATCAATGTTCGAAATCATATCAATAGAAGAAGACCCAACTAATTTGTTTTCTAATTCATCATATAAGTGTATTTTTCCTCCAGTATCAGAAAACTTCACAAATGGAAAATTAAAATACTTGTTTCTGGAAGCATAAATGCTGTATTGACCATCTGGACTATGGCGTCTGTAATATTCTCCTACAGTTATAGTACTAAACCAATATATAATGATAATTATGCTAGCAAATATTCCTAATATGATTTTATATTTGAGTTTCATTTTTTGGCTTGTTGCCAAAGCTTGAGCTAAGCGTAGTGCGGAAGTAAGGAAACGTTGAGTTTCCGTCTTAGCACGAAGCTAAAGCTTATTGTTTAGTTTTATTTTTTTTGTTCCAAAGCTAAATCAATAAGATTTAGCGACTTAGTACATATACACAGACCTTTAACATATCATTCTATGCCCTATTTGTTATAGCTATTGTTCTACGCAGTTTTCTTACGTGTTTGGTCTTGTAATTTGTATTTGTCTTGAGGCGTTGGCTTGGTGGCTCTTTTGTAAAACTTAGCTTTAGGGTTGATCTGTACGGTTTAGCAAATGTGCCAGCAAAAGCGTTGACTACTTCATAATTAAGGTTGTCACTATACCGATTATGATTATTCCGATAATCACAAATAGCAAGGTTTTCAAAGCTTTAGTTTCTTTGTCTTGTTGGTCAAGTCGTAATATAATATTGTCATTTTTACTTATTACTTCTTCATATTTTTTAGTACGTTCTATATTTTGTTTGTCTGATTGATTCGTCAGTACAGTCAGTAGGTTATTGAAGTGTGATTCTAGGTCAACTTTTTCAATGCGTGATATTTGTACTTTGAATTCATCAATTTTTGATTGTAGGTTCAGAGCTTTGTTATCTAGGTCATCAAGTTTTTCTTTTAAGTCATTTTTAAATTGATTGACAACTTGTTTTTCAAGATTGCTAAATGAATCTTTAAAATCGTATTCTGTTAATTTGGTAACCTCCTTTTCGATATTTCTTACTTGTTTGTCTAAGCTTGAAAGTGGCTTGCTTAAATTTTGTTGAAGTTGTTTTATAGTTTTACTTTCAATAGATTCTAAAGACTTAGAAACATCAAACTCTGTGAGTTTAGCTATTTCTTTACTAAAGTTTGTTGTTTGATCCGATAGCTTTATAATTGAATCATTGTTGAATTTTCTTGAATCTTCAAGAACAGCTTTGACATTGATTGATAAACTCTCAAAACTTGTCTTATAAGATTCTATTACATTAGCTAAATTGCCCGATGATTTAACCACATTATTTACTTGTTCCTTAGCAGAATTAATATCTTTCAAGTTCCCCTCTAAAACAGCCAAAGACTTTAAAATATTTTCATTTGTTGTACTCATAATGCTTGTGTATATGATTTAGTGAAGTTATTTAACCAGTTCTGATGAATGTCTAGTTCACATTCTGTTTCCCAATTATGCATTTCTTTCAGTACCTTTTTTGAGATGTGGTTTAGTTTTAGTTTTTGTTTAAAGGTTTCAATGTTTTCATAAAACAATTCTTTGTTGGTACTTGAAGAATAAAAATCTCGATAGCCTTCCTTGTAGCTATTTCCTAACTCTTGTTCCAATACTTCATTATTATTTGTGCCCAAGTAAGCAATACAAAACGCATTTAACATAGCTAGTGCAGGGTTTTTGTCTGTTAATGACCTACGAATTAGCCGTACTGCACCTTGTAAGTGTTTGACGCTATCTTTAGGCGACCCACTTGAGCCATAAACATCATCATCCACTACTCGAAGATATTTCATTAAAATTTCAATAGAACTTTCTTTTCCAAAATCAGTATTACTCGTTAGCGAAAAAGGTTCTCCATTTTCTGTTTCATAATCATCCTTCGCATATTTTGAATTGAAGTAGTAGTAAATGAAGTCTTTCAAATCTTCATTTTTTTCTAGCCAATTTTTATTATCATCTATACCTTGAATGCAAAAACTACGGATATCATCGATTGCTCGCTTTCGCTTTACTTCAATTTTGTCATATATAAATTCTGTTAGATACCCCAAGCATCTATGAATTTCGTTATCGCCTTTAAGTTTTGGCACTTTTTGAATCTCTTCTTCTGCTCGTTCGTCAGAATAATACCGCATCAAAAACTGTTTGAGACTTTCATAATATTTTCCATCTGCCTTTCGCTTTGTGACAATTCTAAATCTTTTATTTAGATAGTCTTGAGTAAAATCATCTACGACACCAATACAAGACATACGATAGATTGCTTTGGCAACATATTCATACTTATCGATTCCTGTATGGGTAGCATTGTCATTGTAAGAAATGAATGATACAATGTTTTCATTAGGTTCTGAATTTAACAACGTATCTAAAAAACCAGAGACGCTCTCAGTATCTAGTTCCTCAATTGTTTCATCCTCTGCAATAAAAAAGTTTATTTCTTTAATACTTAACAAGTCATACATTACCCTTTTTTCGTGTTGTGCTCCTTTAAAAGTATTATTGTGAAAATACATCACTACTTCTTTGTCAACATTTGAATAATCAGAATATAAAATTGTAGCCAAAGCCATTTTTTTATCTCGACCTGCTCGACCTGCTTCTTGAACAAAACTTTCTAATGAACTCGAATGGTTTATATTAATAGTAAAACGAACATTAGATTTATCTATTCCCATACCAAATGCCTTAGTTGCCACCATAACACTCAATTCGCTATTGATAAAACTGTCTTGATCGCTCATTCCATCTCCTCCTAAAAAAGTACCTACATCTTTACAAGGTAAATCGGCTTTAATAGCAGAAGCAATTCCTCTATTTGCTGCACTATCTAAAACTCCTATACTTCCTTTTCTATGGGGACAAAAAACAATACCACCTTGCTCATAAGGATTTCCAGAGGCTATCCAACTTTCAACAAAATTTGTATCTAATTGGGCATTTAAAATTTCTTGAATCTTTAATTTGTCTGTAGCTTCGGTTAGTCCTTCTCTTTCAATAAATCTTTTCTTTATTCTACCAATCGCTTTTGTATCCTGAAGTTCGCTTACTAAATTCGGGATTTTTGAAATATAATTTGCTACTTGTGAGTTTTTAGCTTTATAAATGTCCCACATTGAGTTAGTAGGAATCGGTGGAATAATTTTTTCAACTCGATATTGCAATTCCAACCTGTTAGTATTCTCATATCTTACGACTGTTTCAGAGTCAAGTGGAAAAGCTCCATTACCTGACAATTCACGCTCAACATCAGCTAGAACGTCAAAAGAAGCTGTTGCGGTTAACCCAAATAGTGTTAATCGTTTATCCTTGTTTTTAGGTAAAACAAAATTGTATAAGTTACGCCCTAAGTGCAAATATGAAAACCGAAAGTCGTGTCCCCATTCAGACACACAATGAACTTCATCAATTACTCCGTATGCAAAGTATATATTCATATCTTGCATATTTTTCAATCTTTCTCGAAATCTGAAGATACACAAGCGTTCCGGTGAAAGAAAAACAAATTGCAATTGAGAAGTTTCCATTTTCTTTTCTCGCTCTCTCTTTTCACTAGCCGATAACGTTGAATTGATAAAAGCACAAGTGTCAATACCAACATTTTTTAACCCATCGTATTGGTCTTTCATCAATGACCGAAGCGGGTCAATTATCAATGTTACACCTGGTTGTAACATTGCCGCTAGCTGATAGGTTAGAGATTTACCACCACCTGTTGGTAAAAGACCAATAACACTTTTGTTTTGCAATGCTCTGTTAAGAATCGGAAGTTGTCCTTGACGAAAATCTTCTTTGCGGAAAAGTAATTGAGCAAAGTATTGTAAATGCTGTTTATTTGCTTCAATATCTTGATAATTTCCTTGTGTATCTTTTGTAACTAACTGTTTATACTCAATACTATCTGTTGTGTAAATATGTCTTCGGGTTCTGTTTGATTTTGCAGAACGGATATTGAAATAACAATGATTTTTACATTTAAACTCACTGAAAGATGCTTCTTTGTTATCTTCCAATTTAGCCATTGAAATATCAATGACTAAATCATAAACTTTGTTTTTTTGCTGATTTTTTGCTTCTGAAACAGGTTTTGATTCTAAATGTAATTGAGAATCTAAATATTCTTCTGAACCAATGATTGCCAAATTCACTTTTGGAAATTTCATTGTGTCAAAGTCGACACTCAATGCTGTAAGGTTTTGGAACATTTGCTTTAAATCTTCAAAAGCAAGTGCCGCACAAGGAACATCATTTTCTTTAACTAAAACATTCCATTCTGTTAATTGAATATCTAATTTTCCAGTAAGAATTGCTTCAATAATGGTTTTTTGCAAGCGTGCAATCGCTATTGGTGATTGGGTTAATTGCAAATTTTTTGGATCAACATTCTCGTTTTCAAAGACGATTGATCCAAAGTCATTTTGTTGAGCTGTATTTCCAAATGAAGCAAATTTAGTTTCGATAAAGGGACTAGCTTTTGTTGGTAAACCTCTTGTTACAATATTGTTGAGAACAGCTAAAATTGGATTGATATCTTCATAAACACTTGCTCCAATGTCAAAAGGTGCTGAAACTTCAAAAGTAGATAGCAAAGAAATTTCATCACGTTGTTTTTTTAGACAATCCAAATAATATCCTGCGTGGAATTGTACCGCTGGATAGTATTCAATTGGAATATAGTAAACTTTGTCTTTTTCAAACTTAAAGACCTTTAGTTTTAAGGTGTATTTCCTTGCAACATCTTTAAGGTGTGCATCTTCTGCTAATAATTGTAATTTATTTTCACTCTTTTGAATATTAGAAAAAACTGTGGGAGAATTGACAATATTGAAATAATTGTAAAAAGCATCTAATCTATGGCTTCGCCCTTCAATTAAAGGACTTACGCAGAAGAAATAATGTTCTCCGTTTACATTTTCGCCTACAAGTTGAGCTAATTTTTTTAAATCAATTTGAGGAATATCAAGGATATTAGAAAAAAAATGAAGTGTAATTGATTGATCCGACTCAAGGTCTTCTTTTTCAACATCGTCTAGGTATTTGTTTACAAGTTGAATTTTAGTTTCATCTTTGAGGTAAACTTTGGTATGCTGTTTGGCTCGTTCTAATGCGTGTTTTGATGGCTCAATTAAAATAATTTTTTGTGTGTTATTTGGTATTCCTTGATTTTCTAGAAAACCAAAAAAACAAACAGTTGCCAGACCTTGTCCACAACCCCAATCTACAATAGCTAAATCAGTATTGAAAACTTCATTTGGATTATTAATTGAAGCTAATGCCGTATTAATTTTTGCTTCGTGCATATTTCCGTAAGAGAAAATATATTGACACATTAATTCGTGTGAATCCAATAAATCAACCCCTTGATTTAAGTTTCGCCATAACTGATCCCTTTCAGATCTTGTTAAGTGAGATAAAGCCTCGTTTGCAATTTTTCTGAATTCCTGAAAAGTCGGATTCGGTAATGACTGTATTTTATTTATGTATTCTATCATAAAGCCATTACAACTTAATCACTCTAAAAGTTAGATTTATTCTTTCGTTTACTTTTTTGGCGGTTTTAGGTACTTGATGTTTCCAAAAATGTTGCAGTTCACCTTGCATTATTAGCAAACTGCCGTGTGTCAATTCAATTTCAATTTTTTCTTTTGTTTCGACATGTCTTAGCTGGAATTTTCTTGTAGCTCCAAAATTTACAGAAGCAATAACAGGGTTTTGTCCTAATTCTTTTTCTGCATCCGTATGCCAGGAAATAGAATCGTTTCCACTTCTATAGCGGTTAAGCAAAACGCTATTAAATTGAACTTTTGACAAAGGTTCTATTTTGTCTTTTATTTTAAGAAGTTCTCTTGTCCAAACTTTTGGTGCTAATGTTATACCTGAAAATGAATAAGGTTTATCATTGTCTCCGTACCAAGCAGTCAAACGGGGGAAGTTAACTTGTTTACCATAAATATTCATTGACTCTTGTTTCCAGTCAATACCGTTTTTTAATGATTGTAAGTACAAATCACTTTCTGCTTTTGAAAAAAGGTCTGGATAGAATAAATACTCACCATTTTCAATCTTTGTTAATCCTGACTTTGTCTTAACGTTATTTAATGAAGGTATAATATTGCCAAATAAGTCTCTTTGTTCCATTTTCTTTATTGTTTTACTACGAAATTCGTGCGTTGGGGCAAAAGCAAATGTGCCGCATTGCGTTGGCTTGGTGCGTATGGATGCAGCTCTTTTGATTTTGCTGATGCGTTGGCATTTTGTCTTTCATTTTTCTGAGCGTTTATTGTCGGTCGTTTTTGGGTGAGGCATAACGGTCAGGCTATGCACACAATTGCACATATTTCTACTATATAAATTATTAAATCTATAAGATTTGTACAATTTAAGAAAGAAAATTTGTACAAATTTATATGCACTAAAATCTGTACTGCACTAATTGAGAGAATGACAACTGTTTATACTAACAGTTCAGTACCCAAAAAATACAGTTGGGTCCTTATTTTTTTTAATTTGGAAGAAAAGGTTTCATGTTTGCTATTATCTAGGGCATTTATAGAAAGAAGTATACTTCTAAAAGGAAATCCCTAATTTTAAAAAAATATAAGCAGCAATTCTAAGTAAATAAAATGGGTAGTTTTTTAAAGGTGGTAAGAACAGCGGTTATTATAACCTTGGTTATGGTATTAATACGACTGTTATTGTCCGATTGGGAAAACATAACTTTATATCGAGAACTGCAATTTGCCGGTATAGCCTTTCTCTACTCTTTTGCGCTTTCTTTGGTTAATATGTATTTCAGTGATTATATCTCGCAAAAATATAGTTGGGAGAATGAAACCCAAAAAAGGTTATGGTACGGTGCAGCCGGATCAATAGTACTTACTGTATTGGCATTTGGCGCAGTACGTGCCTTTACTGAAATATATATATTAGATAAAAGCTATGAAGAATACTTAGCTGGAGAACGGGTAGAATACTACTTCTATGCGTTATTGGTTACCTTGGTGGTATCTCTATTTTTACATGCTTTCTACTTCTATAAAGCTTTACAGGATACCAAAGTAAAAGAGCAGAAAATTATAGCAGGTTCTGCATCTGCAAAGTTCGACGCTTTAAAGAATCAATTAGATCCTCACTTTCTTTTCAATAGCCTTAATGTGCTTACTAGCCTTATAGAAGAAGATCCTATGCAGGCGCAAAAGTTTACGACTTCGCTATCTAAAGTGTATAGATATGTATTGGAGCAGAAGAGTAAAAATCTAATTTCTGTCGATGAAGAATTAAAGTTTGCCAGAACCTATGTGCGACTTTTAAAAATGCGGTTTGAAGATAGTATCATATTTGAAATACCTGATGAGGCAACAAACCCAGAAGCTAAAATAGTACCATTATCGTTACAGTTATTGTTAGAAAATGCCGTAAAGCATAATGTAGTCACTTCTTCCAAACCATTACATATTAAAATTTACGAGGAGGATAATTACCTGTATGTAGTCAATAACCTTCAAGAGAAACAGGTTGTTAAAAAGAGTAGTGGGGTAGGGCTGCAAAATATACGCCAGCGTTATGCCATACTTACTAAAAAGGAAATGCAAATTTTTAAGACCGCTAAAGAATTCAAGGTAAGGCTACCAATGTTGACCAATGTTATATCTTTTAAAGAAACACAAGATTCTCATATTAGTGCCAAGCGCTATGAGAAAGCTAAAAAGCGTGTAGAAGAAATTAAAGGTTTTTATGGTAATCTAACGTCGTACTGTATTGTTATTCCTGTTCTGGCATTTATAAATTATAGAACCACCAGTTTTACATGGGTAATTTTTCCTGCTGTAGGGTGGGGTATAGGATTAATAGCCCATGGATTAAAGGCATATGGACTAAATCCGTTATTCGGTCAAGATTGGGAAGAGAAAAAAATCAAGGAATTGATGGAGAAAGACAATTTCTAAACGTGTTCTAAAAGAGCTATTATGAAGCTGACAGAAAATATTATAATGTCTATAAACGATAGTGTTCTGTGTTGGTTGGCGACATCTTCATTAGATAATATACCTAATGTATCACCAAAAGAGATTTTTAGCTTTTATGAAGAAGACATCATAATTGTAGCGAATATAGCTTCGCCACAAACGGTTAAGAATATTAGTGAGAACAAACAGGTTTGTATCAGCTTTATAGACGTTTTAAAGCAAAAAGGATTTCAGTTGAGGGGTGAGGCTGAAATTATAGCGGAATCATCTTCAGAATTCTCTAGTATGGAAAAAGTACTTCTTTCACTTACAAAAGGCAAGTTTCCGTTCGCTACTATTACAAAGATTACCATCACCAGTTCAAAACCTATACTAGCGCCTAAATACTTGTTGTACCCTATTACAACAGAGCAAGAGCAAATTGAAAGTGCGAAGAAATCGTACGGATTTTAAGAGTTATTAGGCTATAAATACCTCTTTCTACAATTCAGTCATTAAAAATTACAATTGGGTATTTCATTTTTTAAAAACCTGGGTTATCTACCGAAATTTGAAGTATAGTAATCAAATAATAATAACCTAAAACTTATAAAGATGGAAACAGAATTCACAAATAACAATAATTACAAGTATCAAAAAGCAAAAGATAAAGTAGAAGCTATAAAAGGTTTTTATGGCAATTTAATAGCGTACTGCATTGTAATTCCCATTTTGGCATATATTAATTATAACACCACTAGTTTTCCTTGGGCCATTTTTCCGGCACTGGGTTGGGGATTCGGGTTAACTATGAACGGTCTTTATGCCTTTGGTTACAACCCTTTGTTCGGTAAGAACTGGGAAGAGAGAAAGATCAAACAATACATGCAAGAATCATAACCTAATAAACTGAAGATCATGGAAAACACAAAATATACAAAAGCAAAATTAAGAGTAGAAGAGATAAAAGAATTTTATGGTAAGGTAGCCTCGGCAGTCGTCACTATAATTCTTGTAGCGGCATTAAATTATTACCTTAACGAATGGGAATATGCTTGGTTTCTTTGGGTAGTATTCGGATTAAGCATTAGCTTATTTTTAAAAGCGAATAAAATCTTTAACTTGAATCCGTTTATGAATCGTGATTGGGAAGAAAGAAAATTACAAGAGTTTTTACAACAAGAAGAAAATAAACAAAGATGGAACTAAACGAATTTGATCAAGCCGATAAATTGGCAAGGGCTCAAAAGAAAGTAAAAGAGCTTAAAGGGTTTTATATTCACCTAAGTATTTATGTACTGGTCAATTTATTCATCATGACGGTTACTATAATGGGAATTATGTCTGGTGGAGCTTCATTTTCAGAAGCTTTGTTTAATATAGGCACATTTTCTACTCCATTTTTCTGGGGAATAGGGTTGGCATTTCACGCGGCCAAGGTATTTGGATTTAATCCTTTTTTTAGTAAAGATTGGGAACAACGCCAAATCAGTAAATATATAGAGCAGGATAAAAAAGATGCTGAAAAATATAGGTAATATGGAAACTAATCTACCAAACGATAACCTTGTAAGTGAAGAATTTAGTAGGCTGTCTAAATATGAAAGGGCAAAAACAAAAGTGGCTAGTATAAAGAGTTTCTATAACCACGCACTAGTTTTTCTAGTTATAAATATCATTTTATACTTCTTGAGACATAAATTTGTTTTCATATTAGTAAGTAAAGATGCCCTAGGTGATCCTGAGTTTTTAGATTGGATAAATTGGAACGTATATGGTACCACTATTGTATGGGGAATTATACTGGCTATACATGCAATTACTGTTTTTGGAAACCTACCTTGGCATTTGAAAAAAATGGGAAGAGCGTAAAATTCAGAAGTACATCAACTCTAACAACGACTAAAGCATATTTTTTGTAACCACCATAAATACCAACCATGAAGACCATAATAATTGAAGATGAAAAACCAGCAGCACGTAGGTTGGGTAGAATGTTAGAGAGTTTAGACTTGTCTGTTTCTACCATGTTACATTCTGTAGAGGAGGCTATAGATTGGTTTCAAAATAATGAACACCCAGATTTAATATTCCTGGATATTCAATTATCTGACGGACTCTCTTTTGAAATTTTTGATGTCATTGAGGTTCATAGCGCCATTATATTCACTACCGCTTTTGATGAGTATGCGCTTAAAGCTTTTAAATTGAATAGCATAGACTACCTTTTAAAGCCCATTGATGATGAAGATCTAGAGCAAGCTGTAAACAAATACAGAAAAATGTTCAAGTCTGATAATGAGCCAAGTAAGATAGCTTTGGACTTTGAAGATATTAAGAAGCTATTGGTGAACCCGCTAGAGCGGGAATATAAAAAGCGATTTACAGCGAAAGTGGGTCAGCATTTAAAAATCATTAATTCAGAAGATGTAGAGTGTTTTTACAGTGAAAATAAAGGTACCTACGCTGCTACAAAAGATGGTCGCAATTATTTGTTAGATACCACTTTAGAACAACTAGAAGAGGAGTTGAAACCACAAGTATTTTTTAGGGTAAGTAGAAAGTTCTTCGTGAATATAGACCATATAAAAGATATAGTTTCATACACCAATTCAAGGTTACAGATCAAGTTGAATAACAACGCTGATCACGAAATTATCGTGAGTAGAGAAAAAGTAAAAGATTTTAAGCTTTGGTTAGAGTAGTAAGTTTAATAAGTTGATATTAAGTTATTTACGATATAAATCTTCTTCTTCGTCAATTCTATTTTCATCAAATGCCGATGGCAATAACTTAGGAATCAACTTAATAAATATGGGCAACAGAATAGCACCGCCAGGTAAAATAAAAATGGCTAAAGAAGGTATGCTTTTAAAAATATCCAATAGTTGATTCTGAACCTTCTTTTTTTCTTCATCGCTTAAATCGCGTATGGTAGACTTTGATAACAATGCAACCAATTCTGCACTTTGAGAAAGCTCTTTATGTAACCGTTTACTATTTCTAAGAATAAGTTTTTTCACTAATTTACCCATACTATCATAGAACTGCATGGCCAAGTTCTTTTCCTTTAGATAAGGTATAGTGTCAAAGTTGAGTTTAAAGAATTGGGTAACATCCATAATAGATGTAGAAATAACGGTGTTGTCAAAACCAAGGTCTTTTCCTATTCCAAATATAAATTCAGATTCAGTATAATCTAAAGAATGATCTTCCCAAACGGTAAGGCAGGCC
>NZ_JBDVOT010000217.1:0-12638 GCF_039968975.1 Maribacter sp. | reverse complement strand
GTTGGTAGTTGGTTGTTGGTTGTTGGTTGTTGGTTGTTGGAAAAAAATAAATTAAAAATCAAAATACAAGTGCAAACTTAAAAAATGCTTTTAGCTTTTACGCTTCTCGTTTAATAGTATTAAGTAATAAGTACTAAGATTTTATGTTAGCTATTGTACTAATAATTGGTTTAAATAAATACGCTATGTACCCTTTTGGAATCTAGCATTACTGATTTTGGACTTCGTACCTAACATTTTGTATTTCTTAAGTTTAGCTTTGCTAAATACAACACTTCGTAACAAGTCTATTTTCTATACTCTGTTCAAACTTCAAACTTCAGACTTCTTACTTAATACTTTGTACTCTTTACTTTGTACTTAAATCAAGATTTATTCGCCAACTGCCCACATGCGGCATCTATATCCTTTCCTCTAGAGCGACGAACGGTTACTACTATATTATTCTTTTCCAGTGAATTTACATAGCGGTCTATAGCAGCGTTAGAAGCTTGCTTAAACTCGCCGTCATCAATAGGGTTGTATTCTATTAGATTTACTTTAGATGGTGCAAAACGACAGAATTCTACCAAGGCATCTACATCTTTTTGGGTATCGTTGATTCCGTCCCAAACTACATATTCATACGTAATACGACTTCTGGTTTTCTCATACCAATATTGAAGAGACTCGCGTAAGTCGCTCAATGTAAACTTGGCGTTAAAAGGCATTATAGAAGTACGGGTTTCATCAACAGCGGAATGTAAAGAAACAGCCAATTTAAATTTCACCTCATCATCTGCCATTTTCCGAATTAATTTGGGCACACCAGAAGTGGAAACCGTTATTCGCTTTGGAGACATACCCAATCCATCAGGAGAAGTTATCTTATCAATTGCCTTTAAGACATTATTATAATTCATTAAAGGCTCTCCCATACCCATAAAGACTATATTGCTCAAGGGTCTTTCAAAATACAATCTACTTTCATTGTCTATGGCAACTACTTGATCGTATATTTCATCAGGATTCAAATTACGCATTCGTTTTAAACGAGAAGTAGCACAGAACCTACAGTCTAAGCTACAACCTACCTGACTAGATACACAAGCGGTTGTTCTTGATTTAGTAGGAATCAGTACCGACTCCACAATTAAATCGTCATGTAACCGAACGGCATTTTTTATGGTACCGTCACTACTACGCTGCATTTGATCTACCTTAATGTGGTTGATCACAAAATTAGCTTCTAGCATTTCTCTAGTTTCTTTTGAAAGATTTGTCATCACATCAAAAGAATAGGCTGCTTTCTGCCATAGCCATTCATACACTTGATTGCCACGAAAAGCTTTATCACCATTAGAAACAAAGAATTCTCTAAGCTGCTCTCGCGTTAGTGCCCGAATGTCTTTTTTCTTTATTTCTTCCATCTTTTTAAAGGTAGCGATTACTAGTGATAAAAATCCCGCTTTATCTACATATTGAGAAAGCGGGATTTTTTTAATTCGTCCTTTTTACAAAGGAATATATTTTGAACTTATATAATCAACATGGCATCACCATAAGAATAGAACTTATAGCTTTCCAATATTGCTTCTTTATATGCTTTGTTCATTAAATCATGACCCATAAATGCAGATACCATCATCAATAAAGTAGACTTTGGTAAATGGAAATTGGTAATCATAGCATTTGCAATACTAAAATCATACGGAGGGAAAATGAATTTGTTCGTCCAACCCTCATACGTATTCAACGTGTGCTTAGAAGACACTGCACTTTCTAAACCACGCATTGCCGTTGTACCAACAGCACAAATACGACGCTTTTGCAACTTTGCATTATTAACGATTTCCGCAGCTTTTTCATCAATGAACATTTCTTCACTGTCCATTTTGTGCTTAGAAAGATCTTCAACCTCTACAGGGTTAAAAGTACCTAAACCAACATGTAATGTAAGCTCAGCAAAATCTACACCTTTAATTTCTAAACGCTTTAACAAGTGCTTAGAAAAGTGAAGACCTGCAGTAGGAGCAGCAACTGCACCTTCATGCTTTGCATAGATGGTCTGGTAACGACCCTCATCTTCTGGCTCAACATCTCTTTTAATATACTTAGGTAACGGAGTTTCACCTAGCTCTCTTAGTTTTCTTCTGAAATCCAAATAAGCACCATCATACAAGAAACGTAATGTTCTACCTCTAGATGTAGTATTATCAATAACCTCAGCTACCAATGTTTCATCATCACCAAAATATAATTTGTTACCAATACGTATTTTACGTGCCGGATCTACAAGAACATCCCATAAACGTTGTTCTTCGTTTAACTCACGTAAAAGAAAAACTTCTATACGAGCACCTGTTTTTTCCTTATTCCCGTACAAACGAGCAGGAAAAACTTTAGTGTTATTAAGCACCATCACATCACCTTCATCAAAATAGTCGATCATGTCTTTGAACATCTTGTGTTCAATTTTTCCGGTTTCTCTATGGATAACCATTAATTTAGACTCATCTCTATTTTCAGATGGATGCTCCGCCAATAATTCGTCTGGAAGCTCAAAATTAAAATTTGATAATTTCATGTAGCTGTTATATTTATTGTAGCAAATTGCGGCTGCAAATATACAATCTGCAGATAGGCCTTGTCAAGTAAATCCTTAATTATAATTCTTTTATATTGAAATCTAGCTGTTTTAGGTCGTTCCAAAAATCTGGATAAGACTTTGAAACCACCTCTGCATCATTAACAATAAGCGTAGTTTTTATAGCCAACGGCGCAAAGGCCATTGCCATTCTATGATCGTTATAAGTATCTATAGCAACATCTGTATTAATCTCTGTAGTTGGCAGTATAGTAAGCGTTTTATCTGTTACCGAAATATTTGCCCCCAATTTTGAAAGCTCTGTATTTAAAGCTTCCAATCGATCGGTTTCTTTAATCTTCAAGGTGTGCAAGCCTGTTAAATGACAGCCTACCCCTAGCCCAAAACACGTTACGGCAATTGTTTGTGCTATATCTGGCGCATTGGCCAAATTGATCTCATTTTCTTGTAGTACTTTTTTATCGGTCTTTTTTAGTGTAATGCTATTTTCCCCAAAGGTAGTTTCTACACCAAAAGCCTTGTAAATATCTGCAAGGACACTGTCTCCTTGAAGACTTTTCTTTTTGTAAGCAGATAAAGAAATTTCTGTTCCTGGAGATGCAAGTGCACAAATGCCATAGAAGTAAGATGCGGAACTCCAATCTGACTCTACAACCAAGGTCGTTGGAGCAACTTTGTCCTTTGCAGAAACTTTAATCACATTATCTTCAAATGAGGTTGTTACCCCTATTTCCTCAAGCAAGGCTAAAGTCATTTTTATATAGGGCACCGAAGTAATTTTACCTACAAGTTCCAATTCTAATCCATTTTCCAAACTTGGAGCAATTAGCAACAATGAGGAAATATATTGGCTACTAACATTTGCAGGTAAACTAACTTTATCTTTTACGATACGCTGACCTTTTATCTTTATAGGCGGATACCCTTCTTCTTGCTCATAAGAGATTTCTGCACCCAATGCTCTCAATGCTTCCACAAGAATTTTAATTGGTCTTTCTGTCATTCTCTTGGATCCCGTAAGAATAACATCTTTACCTTCTTGAGAAGAAAAATAGCCTGTTAAAAAACGCATTGCCGTACCTGCATGATGAATATCTACAGTACCATTAGAAATATGTAAACCTTTTGCCATTACCTGGGCATCATCAGAATTTGATATATTCTCTATGTTAATATCTGGAAATAAAGCCGTTAAAAGCAAACTACGGTTAGATTCACTTTTTGAACCTGTTATAGTAATAGTATCATTTAGCTTGGCATTAGCTGGACCGGTAAGATGAAGTTTCAATGCGTGTCGTTTTAAAATCAAGCGACAAATATACGCCTATTTCAACTTTTTATTGTTGTGATGGCGGTCGTGATCACGCTTTGTTTTTAAATCTAACTTTTTATCGAAAGCTTGTTGTAAATCAATACCAGTCTGATTGGCCAAACACAGCACCACAAACATAACATCCGCCAATTCTTCGCCTAAATCTTTGTTCTTGTCTGACTCCTTTTCGCTTTGTTCACCATAGCGTCTGGCAATAATTCTGGCAACCTCCCCTACTTCTTCTGTTAGTTGTGCCATATTGGTAAGTTCGTTAAAGTAACGAACACCATGTTCTTTAATCCAATTATCTACTTCTAACTGTGCGTTTTCAATGTTCATATAATTTATTCCAGAATGGTTAAAAAGCCGTAAAATACTACTATATCTATATTAAAAAAGTTAAAAAATTAATTTTGAGTTTTTCTTTTTTAACAAAAACCTAAGTATAAATTTTACTAAAAAAAACTGTTTTCAGTTCATAAAAATAACTCAAGTATCTTTCTACGTGCTTAAAATGTCATTATCACAAAAAATTATTCTTAAGTGAAATCATATTTTTAATCTAAAAATATGCATATTAAAATGTATTGAAATTCCGGAAAAGCATCAAATAAGAAGTAATTAATTATGGTTGAAGATTAAAATATTAATTACTGTTTTAGCGAATAATACTTCTATAACACCTTAATCATGTTTAACAAAAACTATTTTAGATGCGTCTATTTTTGCTGTAGTTCTTCTAAATGTACGGTAATCATCGTAAAGCGTATTTGCAAAAGTACCAGGTTTGATTAATAACCTTCTTTTATAACGCAATCGTTTATCTGATATTCTCTCTAAACTAACTGAATACTCCCCAAAATCGTTTTTTAAATTAACATTTTTTATTGCCGACAATATTTCATAATTCTCAGGATAATCTATAATGAAATCATCTTCATCCAAATAACCTCTTTTAATAATAATTTTTCGTTTTCTATTTTTATCCTTTTTTGGCACAAACTGATTTCTATTCAACATATTAGGAACAAAATAAATGTTTTCTCCTGCCTTACGCGTATAACTTGATGAAGTTAGATTTATTTTTTCTACAGTTACAATGTTCTTCTTATTATTCTCGATATCATGACTTAAAATATTGATATCATTTACGTAATTCCAATATTGTTCATAATACCTTTCCACCTTCTCTTTACTTTGATTTGAAAGTTCATATTTCTGATCATATTGTAAGCCCATACTCTTTATTTCTACCAACGCATGAGTTTCTTTTTCTCCTATATTAATTCTCGCATTGGTATCTTGGAGACTTTGTTCTGATGTGTATTGTAATGATTTAACTAATTCACCCCCATTTGGACCAATTTTAAGCACATATCTATTATCTGTAAAAGTACCTAAGAAATTAATCGGCAATTTTTGACTAGTACACTCTAACCATAATTCCTCACCATCTAAAGGAATATTTAAAAATGCATGATTACCTTCTAGAAAAGGAAAATCTAAATCTAGACTTCTCATTCTTGAATCTGCCGAAACAATGGTATAATATGAATCTATACCAATTGCTTTTAGCAAAGCCATAGTATAATTTGTAAGACCTTTGCTATCGCTGTATTTGACCCTATCTACTTCTTTCGCACTTACCGGCATCCAACCACCTATACCCATTTCAACACTTATATACCTTGTATTATTTTGAACAAATTGATACACTTTTTTTATTTTCTCTTTTGGATCATGAATATCTTTAACTAGAGCTTTCATTTTAGCAACAGTTGAAGGTTCTAATTCATCTTTATTCTGTAAAAGTGAATTATAAATCCAACTTCCATACTCTTTCCATGTTGTAGCATTACCGCTAATTCCTTTTAGATGAAAATCTTCTAATGCAAATTGTATATTAGGTGTAAAATCATATAAATCAGGATCTAAATCTTCTGATTCAATTGCCATTAAATTCATCGCTTTATATCTTACTCCTGTGGCATTAGCTGTTCCTTGAATTTCAAAAGAATGGAAATTATTTTCTTTATGCCGATACTTTAAATTTGATGGTAAATACAAGTTAAATTCACTTTTCTCAGTACTTACCCTATAGTCATTCAAAAAATACCATCGTGGTACAAAAGCTGTATCAGAAGTGGAATACTTTTTACTTAAAACCACCGTGTAAGGATACTGCTCTGGTTTATATCTTAAAAATTTAACCCTAGAATCTGTATAGAGCATTCCTGCACCGCTAGCACGTTGGTCAAGAAAATCCTCTTCTTTAAATTCTTTCAACTCTACTCCCTCTGCATTATAAACTTTAGCTGTAAGATATTTTAATGACGTTTCATTATCGTAGTACGTCACGGCATTTACATGTTTAGCTCCCTTTTTATTAAAAACTGTCACTACCCTCGTTGATGTTACCTCCATATAATCAGAAGTTTTAACAAGGATATTCATTCTATCTAAACGTACCACAGCATCGGCGTTTTTCAATAAATCAGGACATATTCTAGAAATATGATATTGTTGACCTATTGCCGTATTAGATACTATGAAAAAACATATGAAATATAAAAATCGCATAATAAATTGGAACTGATTTATTATCAAACGATTAATATGCGATTTTTCTTACATTAAGTAGGGTTTATTTTACAAAAAAATATTCTACCACTCTTGACAGAAACAAGTTTAATACATAGAAAAAAATAAATTTACTTTTCAACAAGCTATAAAAACTTGAAAATAACCAATTTTTACTACAGTTTTTTGGAACTAATACTATTAACAAAATTAGATTTTTCACTTTCAAAAATTTGATACGGACTAAACCTCTTGTGTATTGGTATTAGTTATATTAAACCTTGAATATTTAATGAATGCTAAACTTTATTCTTAGTATCGATCAGTATAGTCACTGGTCCATCATTCAATAATTCCACCTTCATATCCGCTCCAAATATACCTGTACCTACTTTTTTTCCCATTTTAGATTCCATGGAGCTAATAAAAGCTTCGTACATTGGTATAGCTACATCTGGTCTTGCGGCATTTATATATGACGGGCGATTACCTTTTTTGGTACTGGCATGAAGTGTAAACTGACTTACTACAATAGCGTCTCCATTTATAGAAAGTAAGGAGTTGTTCATTACGCCTTCCTCATCATTAAAAATACGAAGGTTCGCTATCTTATTTGTTAACCAGTCAATATCAACTTGAGTATCTTCATTCTCAATTCCTACAAAAATGAGCACTCCCTCATTTATGGAACTGATCTTTTCTCCTTCAACCGTTACACTGGCTTTTGATACCCGCTGTATTACTGCTCTCATTTTTTTTCGTCGTGTATATCTACCCTATAATTCTCATCTTCACCTTTTATCATCTGTAAGTAACTATTGTACCTACTCCATGCAATATCACCAGCATCTAAGGCATCTTTTACGGCACATTTTGGCTCATCTACATGAATGCAATTATTAAATTTACAGTCTTGCTTCAGTTCAAAAAACTCAGGAAAATAGTTCCCTATTTCCTCTTTTTCCATATCTACAATTCCGAATCCTTTGATACCTGGTGTATCAATAATTCGCGCGTTAAAACTTAAATCGAACATTTCTGCAAAGGTTGTTGTATGCTGCCCTTGTGCATGCTGCTGAGAAATTTGTTTGGTCTTTATATCTAATTCGGGTTCTATGGCATTTACCAAGGTAGATTTACCAACCCCAGAATGACCAGAAAACATAGAAGTTTTACCCTTCATCATTTCTTTGACCTTATCAACATTTTTACCTGTAGCGGCAGATATACCAATACAGGTATAACCAATATTACGATATAATGCAGCCAAGAATTTAATTTCATCTAACTCTTCTGGCTTATAAGTATCTACTTTATTAAAAAGTAATATTACAGGAATCTCATATGCTTCGGCGGTTATTAAAAATCTATCTATAAACACAGGGTATGTTGGCGGGTTATTAAGTGTCACCAATAGAAACACCTGATCTAAATTTGCTGCAATTATATGAGTCTGTTTAGATAGGTTGACCGACTTACGTATAATGTAATTTTTACGGGTTTCAATTTCATTAATAACACCAATAGTGTCGTCTCCAATAGTCTCAACCTCAAAGCGTACCATATCACCAACCGCTACCGGATTGGTGCTTTTAATACCCTTTATTCTAAACTTTCCTTTTATTCTACATTCATAGAAATCACCATTATCTGCCTTGACAGTATACCAACTTCCCGTAGATTTATAAACAATTCCTTCCATTTACCCTAAAATCCTTCCTTTTATACAAAGTAACTGCTTTAAATATAAAAATTAATATAAATTTGAATTTAGAACTATAACAATAAATAACAACCAAAATGAAATTCATTAAAAAATCATTGCTGATGCTTGCTTTATCAGCATTTACTTTTGGCGCGGCCCAAGAAACTATCACAAACGAATCTGTAATACAAATGGTTGAACTTGGATTTGACGATTATATGATTATTGATAAGATCAATACTTCTGATGTAAAGTTCGATGCTTCTATTACTGCTCTTGGGCAAATGAAAAACGCAGGTGTTTCTTCTGAAGTACTTTCTTTAATCATGGATAAGTCAAAACAGAATACCATGTCTAAAACAGGTATTTATTATACTGATGCTAGTGGTGAAGACAAACTAGTACAACCAAGTGTTTTCTCTGGTTCCAACTCTAATCAAGTTGCTCAGAAATTAGTTTCTGGTTTTATCAACGCAAAGAAAAAATCACAACTACCAAAAACACAATCAAATAATGTTATACATCAAAGTCAACCTGAATTTACTTTCATATTTGACCCTAGCGTAACTCAAGCAGATAACATGCAAAATAACCAAGGGAGTGATGTAGGTATTTTTAACTGGTGGTTTAGAATAGCAAGCAACCCTAACGAATTTGTTTTAGTTAAACTTACAGTAAAAGAAAGGAAGAACCTTAGAGAAGTAATTACAGGAAAAAGTAGTGCACTTAGCAGTAGTAATGGTGTAGACCCTAAGTACGCTCTTAATTTTGCAATTGAAGAAATTGAAGGTAACAAGTTCAAAGTTACTCCAGACAGTTTAGAGCCAGGTGAATATTGCTTTATTTACCAAGGTCAAGTACCACAAGGCAGAGAGAACCAATCTGTTTTTGATTTCTCTATTCAATAGAAACAAAACATACTTTATTAAAAAAGCCCGGCACAATCCGGGCTTTTTATTTTTACCCATTTAAGACTATTGCGCTAAGTTAATTTCAACACGTCTATTTTTCTGTCTTCCGTCTTTATACATATTTGTAGCAATTGGTTTGCTTTCGCCGTAACCCACTGCAGTTAACCTTGCTGGAGAAATACCTCCATTAATCAAAAACTGTAATACTGCCTGAGCTCTTTTCTCAGATAACTTTTGGTTCGTAGCTTCTGAACCAATACTATCTGTATGACCTTCAACAGTAAAATTAGCATTAGGATATTCATTTAAAATACTTATGATATCTACTAATACCGGTGTAGATGCATCTTTAATAGTAGATTTACCTGTATTGAATAATATGGTTTTGGCATATTCGTTCAATGATTTTTGAACCTCTGCAGTAACCACAGGCTCCGGACAACCGTTGTTTGCCACTGTACCCATTTCATTTGGACATTTATCATCTTTATCTATTACTGAATCACCATCAGAATCTGCCCAAGGACATCCGTTATTCTCTACCGGACCCGCTTCGTCAGGACAATTATCTTCGTTATCTAAAATAGTATCACCATCACTATCTACCCATGGGCATCCGTTATTTTCCACCGGACCAACTTCATCTGGGCATTGATCTTCATTATCCAAAACAGAATCACCATCTGTATCTCCCCAAGGACAACCGTTATTTTCTATAGGACCTGCCTTTTTAGGACAACCGTCTTCTTTGTTTGGTATACCGTCTCCATCAGAGTCTTTAGGTTGACCATAATATACAGGTACTTTTAAACCCGCATACACATCTGCTCCTTGAATTTCATTTTTAGTGAACGTAGAAATTAATGATCCTGAACCTATATACAAAGGTCCGGCACGCAATCCTGCACCTACTTGCAGACCGCTATATTGGTAGCTACTTACCGGTAAGTAAAAGCTAAACCATTTACTTTCAAAACGTGGAGTCAATGAAAATACATTCGCTGTTCTTAGATTATTTTCACCTACAGAACGCATTGACAAATCAGTATTAAAATTTAAATAAAAATTGTTCTTAATATTCCAATCTGCATTAAAATGTAATGCCGTAGGCAAACCCGCCTGTAAATCTTCAGTAGCCTGGGTAAATGTATATAAGTTCTGTAAATCATCAGAATCTTCAATATTATCATAATCATCTTGGGTAATGGTATTATTGATGTTATAATTATCTACTAAACTACCTTTGTAATTTACCGAACCTACATCTGTAAGAGACAAACCAAATTTAAGTTTGTACTTATTTTTATCTTTCATTACGGTTTTCTCACCATCAGCACCTGTAACAATATAGTCTTCATAATCTGGTCTCCACTCGTAAACAAAACCTAAGTCGAAACCGAATCCGCTAGCGTTTGGCACTTCGTAATCATAACTATCTGCATCGTAATCATCTGCACGACCATAAATTAAATCTCCTGTAGATTCTAAAGTTCCAATAGTAGAGTTATCTGGCAAGGTGGCACCATCTGCATCATAATCTATGGTTACATTTCTACCTGTTACATAGGCATTACCAAATCCCTTTAAGTATTTTAATGAAAGTCCAACTTTTAAAAAGTGTTCTTCGTTATTCATTAATTCTTGCGCATAGGTAATACCTACTTCTGCCCAACCGTGACCCGCTGCAAAAAAGTCGCCCTCGTTCACTAAAAAATCTTGACTTTCATCAATACTATCATCTAGGTCATCAATGCTTTCCCCGTTAAATTCATTGCCGGTCACAAAACTTCTAGCCCTTGTAAAAACGGCAATGGAAGATTTCTTACCTATATTGAACATAAACGAAGGACCTAAAATATCTACATTACCTGAAAAATTGTTGTTATCCGAAAGAGATAATGTGGCGTCCATATCATACTCAAAATCACTTGAAACTAAATTCGAATACCCTACACCTACATAGTCATTAGCAAGAAAAGCACTTGCACCGACCAAATTGACATCGGTTTTAAAACGGGAATCCGCAATGTTTGCCGGGTTAGAGATCACACTGTTAACTCCACTATAATTATCGGTCAAAAAGCCTACATAAGATTGTGCTTTTACCGCAAATGATGCAATCAACATGATAGCAACTAATACTACTTTCTTCATACTCTTGGTTTGGTTAAAATGGTTCTTTAGTCCCCTAACGATTCATAATAATGGTTATTGCTTAAATGTATTACTTTTCTTACTTATTGAAAATGAGACATAAAAAAACATCCGCATATTACGGATGTTTTGTTTTAATAAAGTTAAGCCAACTTTAAGCGTTTACTATCTTCTCTTGGTGGTTGATAGACTCTTGGTGAATAGCCTTGAACATACGAAGAACAAACTCTTCACTTAGTCCTTTACTTTCGCCTTCCAGAATCATAGCCCCTAGAATTTGATTCCATCTATTTGATTGAAGTACTGCTACGTTCTTTTGCTTTTTAAGTGCTCCAATACCATCAGAAACCTTCATTCTTTTTCCTAAAGTCTCTATTAGCTGATTATCGATAATATCAATTTGAGCTCTTAGGTTACTTAATTCTGAATTGTATTCCGCTTCTGGATCACTTTCTTTTCTGATTCTAAGATCTCTCATGATCTGAACCAATTTCTCTGGCGTAACCTGTTGTGCAGCATCACTCCATGCGTTATCTGGATCATGGTGTGTTTCAATCATCAACCCGTCAAAGTTCAAATCTAAAGCTGTTTGCGATACATCAAAAATCATGTCTCTCTTACCTGTAATATGCGAAGGATCGTTTATTAACGGAAGATCAGGGAACTTGTTCTGAAATTCAATAGCAACTTGCCATTCTGGTATATTTCTATACTTAGTTTTCTCGTAAGTAGAAAAACCTCTGTGTATTGCTCCTAATTTTTTAATACCTGCAGTATGCAATCTTTCGATACCGCCTAACCATAGCGCTAAATCTGGATTCACCGGATTTTTAACCAATACAATCTTGTCTGTACCTTGTAAAGCATCTGCCAATTCTTGCATGATAAACGGACTAACGGTTGATCTTGCTCCGATCCACAATAAATCGATATCATGCTCTAACGCCAACTCTACGTGTGCCCGGTTTGCAACTTCCGTAGCTGTCTTTAAACCTGTTTCTTCCTTAACTTTTTGCAACCATTTTAGCCCTAAAGCACCAACACCTTCAAAATTTCCTGGGCGAGTACGAGGTTTCCAAATACCAGCTCTGTAATAGTTTACATCGGTATCTTTTAGAGAGTGTGCTATACCTAACACTTGTTCCTCTGTTTCCGCACTACATGGCCCTGCTATTACTAGTGGATGGTCAAGGTTTAAATCATCCAACCATGTTCTCATTTGTTTTGAATTTTCCATTTTTACTTATTCTATTTCTTGTTTAACGGTATTTCTTTTTAATATTCCTTTAATCTTATTCGTATTATTCATTTCATTATAAATGCCTTCATAATCATCTTTCAACAACAATTCTTTAAACGCCGTAAGATTTTGAATGTACTCTTCTAATG
>NZ_JBDVOT010000216.1:0-30977 GCF_039968975.1 Maribacter sp. | reverse complement strand
ATACAAGATACTTACGGTAGAAATTCTCTATGGATCAACAGTATCGGTCAGCCTATTTCTTCTTACTACGGTTTTGTGGTTGATACTGAAAAATTCGACGAAACTTCATTTAGAACGTCTTATGTTGATAATCCATGGAATAGAATTAACGGTCAATCTGAAGATACTATCGTTAAGGATTTAAATGGAGATGGTATTATTACAGATGAGGATAAAACCATATTGGGTAATCCTTATCCAGACTTAATTTACAGCTTTACCAATGAATTTCAGGTTGGTAATGTAGATTTTTCTTTTCAGTTGCAGGGTAGTTTAGGTGCGCAGATAAACAATATCGGTGATCAATATTTCTATAACTGGTTTGGAAACGCTACAAGAGATCCTAATGAGATAGTTGCAGATGGTTTAGTTTCAGATGTATCCTTTATTCAGGAGAAGGTATTGACTGACGAAGTAATAGCTAGTGCAGATTATTTCTCTTTAAGAAATATAAATATTGGCTATAATTTTGATAAAGAAACATTGTCAACTATTGGTTTGGCAGGTCTTAGGGTCTATGCAACCGGACAGAATCTTATTTATATTACTGCAGATGATTATCATGGTTTCAATCCTGAACACGATGATAACGGTGATCCAAGAGCATTTGGTTCGCAAAGAGCTGGTACACCTATTTTTAGAACGCTAACATTTGGTCTTAATATCGATTTTTAAAAATTAAAAAAAGGAATTATGAGATATATAAAATATATGGCATTTACACTGGCGGCTATAATGACCTCCTGTGATGCAGATGAGTTTTTAAATCCATTACCAGATACGGTAATAGTAGAGGATACTTTTTTTCAAACAGATACAGATGTCGAGACAGGGATATTTGGAATTTATGATGCTCTTCAAGGAGTAAATCCGAATACGGAATCGAATGACACCAATTTTAATAGAGGAGTTCAATACGAGCATCTGTTGACCGAGCATCGTTCAGACAATACAAGAAATCAAACATTAGAGGGGTCTAAAGCTGATTTCCATAGATATTTGATACAACCAACGAATACAGAATCTGAAGATTATTATGCTTCAATGTATTCGGCCATATTCAGGGCAAATAATATGTTGGGTTTTATTGATATTGCTGACGAAAACAATCAAGCTCGTTATACAGCAGAGGCTAAATTCTTAAGAGCTTATGCATATTTTAATCTGGTAAGGTTATATGGTGATGTGCCTTTAGTGACCGAAGTAGTATTGTCTTCAGATAACGAAGCAACTTTTACCAGAGTATCAGAGGAGCTGATATACGCACAGATTGTAGAAGATTTACAGGAGGCTGTAGATGTATTGGATAATTCTTCTAAGTCTAGAGCGTCAAGAGCAGCAGCACAGGCTTTATTGGCAAAGGTTTACATGACGCAGCCATCAAGAAATTATTCAGGTGCACAGCAATTATGTGAATCAATCATCAATAGCGGTGAATTTAGTTTACAGGATAATTTTTCTGATGTTTTCTATAGTGAGTTGAATAGTGAAATTATTTTTGCCATACAATACGATTTTGGTAATCCTAATGAGAGTCAAAGTTTTTCTGCTGAATTTACGTCAACTGTTCGCGCAGGTTCTGATGATGGGCAAAACATTGTTGAAAATAATTTAATTGCAGATTTTCAAGCCTTTGGAGGAAGTCGTTCAGAAGTATCTTTTATTACTTTTCCTACTAGAAGTGAAGTGGTGAAGTTCTTGCCTGAAGGTTCGGATATATCCATATTTCCACCTACTTATGGTGATAATGCGCGTAACGCTGGTAATGATTATATAGCCTTACGTTATGCAGATGTATTATTGATGCACGTAGAAGCTGCGATAGGTGCGGGTACGAGTACAAGTAATGCGAGCATTCTTAGTTCTTTTCAACAGATTAGAGATAGAGCTTTTCCTGAAACTGCTCCAAATATTATATCAAGTGTTTCCAAAACTGAATTGTTATTAGAGAGAAGATTAGAATTTGCTTTTGAAAACCAACGTTTCTTTGATTTGGTAAGGTTTGGTGTGGCGGATGAAGTGCTGAGTGCATACGCAGCCGACAACGATTATTCTTTTACCTCGACTGATTTATTATTGCCGATTCCTTCAAGGGAAATTAATTTAAGTAGGGGGCTACTAACACAAAATCCAGGATATTAATTTTAAATAAGAACTATGAAATTTAATATGAATTTTTTTAGTAAAAGCAAGCTTTTGCTAACGGTTGTTTTAGCCGCCGGCTTAACCGTAAGTTGCGTAAATGACGGGCTTTTTAGAGATGACTTGCCAGATGCTAATTCGATAGCAGATACAATTTTTCCTGCAGCTAGTTTTGCATATGCTTCTTCTTCAGATGATTTTAGAATGGTTTCTTTTAGTAACCTTTCAACGGAGGCGGCAACGTATTTATGGGACTTTGGTGGTGGTAATACGTCTACTGAACAAAATCCTACCTTTTTATTTGAGCAAGGTGAAGGTACTTACCCGGTAACATTGACAGCTACAGATGGTAATGGTGTTACAGGTAGTAATACTGTAGATGTAATAGTTGTTGAAGGGCCGTTTCAACCTGCAATACTTGAGGCTGGATTTGAAGATGATACGCTGCCTGATGGAGGTGGTGATGGCCGTGATTCTTGGAGAAATAGTGATTTAGGAGGGGTTATTCAGATAACAGGTTCTCCAGTAACTTTCGGAGATCAAGGAGCAAAATTACCTTTGCCTGCAGGTGATCGTATTGGTTATCAGGAAATTACCGTTGAGCCAGATTCTAATTATGATTTATTCTTTTATTATACGATGTTTAGTGGTTCATCTGATCCTTCAGTCACCGTTTCAATACTTGGGGTGACACAGAATGGAGGTACATTTACTTCTTTTGATCAATTTAGTGAAGGAACACTTGCTTCGGTTACGGTAACAGATGATGAAGAACCAGAGGTGTACATTCAACAACAATTATCTTTCAATTCTGGAGAAAATAATACGGTAGCCATTTATTTTACTAATGGAGAAGTTGAAGCGAGACTTGATAATTTTACTATTGATATAGGAACAGCAGGAGCTGTACCACCTTCGGCTGGTTTTGATATTGTTCAGAATGAAGATAATTTCTTAGAGTATACATTTACAAATTCATCAGTAGAAGCATCTTCTTATGAATGGGATTTTGGTGATGGTAATACATCTACAGAAGAATCTCCAACACATGTTTATGCGGAAGCTGCAGAGTATACCGTGACGCTTACAGCTATAAATGATTCTAATTTATCGACAGATTTAAGTAAGTCAATAAATATCCTAGCGCCGGTTACGGCAGCATTTACTTTTGAAGTAGATCCAAATGATTATGCAACGTATTCTTTTATGGATGCTTCTGAAGGTGCAGTCATGTTATTGTGGGAGTTTGGAGATGGATTTCAATTTACAGGAATGAATCCTACACATACATATGAAGAGGATGGAATTTATGATGTAACCTTAACGGCTTATAGTGTTACGGGTAATACACATGTAGCTACTGAACAACTTATAGTTTCAGAAGGATTTGTAGTTCAAGTTCTTAATGGTACTTTCGATGATTTTACGGTTAATACTGGTGATAATGCAGATGCTTGGGATATGACTCCTAACAGCACTGTAGTAGACAATGATGGTAATACTGTTGATAGTCCTTTTGATCCATTATGGGATAACGGTGCTTTAGATTCTTGGTTAGATAGTTTCTATGGTGATGATAGTGAACAAGCAGGTTCATCAAGTGATGGTAACAATGGTACCAGAGGGGCTAAATTAGATGAGAAGGGTCGTCGTCTTTATCAAGTTGTTCAAGTACAACAAGGAGAAACGTATACGTTCTCTATAGATGCAAGTGCAACTGCTGCTGGTATTACTTCAGAGGTATTTATCTTGAATACTGAAATTGAAGATGAAGTTGGTATTAATGCTTCTACTTCAGATGCAGCTATAGATGCTTACTTTGCTATACCTAACATCTTTGATACGAATGGAGATGCTTATGCAACAAGCACATTTGAGTTTACGGCCTCTACAAATGAAATAGTTATTTATGTTAGAAACGTAGATGTTGTGGATGGTTCTGCCGAAGCATTTTTTGATAACGTTGTTATAACTGATTAATAAAAGTTAAATAATGTAGTTAGATTGTAAAAAGCCACCCGGTTTATAGTGTTAAATTGGGTGGTTATTTAACAATAAAAAGGAAGAAAGTTTAGATAATTTTTGATTATTGTTATTAAAATTTAGTATTAAAATGAGAGTTTTCCCCATTCAATCTTTTTTGTTTTTCGTCTTAATATTTGTAACCGTTAATGCTACTTCACAAGAGCAAAAAAGTGATAATAAGGACTTAGATGTTAAAGTTGAAAAAAAGAAAAAGAAAAAAAAGAAGAAAATAAAAATTCCTGAGATTGATTTAAGCAATTGGAAGGTTACAATTCCAGAAGGAAAAGGAAAAGGTGGAGCTTTAAGTGTAGAGCCACCCAAAATTTTGGACTATGCTACAAATGACATGTTAAAACCATATATGTATAATGATTCTACAAAAGGGACTTTAACATTTTATGCTTATCCAACTTCGGCTACAACAGCCAATACAAAATATTCCAGATCAGAACTTAGGGAGCAAATGGTTCCTGGAGATAATAATACAAACTGGACATTTAAGCAAGGAGGTACTCTAAAGGCAAAACTTTCTGTTGATGAGGTTTCAAGAGATAAGAACGGTAAATATCACAAAGTAATCATTTTGCAGATTCATGGTCGATTGACTAATGAGCAAAAAGAATTAATAGGACAAAAAGACAATAATGCACCACCAATATTAAAAATTTATTGGCAGAACGGTAAGGTAAGAGTTAAAACTAAAAAATTAAAATACAAAGATGTAAATGCTCTTGGCATATTGCATAAGGAAGCCTGGACAGATGATGAAGGTTTCAATTTTGAAGAAGAAGTAGGTTTCGGCAAGTTTCAAATTGAAATAAAAGTTACAGATGGTAAAATGGTGGTATCGTTGAACAAAACTGAATATGCCGTCTATGACGATTTTAATATGAAGAGATGGGGTGTTTTTGAGAATTACTTTAAAGCGGGTAATTATTTTCAAAGTAGAGATAAGGGTTCATTTGCTAAGGTCAGTTTTTATGAACTTGAAGTGAAGCACTAATAAGAATTATATGATTTTAAATAATATTTTAAGGTACCATAACTTGACAATAACTAAATACTGTTTGGTAGTTGTAATGGCGTTTGTCTTTTTAAGCTGTAGTAACGATGCTGAAGTAGTTGAAGAAGAGATTGTTCAGGAAGAAGAAGTTATTGAAGAAGAGGTCGTAGAAACTCCAGAACCGGAAGAGGAAGTAGTCGTTGACGAAGAACAAGTAGAAGGTGTAGATTTCTTTTTGCCGAATATAGATTTAAGTAATTGGAAAGTTACATTGCCCATTGGTAGTCCAGATGAAGTAGAGCCACCAGAAATCATAGATTATGCTACTGACGAAAGATTAATACCTTATATGTATAATGATTCTACAGACGGTTCATTGGTTTTTTACACAACACCAGGTACGTCTACTGCTAATTCTTCTTATTCAAGAACAGAACTGAGGGAGCAAATGGTTCCCGGTAGTAATAGTACAAATTGGACTTTTACAGAAGGTGGTCGTATGAAGGGTACATTATCTGTACCTGAGATTACTACGGACTTAAGTGGTGATTTTCATAGAACTTTGGTAATGCAAATTCATGGCAGGCTAACTAATGAGCAGCGAGATTTAATAGGGGAAGATGATAATAATGCTCCTCCAATGTTAAAAATTTATTGGCAGAAAGGTAAAGTAAGGGTGCTTACTAAAAAACTTAAAAATCTTGATGCAACAGATGAAGAAATTTTACATACCGATGCTTGGGAAGATAATGAAGGGCATACGTTTTCAGAAGATATTGGAACTAATACATTTGAGCTAGAAATTATAGCTTCAGACGGTAGGTTGGAAATTATTTTAAACGAAACTGATTCTGTGGTGTATGAAGATATTCATATGCAAAAGTGGAGTGTGTTTGAGAATTATTTTAAAGCAGGTAACTATTTACAAACCTTAGATGTAGGGGCATCTGCTAAAGTTAAATATTACGAATTAGAAGTCACGCATTAGTGATATACGATTAATATACCTAGTATAAATAAGAGAGTTGTTTTGAGTTAGATTTGTTGAAATAAGTTTACCGGCCTTTTTTAAGGCTGGTAAATTTTATGACAAACCACTGATTAATAGAGTTTAAATGTTGGGATTATAATTTCTGATAATAATAGATTGAGAATTACAATTTTTGACAAGTTAATTTCCATAACGATTTTCCTTAAAACAAGTTATATATGAAATTAGAAATCCTCACAAGGACTGAAAATCAAGAAATACACAATGAAATAATAGTACAGCTTAGAGATTTAATGAATAATAAAAATCTTGAGCCTGGTGATAAATTACCGTCAGAAAGAATGCTCTCAGATAAATTTGGCGTAAGTAGAAGTAGTGTTAGGGAGGCTATTCAAAAATTAGAGTTTTATGGTATTTTAATATCTAAGCCGCAAAGCGGAACTTTTGTGGCAGATATTGGTCAGGTAGCCATGAACGGAATGGTAAATGATATTTTAAGATTAGATGAACCAGATTTCAAATCTTTAGTAGAAACGAGAATTTTATTGGAGCTTAAAACTGTAAGATTAGCTGCTAGAAGAAGAACAGATGACGATTTAAAATTAATGAAAAGTGCTTTGGATGCTTACCGTGCAAAGGTTGAAAATGGTGAGGATGCGGTTCAGGAAGATTTATTGTTTCATTTGGCAATAGCACGGGCTAGTGGCAATAGTACAATGAACACTTTTATGTTAATAATAACTCCAGAAATACTAACCAATTTTGAAAAGTATCATGTTTGTGATAAAAATATGGCACTAAGAGGAATACAAGAACACCAAGATGTTTTTGATGCGATAAAAAACCAAGATCCTCAATTGGCAAAATCAAAAATGAAAGTGCATTTTAAGAACTTATACCAGTATTGTTATAACATTTAAATTAATCTGAATAATTCCATTCTTATTAATTTAATTCTATATTTAAACACTGTTACCTTAATTTTCTTTTCATTAATAACCCACCTAAAGAATGAGCAAAATAGATAATTCAGCCAATCGATCAATTTGGAAGAAAATACTGGCTTTAGTATTAGCATTTGGTCCTGGTATTTTTGCTATTGGTTATACTATTGGTACAGGAAGTGTTACGTCAATGATTGTGGCAGGTAGCACATATGGTATGCAGTTATTATGGGTGTTACTCTTAAGCTGTGTTTTTTCTGGGCTATTAATGTATGCATACGGAAATTTTGCTTTGGTTACCGGTGAAACCGCTTTATACGCATTTAAGAAGCATTTAAAATGGGGAAAGTTGATCGCTATTTTAATAATTCTAGGAATCTCTTTTGGTCAGTGGAACTCATTAATGGGAATTCTAGGGATTTCTGCAAATATTATTTACGAGATATTTCTTATATATTTTCCTAGTTTGGTAGATGCTAAATATGAAGCCGTATTGATTATAGCTATTTCTGTAATTGTTATATTTTATGGATTGTTATTGGTAGGTAAGTATACCTTTTTTGAAAAGATTCTAGTCATATTTGTTACTATAATGGGGCTTTCGTTCATTATTTCTCTTTTTATGGTATATCCATTACCAATCGAAGTTGTAAAGGGGTTAGTGCCAACAATACCAAAGGTTGAAGGTGGACAAATGATGGTCGCGGCATTCGTGGGTACCACTATGGCGGCAGCAACTTTTCTATCTAGACCCCTATTTGTAAAAGGAAAAGGATGGACGATTAAAAATCGTAGACAACAGAAGAACGATGCTGTTATAGCGGCAACACTTGTGTTTTTTATAAGTGCATCGGTAATGGCTGTAGCCTGTGGTGCTTTATTTCATCAAGGCCAACCAGTAACCAAGGTATTGGATATGGTGAATACTTTAGAACCTGTAGCAGGTAAATTTGCGCTAACACTCTTCTTTTTTGGTACTTTAAGTGCCGGTTTGTCGTCTATATTTCCTTGTTTGTTAATTGCACCCATATTATTGGCGGATTATCAATCTGGAGAATTAGATACAAATTCAAAACAGTTTAGAATAATAACCGCAATAGCATCATTGTTTGCATTGATCGTACCAATATATGGTGCTAATCCCATTCAAATGCAAATACTGTCACAAGTATTTAATGTATTTGTTTTACCATTGGTGATATTGGGAATTATTCTTCTCATCAATAACAAAAAATTGATGACCAAGTACAAAGCAGGCATATGGTTAAATTTAGGTTTGTTCGCAGCTCTTTTCTTTTCTTGTGTAATTTCCTATAATGGAATAGTAGCCCTATTAGATTATTTTTAAACTTCAGATAGTTCAGGTGTCACTTTTCAATTTATCAAATCATTATTAAAATAAGATTAATAGTATCTTTGTCCCCTTATAAAAAATCTAAAAAAGGGGATATTAGCTCAGTTGGTTTAGAGCGCTGCCTTGACAGGGCAGAGGTCACCGGTTCGAATCCAGTATATCCCACAAGTTTTTGTTAGATTAGATCAAATCTAGTACACGCTCTAAAGCCATACCTCTAGAGCCTTTTACCAATAAACTTGAATTTGGTTTTAGTTTACTTTCTTTAAGATAATTTTTTAAATCATTAAAGTTTTTCAGCTTTGTTGATTTAGTAATTGTTCTATTAAAATTTTCACCAACTAATATTACTCTTTCAAAATTTAGTTCTAAGGCTAAATCTGCGATGTTTTGATGTTCCTCCTTAGCTGAATCTCCTAGTTCAAACATATCTCCGAGAATCAAAACTTTTTGATCCTTTTTTAAGGATTCAAAGTTTTCTAATGCCACTTTCATACTAGAAGGGTTAGCGTTATAGGCATCAAGAATAATGTAGTGTCCATTTTTATTTATTATCTGAGATCTATTGTTATCAGGTGTATAGCTTTCAATTGCACTTTTTGTTTTGTTCAATTTCACATTGAAAAATTTTCCAATAATTATAGCGGCGCAACAGTTCGTAAAATTATAAGTTCCAATTAGGTTAGATTTTATAATTGTTTCTTCAACTTCGATTGTAACAAACGGTTGAGCTTCAACTAGCGAAATATTATAATATTTAGAGTTTTTTGTGCTAAAGCCATATTTTTTGGTGTAGGTAGAAAGTTTATCTAATTGTATGGCATCATCGGCATTCAGAAAAACTGATTTTTTATGACTAGTTAAATAGTCATATAATTCGCTTTTGCCTTTTATTACGCCTTCAACACCTCCAAAGCCTTCTAAATGGGCTTTGCCAAAATTGGTGATGTATCCATAGTCTGGTTCGGCAATTGTACACAAAAATTCTATTTCTTTTAAATGATTTGCGCCTATTTCTACTATGGCAATCTCAGTATCTTGTTGGATTCTTAATAGGGTTAACGGTACACCAATATGATTGTTTAAATTACCTATAGTGGCTATTGTCCTATAGCTTGTGCTTACTACGGCATTTATTAATTCTTTGGTAGTCGTTTTTCCATTACTACCCGTAAGGCTAATCACTTCAGCTTTAGATTGCTTTCTGTGAAAGTTGGCCAATTGTTGTAATGTTGTTAATACATCATCTACAATAATTGTTCTTTGGTCAATGAAGAATTCTGCCTCATCTATAATAACCAAACTTGCTCCACTGTCTAGAGCTTTTTGGGCATAAGTGTTTCCGTTGAAATTTTCTCCTTTCAATGCAAAGAAAATATCATTTTTTTTAATTTTTCTAGTATCTGTACTTACTGAAGGGTTTGCTAGGAAAGCAGAGTGTAATTCTTGAATATTCATAAAATCGAAGATAAAAAAAAGCCCCTTAAATAAGGAGCTTTTTTTAATTCGTCAGGAGAAAAATTATTTAGCTTTCTTTCCTCTAACTGTTTTGTTTTTTGTTTTTGATTTTGAACCAACTCTTGACATTGCACATCTAAAGCCGATATAATCAGTAGCCATATATTGTGGCAAGTATCTTCTTTGTGCTGGATCTAACCAGTAAGCTCTATCTCTCCAAGAACCACCTTTGTAAACTCTTACTTCATCATTGATTAATGTAGTTCTATTGTTTGAAGAGTCATATCCTTTAACAAGATTTCCTAATGAATCTCTCTCAACAGAATGCTTAGGAGAGTTATACATTTTTTTGCTTTCATCTTCTTCTTCACCGTCGTTAAACCTATCATAGAATCTTGAAGAACCAGCATCCCCGTCTCTATATCCTCTGTTATCACTAGAAGAGAAGTTCGTTCTTAAATAAGTTTCTTCTTCATCAACAGGTACCATTTTAATTTCACCCGGTAAGTTTACGGCAACAACTTTTCCGTTTGGTAATGTGTCATACACTATAGAGTCTCTAAGAATGTTTACCTTACCATCTTCGCCAATTGCAGTTTTCATATAAATATTACCTCTGTAATAGTTGAAATCACTTACTTCATCGTCAACTATCGGTCGGTAAACATCGGCAACCCATTCGGCTACGTTACCAGCCATATCGTAAAGACCTAAATCGTTTGGCTTGTAAGACATAACTTGAGCGGTAATATCGGCACCATCGTCTGACCAACCTGCAATTCCGCCATAATCACCTTTACCTTGTTTAAAGTTGGCTAATTGATCACCTCTACCTACACGTTGTCCGTTACGAGTGTAATCACCTTCCCAAGGGTATTTTTTTCTACCTCTATAATTGTTGTATTCTCTTTGTCCAACTTGAGCTTGTGCAGCATATTCCCACTCAGTTTCAGTAGGTAATCTATACTCTGGCATAATGATACCACTACTTCTTTTTGCGAAAGCAGCTGTACTGTCTTTTTTCATTTTTCCTTGTAGAGAATCAATTTGACCATTATATACTGATTCTGGTCTGTTCAAATAGGCCTCAGTACTAAAAGTACCTTGAACTTCTCCGGTTGCAGCTTGATATTTTGCATCTTCAGATAAGTAACCTTCTCTTTCAAGCATAACTTCGTTTACACGGTCAGTTCTCCATTCTGCAAATTGAGTAGCCTGAATCCAATTTACACCTACTACAGGGTATTCTGCATATGCTGGGTGTCTCAGATAATTATTGGTCATTGTTTCATTAAAGCCTAATCTGTTTCTCCATACCAAGGTATCTGGTAAAGCACCTACATAAATGTTAGTGTACTTTGGATTTTCTGGAGGATAAACACTCTTTAGATAATCCAAGTATTCCAAGTACATTACATTGGTAACCTCAGTTTCATCCATATAAAAGGATTGTACATGTTGTGCGGTCGGAGTATTGTTCCAATCATGCATTACATCATCTTGTACTTTACCTTTAGTAAATGTTCCACCTTCAACAAATACCAATCCAGGAGCGGTTTCTTGCTCTTTAAAGTCGGTATTGTATTGAAAACCACCTTCCTTGGCATTTATCTTCCAACCTGTAGCTCTAGACGTATTTTTTCCAGAAGAGGATTTAGAACAGCTACTTACTGTAAAACCTCCTACTAATACCGTGCATGAGAGTACAACTTTTATTAAATGTTTTTTCATAATTAGGACTTGAGTTCAATTTTCATATACTATAGTAGTTTGGTAGCTAATGTATATGATACTGTAATTTCTTTTAATTTGTTTGTCACTTTCGCTCAATAGAACGGTGTTTTTATGAGATTATTTTATAATTGAAAATAATTTTAAAAACTCATAACGAATTGTCGATGAATTTAGGCTCACTTAAATAGGTAAACGCTTAAAACTATTAATTAGTATGGTTTTAACTAATTCTTTTAGAAACTGTATTTAACTGTGATTTTTCTAATTTAAAAAGGTGAAGGAGTCTTTATTCATGTTCTTAAGATAAAATGTTGCAAAAAACTTAAGATTCATGCAAGATAACGGGAAAATGTGCGTTTACATGTAAAATATAGGAGCTCGAAATAGTGTAATCACTATATTTCACCTTTAAAAAATTTAAAGAACTATTCTAAAATGAGAAAAATTTCAATAATTTTCTTTGTATTTATTATCGGTAAGGTTTTTGCACAAGATGACCAACGTGTTATAACCACAGCAGTGCCTTTTCTTACTATTGCAGCGGATGCAAGATCAGCAGGTATGGGTGACATGGGTGTGGCAACGTCTACAGATGCTTTTTCTCAACAGTGGAATCCCGCTAAATTTGCTTTTGCAGAACAACAAATGGGTATTGGTGTAAGTTACACTCCTTATTTAGAGAGTATAATTACTGATATTTCATTGTTGAACGCTAGTTTTTATAATAAGCTGGATGATCAGAGTGCATTTGCCGTTAGTTTAAGATATTTTACATTAGGTGAAATTGAATTAAGACAATTTGCTAATGATCCAGGTACGATAGCAAAACCAAACGAATTAGCCTTAGACGGTTCTTATTCATTAAAATTAAGTCCAACTTTCTCAATGGCAGTTGGCGGTAGGTATATTAGATCTAACTTGAAATTACCACAGAATGGAACTGAGGATTCTCAGGCTGCAGGTTCATTCGCTGTAGATGTAGCCGGTTACTACAGGTCACGTGAAATAGCTTATAATAATTTTGATGGTAGATGGAGAGGTGGGTTTAATCTTTCTAATATTGGGGGTAAAATTCAATATGATGAAGGAGGTCAAGAAAACTTTTTACCTAGTAAGTTAAGTGTTGGTGGTGGTTTTGATTTTATTTTAGATCAAGACAATGTAATCGGTATAACTACAGAATTCACAAAACTACTAGTGCCTACACCTCAAGATTTTGACAATGATGGTGATGTAGATTCAGCTGACAATGATATTTATCAAAATGAAAGTGGATTCAGTGGTATATTTAATTCTTTTACTGATGCGCCAGATGGTTTTAGTGAAGAGTTAAAAGAGTTTACTTGGGCTTTAGGGGCAGAGTATACATATCAAGATGCCTTTATGCTTAGAACAGGTTATTTTAATGAAAGTGAAGAGAAAGGGTCTAGAAAGTTTTTTACTCTTGGTGCAGGTTTTAAATTTAAAGCAGCACAGGTGGATTTATCATATTTATTCTCAACTTCTCAAGTAAGAAATCCTTTAGAAAATACATTACGTTTTTCTCTTACCTTTAATTTAGGAGAAGAGTATTATAATGATTAGTAAATATTGATAACTGTAGAAAAAAACCTGCTTAATGCAGGTTTTTTTATGCCTCTACTTTTTTTAAGTTCAATTATTATTAGCATCAGATATATATTTGTAGATTGAAAACAAAATGATAATATGATTAGCCAAAAGAAAATAAGCTTTGATATTACAGTGTATGATTCGTTTAACGAACTAAATAATGATAATCAGAATTTAATGTCGGCAGCTGTAAAAGCTAGGAATAGGGCTTATGCTCCGTATTCCAGTTTTAATGTTGGAGCATCTGTTTTATTAGAGAATGGTGAGATTATAGAAGGTAATAATCAAGAAAATGCATCATATCCATCTGGGTTGTGTGCAGAACGAGTGGCGGTTTTTTATGCAGGTGCAAAATATCCGGGCATGAAAATTAAGGCGATTGCTATAACTGCGGCATCCATAAATCATGAAGTAAGTGAACCTGCGGCACCATGTGGTAATTGTAGACAGGCAATTTCTGAGTACGAATTTAGACAGCATGAACCTATTAAGATTCTATTAATGGGAGAGACAGGTAGTATAATAGAATGCAATTCTTTGGCGGATTTATTGCCACTTGGCTTTAATAGTAGTTTTTTAAATTAAGAAAACCTGTAAAAAGTATTGTAAATAAACACGTTATATGCTTTATTTGTTAAGCATATAATTTCTGGATGGATTTGCTACTATTATTTTTATCGATTCATTTATATGTGTATTTTTGCTTTTCTTGGATACCTAGGTCATATTATCTCGGTTGTCTTATAAAAATATTAAACCTTTAGTTAAAATTGATGAAAAAAATCACCAAGGAAACGTATTTAAAGTGGTATGCAGACATGCTGTTTTGGAGAAAGTTTGAGGATAAATTGGCTGCTGTATATATTCAGCAAAAGGTAAGAGGGTTTTTACATTTGTATAATGGGCAAGAAGCTGTTTTGGCTGGTGCTCTTCATGCAATGGATTTAACCAAGGATCGTATGATTACTGCCTATAGAAACCACGTTCAACCAATTGGTATGGGTGTTGACCCTAAGATGGTTATGGCTGAACTTTATGGCAAGGTAACAGGTACTTCTAAAGGTATGGGTGGGTCCATGCATATCTTTTCTAAAGAACATCGCTTTCATGGAGGTCACGGTATAGTTGGAGGGCAGATTCCTCTAGGTGCTGGTATGGCTTTTGGTGATAAATATGCGGGTAGAGATAACGTTACCTTGTGTTATATGGGTGATGGTGCTGTAAGACAAGGGTCTTTGCATGAGACTTTTAACTTGGCCATGTTATGGCAATTGCCAGTTGTTTTTATTTGTGAAAATAACGGTTATGCTATGGGAACTTCGGTAGAAAGAACATCTTTTTCTACAGAAATTTGGAAGCTAGGTTTAGGTTATGAGATGCCTTGTGGACCAGTAGATGGTATGAACCCTGTAACTGTAGCGCAAGAAATGAGTAAGGCTATAGAAAGAGCACGTAGTGGTGGCGGACCAACTTTCCTTGAAATGAAGACTTATAGATATAGAGGTCATTCAATGTCAGATGCCCAGCATTACAGAACTAAAGATGAGGTTGAAGAATACAAGAAGATTGATCCAATTACTCAGGTTTTGGATATAATCAAAGAAAATAATTATGCAACTGAAGAAGAAATCAAGGATATTGACAAGAATGTCAAGGTCATGGTTAAGGAATGTGAGAAGTTTGCAGAAGAATCAGATTATCCACCGGTAAACCAACTATATGATATGGTTTACGAACAAGAGGATTTTCCATTTGTTCAACATAAATTATAATTAGATGGCTATAGTAGTAAACATGCCCCGCTTAAGTGATACCATGGAAGAAGGTACCGTAGCTAAATGGTTAAAAAGCGTTGGCGATAAAATAGAAGAAGGAGATATATTGGCAGAAATCGAAACTGATAAAGCGACGATGGAATTCGAATCTTTCAATGAAGGTACTTTGTTACACATTGGTGTTCAAGAAGGAGATACTGCGCCTGTTGATGTTCTTTTAGCAATTATTGGTGACGAGGGTGAAGATATTTCTGCATTAATTAGTGGCGGTGGTGCATCGTCATCGACAGAGGAGTCAGCTGAAGAAACTGTTGTCGAAGATTCTTCTGATGCTAGTGAAGAGCAAGGTTCTGGTGAAATTCCTGAGGGGGTTGAAATCGTAAAGATGCCTCGTTTAAGTGATACCATGGAAGAAGGTACTGTGGCTAGTTGGTTAAAGAAAGTTGGTGATGATGTTGAGGAAGGAGATATTCTTGCTGAGATAGAAACCGATAAAGCTACAATGGAATTTGAGTCTTTTTACAATGGTAAATTATTATACATAGGTATACAAGAAGGCGAATCTTCTCCAGTAGATGCAGTTTTGGCTGTCATTGGTCCTGAAGGAACGGATGTAGATGCTGTTTTGAGCAATAAGTCGGGTGGAAGCAAAAAGAGTTCTGCGACTGAAGCTAAAAAAGAAGAGGAAAAACCTGCTGAAAAAGCTGAGAAAAAAGAAGTTTCTAAATCTGCAAGTAACGGTGAACGTATTTTTGCGTCTCCATTGGCTAAAAAAATAGCAGCTGATAAAGGTATTGATTTGGCTAATGTTTCCGGTTCTGGAGATAATGGTAGAATCACTAAAAAAGATATAGAGAATTATACACCAAGTGTGGCTGCGGATCCTGTTGCTTCAACAGCTGTAAAAGCAGATAATGCTATTGCTTCTCAACCGATCTCTATGGCTTTGCCATCTGGTGAAGAGGGTACTGAAGAGGTTAAGAATTCTAATATGCGTAAGGCTATTGCCAAAGCATTGGGTAATTCTAAATTTAACGCACCACATTTCTATCTTACGATTGAGGTAGATATGGATAACGCAAAAGCTTCACGTGCGCAAATAAATAGCTTGCCTGATACTAAAGTATCATTTAATGATATGGTGTTGAAAGCTTGTGCAATGGCCCTAAAAAAGCATCCACAAGTAAATACTACTTGGAGTGCCGATACTACCATATTCCATAAGCATATTCATATGGGTGTTGCTGTAGCGGTAGATGAGGGTCTAGTTGTACCAGTTGTAAAACATGCTGATCTATTGGGCTTAACACAAATAGGTAGTGCTGTAAAAGATTTAGCTGGTAAAGCTAGAAACAAGAAAATTGCTCCGTCAGAAATGCAGGGTAGTACATTTACCGTTTCTAATTTAGGTATGTTCGGTATTCTTGAGTTTACAAGTATTATCAATCAGCCAAATTCTGCTATACTTTCGGTAGGTGCAATTGTTGAGAAACCAGTTGTTAAAAATGGTGAAATTGTAGTAGGTAATACTATGAAATTGACGTTAGCTTGTGATCATAGAACAGTAGATGGTGCTGTAGGAGCACAATTCCTTCAGACATTAAGATATTTTGTTGAAAATCCTGTTACTATGTTAGCATAGAACATTGATTTTAAAATAGAATTAGAAAAGCATCCTTTCATCGGGATGCTTTTTTTTATCTTTATATTTTCAAATAAGATGAGATAATGAAACATATATATGTAGCTTTTTTTAGTTTTTTACTTTTAAGTTGTGGTAGCACAAAAGTTGATCAGTCTACGGTATTGAACCCCACAAATCCAAAAGGTGTAAAAGGTTCGGTTCTGCCTACATCGAAAGATGCTCCATTAGAAAGTGTAAAGTCAAAAGTATCTGCCAAGGCATCATCAATTGATATAGAAGCAACCATGACTTTCTTGACATCAGATGAATTGGAGGGAAGGGATACTGGTAGTGATGGAATTTCGAAAGCTGCAGATTTTATTCAAAATGTATTTAAGAACAATAATATTCTACCTTATTTTGAATCATATAAGGATACATTAGAAAATTATAGTGACGAGGTTGCTTATAATGTAGTAGGGTATTTGCCTGGTACGGATATAGAATTAAAAAATGAGTTTGTTATTATTGGTGCACATTATGACCATATTGGTTTAATAAGTGGAAACGGAGATGATACTATAGCAAATGGAGCTAATGACAATGCATCAGGTACTACTGCGGTTTTAGAATTTGCTAAATACTTTGGTAGACAAAAAAACAATAAAAGAAGTATAATATTCACCCTTTTTACAGCAGAAGAAAAAGGATTGGTAGGCTCTAAGCATTTGGCTAAAAAATTAAAAGATCAAAATATTGATTTGTATACGATGCTAAATTTTGAAATGGTTGGTGTGCCAATGCAAGACAAAGATCATAGTTTGTATTTAACTGGTTTTGAATTATCTAATCTAGCCGAAATCAGTAATGGCTATGCTGACAAAAAATTGGTAGGATTTCTTCCAAAGGCAAAAGAATTTAATTTATTTAGACGTTCAGATAATGCGCCATTCCATGATGAATTTAATGTGCCGTCACAAACCTATAGTTCATTTGATTTTACCAACTTTGGAGAGTACCATAAAGTAGGCGATGAAGCATCATTGATAGATTATGATTTTATGGCTAAAATTGTAAATGAATCTGTGCCAATGCTAGAAGGTATTGTTAATGCACCGGCAAAAGAAGTAAAGTATAACTAATGGAGTACATCATTGTAACTGGTACTAGTAGGGGAATAGGGTTTGAGCTAAGCAAATTATTAGCTGACGCCGGATATATGGTTTTAGCCCTATCTAGGAATGAAGAGCCAATTAAGAATCTTAATCATAAAAATATTGAAACATTTTCTTTTGATGTTTCGGCTAAAGAAAGTAGAGGTGGACTTTCTAAGTTTTTAAAAGATAAAAATGCTAAAGTTTCAACACTTATAAATAACGCGGGTAAACTTATTAATAAGCCATTTCTAGAATTAACGGAAGAGGAATTTAAAGCGGTATATGATGTAAATGTATTTGGTGTAGCTGCTATGACAAGACTGGTTATTCCGTTCATGAATAAAACTGGGCATGTATTAACTATAAGTTCTATGGGTGGTATTCAGGGTAGTGCTAAGTTTCCAGGGCTTTCAGCCTACAGTTCAAGTAAAGGAGCGGTGTTGACGTTAACAGAATTACTTGCAGAAGAATTTAAGGAAACAGGTCCGTCATTTAACGCTTTGGCTTTAGGTGCCGTTCAAACAGAAATGTTAGAAGAAGCATTCCCAGGTTATGAAGCTCCTGTAAGTGCAAAAGAAATGGCAGAGTATGTAATGGATTTCGCTTTAAAAGGGCAGAAAATGTATAACGGTAAAATTTTGCAGGTTAGTAGTAGTACACCATAATAATGCAGCAAACATTAGCTAAATATCTTCCAGAATTAGCGGTTAGTCCTTGTTTTGAACTAATTAAGGATAGTCAGGTGCATTTAAAAATTGTTAATGAGAGGGTGACTAGGCATGGAGACTATAGAAGAAGAAAAGATGGTAATCATCAAATTACGGTAAACGCTTCTTTAAATAAATACAGATTCTTAATTACTTTAATACATGAAATAGCTCATTTGATAGCATTTGAGAAGTATGGGCGCAATATTAAGCCGCATGGCTTAGAATGGAAAAAAACATTTCAATATTTAATGCTTCCATTTATTAGGCCAGAGATATTTCCGTCTCAACTATTGCCATTATTAGCTAGACATTTTAAAAACCCTAAAGCAAGTAGTAGTACTGACGCTCAGTTATCTATTGCTTTAAAGCAATTCGATGAACAACAATCGGAAAAAACTTACGTTTACGAATTACCAATAGGGTGCGTTTTTCGCATCTATAATGGAAAATTATTTAAAAAAGGAAATAAACGAACCAAGCGTTATGAGTGTATAGAAATATCTACAGGAAGGATGTTTTTATTTCAACCAAATGCTGAAGTAGAATTAATAAAAAGCTGACATGAATAAAAATTATTATGCCGTTTTAATGGCAGGAGGAGTGGGGTCAAGATTCTGGCCAATAAGTACAAGTGAAAATCCAAAACAATTTCATGATATGTTGGGTACAGGTGATACCCTTATTCAGAAAACGTTTCAAAGGTTAAATAAATTTGTACCTACCGAGAATATTTTAATTCTTACCAATGAACGTTATAATGATTTAGTGTTAGAGCAATTGCCAATGGTGAAGCAAGAACAGGTAGTTCTTGAACCGGCAATGAGAAATACAGCACCTTGTATTTTATATGCTGCTATGAAAATTCAGAAAATGAATGAAGATGCAGTTATGATTGTAGCACCAAGTGATCATTGGATTGAAGATGAGGATGCCTTTGCAAAAGATGTAACGGCATGTTTTAAAAAGTGTGAAACAGAAGATGTTTTATGTACATTAGGTATTAAGCCTTCTTTTCCTAATACAGGGTTTGGTTATATAGAGTCTAATAAAGCAGATACAGCATCAATTAAAAAAGTAAATCAGTTTAGGGAAAAACCTGATTATGAAACTGCCAAAGATTTTCTTGCTCAAGGTAATTTCTTGTGGAATGCAGGAATTTTTATGTGGAGTGCAAAAACTATTGTCAATGCATTTCAAAATTTTCAACCTAAACAATATGCGTTATTCAGAGATGGTTTAGTATGCTATAATACAGACGATGAAAAGAAATTTATCTCTGAGAACTATCCAAAGGCTGAAAATATTTCTATTGATTACGCAATCTTGGAAAACTCAAAAGCTATCTACGTTAAAGAAGCTACTTTTGATTGGAATGATTTAGGTACTTGGGGTTCATTATATGATAAGTTGGATAAAGATGAAAACAAAAATGCTATTGTAAATGCGAAAGTATTAACGCAAGACGCTAGTGGTAACATGATAAGGTCCAAAGCCGGTAAAGTTGTAGTTGTAGATGGATTAAATGATTACATCATAGTTGATAAAGATGAAGTGCTTTTAATTTATCCTAAAACTAAAGAGCAAGATATTAAACAAGTTTTAAATAAGGTAAAAGATACCTTTGGTGATGAATTCGCTTAAATATGGAGAACAATCTTAATCAAGATAATATTACCCCTACTAGTAATGAAGGTGGAGGTAGTGAAGAAGTAAAAAAAGATTTTCAAGGTCTTTTAGGTAGTGTAAAAAAGTTTCTTTCTGAGCTATTGGATATTAGAGCCAATACAGATCAGCAAGCAACAAAAGAAGCTATCATTGCCGATATACCTTTTAAGGGGCATACTTCTTGGATTTTGATTTGTTCTATTTTTATTGCATCCATTGGTCTTAATGCCAATTCTACAGCTGTAGTAATTGGTGCCATGTTAATATCGCCACTAATGGGGCCTATTTTAGGAATAGGGATGTCTGTGGCAATCAATGATATAGATACTTTAAAAAGGTCATTAAAGAACTTTGCGGTAATGGTGGTACTCAGTGTCATTACCGCATATTTATTCTATCGCTTTTTTCCTTTAAGGGATGAATCTTCAGAGCTTTTAGCAAGAACTGAACCAGATATTAGAGATGTTTTGATAGCATTTTTTGGTGGTTTGGCATTGGTAATAGCCCGTGCTAAAAAAGGTACCATAGCCAGTGTTATTTTTGGTGTTGCAATTGCAACGGCATTAATGCCGCCTCTATGTACCGTGGGGTTTGGTTTGGCTATTGGAAACCCGGCCTATGCTAGGGGGGCAATGTACCTGTTTATTATCAACACAATTTTTATTGCCTTGGCAACCTTTTTAGTGATAAAGCTCTTGAAATTCCCTATGGTTCGTTACGTGAATTCACAACGACGAAAATTAATAGCTAGGTTAGCTTCTTTGTTAGCTGTTTTAGTAATGATACCTGCAGGATTTACATTTTATAGCGTGTTTAAAAAATCTTTGTTCAATAGAGATGCAGAATCTTTTATTACAGAAAAAATAGAACCATATCAATTTACAGGCGAAGGTAAATTTTTGAGAGATTTTAGTGAGGTAGCTTATGATGATAATGGCAATTCTAAAATTGAATTGTTCTTTATGGGTAACGAAGGTATTCCTGAAAATGTAATTGCCACATGGCGTACGCAAATGGCAGATTATAAACAGCTAAATGGTACTGAGCTAGCAGTTGTTCAAGGTTCTAGAAGTGATGAGGCAAATGAACTTAAATATGTAAATGAGTTATATGAATCTCAGAAAAGTATATTGACCAGTAAAGATGAGAAAATACAGGTTCTAGAAACTGAGTTAATGCGTCTCAATCAAATTTCATCAAATCAAATTCCATTTCAAGAAATTAGTCTTGAAGCAAAGACCAATTATGAAAATTTAGATCGAATAGGCTATGCGTATTTAATTTCCACAGATTTTACAAAGACAGATAGTATTCCTTTATTTGAAGTAACCTGGAAAAAGGAAGCTAAGAGAGCTGAAACCGTTAAGGATATGGCTAAACTACAAGAATGGCTGAGACTTAGATTGAATAATGATAAAATTCAAATAAAGGAAATGCCTAAAGACTAATTTTGTTCTTGTATATACATTTGGCGTACCTTCTTGAAAAGGTCAGATGAATACACAAAATTAGTTACGGCTTCATTATCGGTTTTAAAGATTTCGTTCTTAGTACCTTCCCATTCTAAAAGTCCGTCCTTTAGGAATATAATTTTTTCCCCAATTTGCATTACAGAGTTCATGTCATGCGTATTTATGACCGTGGTAATATTGTATTCTTCGGTAATTTCTTTGATCAGATCATCAATGACAATCGCCGTTTTTGGATCTAAGCCAGAATTTGGTTCATCACAAAAAAGATATTTTGGATTCATAACTATTGCTCGTGCTATAGCTACACGTTTTTGCATACCACCAGAAATCTCCGATGGGAACTTATGATGGGCATCAATTAGTTTCACTCTTTTAAGAACGGCATCTACACGTTCTTTCATTTCAGATTTAGATTGCTTGGTAAACATCTCTAAAGGAAACATGACATTGCCTTCCACAGTCATACTATCAAAAAGGGCGCTACCTTGAAATACCATACCCATTTCTTGTCTTAAATCGCGCTTTTCATCATCGGTATGTTCAGAGTATAGTTTGCCATCGTAAGCAATACCACCTTCTTCTGGCTCAAAAAGACCTAGTAAACATTTTAGAAAAACGGTTTTACCGGATCCACTTTGTCCAATAACTAAATTTGTCTTTCCTTTTTCAAAAGTGGTGGTTATGCCCTTAAGAATATGAGCGTCGCCAAAAGATTTATGTATGTCTCGTACCTCTATCATTATCCTAGTAAAAGTTGAGTTAAAATATAATTAAGAATGATAATTACAACACTCGTCCAAACGAATGAAGTTGTACTTGCTTTACCCACTTCTAGTGCTCCGCCTTTCATATAGAAACCATGAAAAGAAGGAATAGTAGCAATAACAAAGGCAAAAATTAAGGTTTTTACGAATGCGTATGCAATATGAAAAGGAACAAAATCTGATTGTAGTCCGGTAATAAAATCTTCACTGGTCAAAAATCCTCCAAATACTCCGGCCATCCATCCACCAAATATTCCTACATACATAGAAATTGCAATGGCAAAAGGATAGAATAACATGGCAATAATTTTAGGAAATACTAAATAGTTCAATGAATTTACACCCATGACCTCTAAAGCATCTATTTGCTCTGTAACACGCATTGTACCAATACTAGAGGTAATGTAGGATCCTACTTTACCTGCCATTATAATAGAAACGAAAGTTGGTGCAAACTCTAAAATAACCGACTGGCGCGTTGCAAAACCGATGAGGTCTCTTGGTATTAACGGGTTGGTAAGGTTAAGTGCTGTTTGTATGGCTACAACGGCACCAATAAAAAAGGAAATAAAAATAATAATACCTAATGAGCTAAAAATCAACTCATCTATTTCCTTGAGTATAAGTGACTTCATTATTCTCCATTTGGTTGGTTTTTTGAAAACCTCACGGATCATAATTGCATAGCTTCCTACAGATGCTAAATAGTTCATTTATTAAAAATAAAATTCTTACGGTAAAAATAACAATAAAGGACTTGATTTAACCTCCGTTTAATCTTTAAAGGTGTAAATTATTTACATTTGTGCTACAATCCTATCTCAATGAAAATGAAAAATTATTTTGTTGCTTCTTTGTTTGTAAGCACGATGTTATTTGTAAGCGTTTTAAGCGCTCAAAAGAAAAATAAGGAAAATACCAATGACAATCTTTTAAGGGTCAAGCCTAAATTGGTCGTGGGTATTGTAGTGGATCAAATGCGTTATGATTATTTAACTCGTTTTTATGATCATTTTGGTAATGATGGTTTTAAAAGGCTTGTTGAGCAAGGTTTTAATTGTAAGAATAATCATTTCAACTACGCCCCAACAAGTACAGGACCTGGGCATACATCTGTGTATACTGGTACTACGCCTGCAGTACATGGTATTATTGGTAACAATTGGTATGATAAGGAAACAAATGCAAGTGTATACTGTGCAAGTGATGATACTTTTACTTCTGTTGGTACCACTGCAGATACCGGTAAAATGTCCCCTCATCGTATGGGTGTTACTACCATAGCCGATGAAGTTCGTTTGAGTAACCAAATGAAAGGAAAAACTATTGCTATCGCCTTAAAAGATAGAGGTGCAGTATTGCCAGGTGGTCATACAGCTAATGCAGCATACTGGTTTCATGGTGCAGATGAAGGTAATTGGATAACAAGTTCATTTTATATGACGCAATTGCCTAAATGGGTAAATGATTTCAATTCATCTGGTACAGCGCAATCATATAAGAAAGTATGGAATACTTTAAAGGATATAAAAGAGTACGAAGAAAGTGGAACGGATAATAATTTATTTGAAGGAAAATTTGATGGAGAAACCACAACCTCATTTCCTCATAACCCTGCAGAACTTTTAGATAGGAATAAGAGTTTTGATATCATTAAGGCTACGCCTTATGGAAATTCATTAACGGCCGATTTTGCTATAGAAGCCTTGAAACAAGAAAATTTGGGTAAAGATGATATTACAGATTTTCTTGCCGTAAGTTTTTCTAGTACAGATTATGTTGGTCATATGTACGGAGTAAATTCTAAGGAAATTCAAGATACTTATCTAAGGTTAGATGCAGATTTAGAAAGATTGTTTAAAGCATTGGATAAGCAAGTAGGTGAAGGTGAGTATACCTTATTTTTAACCGCAGATCATGGCGCTGTTGAAGTACCAACTTATTTGAAGAGTGAAAAAATACCATCTGGTTATATAGATACGGCTGCAAATAAGAAGAGACTGAACGAGTTTTTACAGTATAAATATGGTACCGAAGATATCATTAAGAACTATTCTAATAATCAAATATTCTTAGATCATAAAATTGTAAAAAATCTAGATCTTAGTTTGGCAGAAGTTCAAGTGGAAATAGCACATGAAGTTTTAGGTTATGATGCTATTGATAGAGTGTATACGGCAAATCAAATGTGGAGTAATGACTACACTTCTGGTATTCCACATATTTTACAGAACGGTTATAATCAAAAGAGGTCTGGTGATGTATTGGTAGTTTTAAAACCAGGATATATTTCTTACAGTACTACAGGCTCTACTCATGGATCGCCTCAAATTTATGATACACATGCGCCATTGTTATTTTATGGAAAGGGCATAAAGTCAGGTTCAACGATTAATAGAACAGAGATTCCTGATATTGCACCAACCATTTCTGCATTGTTAGGTATATCTTTTCCTAATGGAACAACAGGTAAACCTATAACAGAGGTGATAAAATAATATGGATGATAAGCGTATAGGCATTTTTGATTCAGGTATTGGAGGAACATCTATTTGGGGGGAGATTCAAGAGCTTTTACCTTTTGAAGAATGTATTTATTTGGCAGATAGTAAGAATGCCCCATATGGTGAAAAACCGGCAGAACAAATATTGGCGCTTAGCATAAAGAATACAGAATACTTGTTAGGTCAAGGTTGTAAATTAATAGTCGTTGCCTGTAATACGGCAACGACAAATGCAATAGACTACTTAAGGTTAAATTATGATGTGCCTTTTATTGGTATAGAACCGGCTATAAAACCAGCTGCTATAAATACAAGGTCTAAAATAGTTGGGGTGCTAGCTACAAAAGGTACTTTGTCTAGTAGTTTGTTTCATAGTACTTCTAAAAATCACACGGAGGGTATCACTGTATTAGAACAGCGCGGCACTGGTCTGGTTGAAATGATAGAAAGCGGTAATCTGGATAGTGAAGATTTGTATCGTCTTTTAGAGAGTTACATTACGCCTATGCTTGAGAAGGGAATGGATTATCTTGTATTGGGCTGTACGCATTACCCATACTTAATACCGTTATTGAAAAAAATGTTGCCAGAGAACGTTACTATTATAGATTCTGGTCAGGCAGTGGCAAGACAAACGAAATCAGTGTTGGAGCATAATGACTTATTGACTAGTTCTGAAGTAATGGGCGCGCATCAATTCTTTACTAATGGTGACGAAAATGTGCTAGCCGCAATTTTACAATCGGTCAAAGCAAAACATTCAGTGGCCTTTAAAGATTTTTAAGAGCCATTTCTTTTTTTACATAAGTTAAATAGGTGAAAGATAGCTTATGCTTTTCATCTGTCGGGTGAAATTCTTGTTTCGTTAGCATCCAATAATTCTCGTCTATATCAGGGAAGAACGTATCGGCATCTTCAAAAGAACCATGAACTCTGGTAAGCTCAATTTTGTCAGATTCCTTTTCACCTTGTTTATATATCTCTCCGCCACCAATTATAAATGCGATCTCATTGTCAACCAAATCTATGGCTTCGTCAAGAGAATGAACCACTATACATTCATCGAATTCTACAGTGTAGTCCTTGTCTCTTGTAATAATAATATGTGTTCTATTTGGTAGTGGCTTTGGAAAACTTTCATATGTTTTTCTACCCATAATAATTTTATGACCAGATGTTAGTTTTTTAAACCTTTTAAAATCATCTGGTAAATGCCAAAGTAAATCATTGTCTTTACCTAATGCATTATTTTCTGCGGCGGCGGCTATCATTATAAGTGTTCTCAAAGTAATTTTTTTTTAGGTTCTTCCTCAATTGATAACTGAGGTGTTATTTCCTGTTCAATTTCTTTCTCCATTTCGGCAATACGTTTCTTTTGTTTCTCTACCAATCTTTCTCGTTGAGCACGCTCCCAGTCGTTACCCATAAATTTGTTAGTGACAAAAACATTGAAAATATGAAGAACAAATAAAAAGCCCCAAAAGGTAATTGCCCAAACGAACCAATTATATTCTTGTCCGTATTTTAATATTTTATTGATTAGAACCAAGAAGACGCTACCAACCAAAAAGACTACAAAATGGGTGTAAAGACGTTTCTTTTGTTTCACTCTTTTTTGAGCGTTCTCCAACAGCTCATGCTGTTCTAAATCTAATTTGGAGGTATTTTTATTTCTAGAAAACATACTCTTCCTATCTTTGGTATAAAGATACAGCAATTGTAGTATACCCTATAACCAATGGAAAAAATTAGAAAAGAATTCCCCGTTTTACGAAAAGGTATTTATGCGAACACCGCAGTGTATGGTTTGCTATATGATTCGTTGTTAGAATGGCGACAAGAGCACGATTTAGATTTTTTGATAGATGGTAGCGACATGCGCGAACAATCTTTAAAGGTAATTTCAGATACACGTTCTACCGTTGGTAGGTTCTTTAATTGTAAACGAGAGAATGTTGCTCTGGTAAGTAATTTTTCATCAGGTCTAAATATTTTGTTAGAAGGATTGAGTGCAACTAAAAAAGTACTGCTTGTTAAAAATGATTATCCTTCCCTTAATTGGAGTTTTGAAAATAGAGATTTTGAAGTGTCTTATATAGAACAGACGACTGACTTAGAAGAGCGAATTAAAGAAGCGATAACAAACCAAAAAATTGATGTTCTAGCCTTGAGCCTGGTGCAGTGGTTAGACGGATTTGCAGTTAATTTAGATTTCTTGAAGGAATTAAAAAAGGAGAATCCAAATTTAATTATCATGGTAGATGGCACACAGTTTTGTGGTAGTACTAGTTTCAATTTTGATAATTCTGGAATTGACGTTCTAGGGGCAAGCGCGTATAAATGGCTATTGGCAGGTTATGGTAATGGTTTTATGTTGTTCTCAGATCAAGTTAAGAATGAATTTGCCATAAATAATATAGGTTTTAATGCGGCAGACGGTGATTTCGATAAAAAGAATGACATTAGGTTTGCCAAAAAGTTTGAACCTGGTCATTTATCATCATTGATTTTTGGAAGCTTGAAATATTCTATTGATTTTTTTGAAAGAATAGGGATGGATAAGATTACGGAACATAATCGCAAATTGGCGAAGAAAGCAAAATCTGAATTTGAAAAATTGGGATTGCTAACTGATGAGATTGTAAATAGAAAACAGCATAGTACCATTTTTAATATAAAGGCAGATAATGCTGTTTTTCAAAAATTAAAAGATAACGATGTTTTCTGTGCACAACGTGGTGATGGTGTACGTTTAAGTTTTCATTTCTATAATACGGAAGCAGAGATAGATGCCATTGTTAAAATTTTGAAAACAGATAGATAGCTATTCCTAATAAGATAATTTTGCACGAAAATATTTTGTAGTGTATCTATAAAAAGGGTAAATATTACGGATTTGATAAAAATGCCTTAAGTCTTGTAAATGAGTGTTTTATTGTGCTAGTTTTGCTTTAAATATTAAACTTAAGATCATGGCAATTGCAAAAAAATATTTAAAGACTAAGCCAGTATGTAAGGTTACTTTTACTGTGCCTACAGACGATGCAAAGAAAGTAGCTGTAGTAGGTGATTTCAATAATTGGAATGCTAAAAAAAGCGCACTAAAAAAACAAAAGAACGGTACCTTTAAAGGAACATTTGATCTTCCTAAAGAGAATTCTTTTGAGTTTAAATATATTGTTGATGGTGAATATATAAATGATGGTGAGGCTGATCGTTACCAATGGAATGATTTCGCTGGTTCTGAAAATGCTGTATTAGAATTGTAGAATAATTATACCAATATAAAAAGCCTGTTATTTTTAATAGCAGGCTTTTTTATGCAATTCATTGATGTAAAATCAAGACTTTTTAAACACACAATTTTTATATCCGTGTGCTTTAGATTCGTACTCGGTCGTCATTTTTAAGCCAGATTCATTGGCTAACCAAGAAATAATTTCATCATCATATTTTTGCGAAATTTCTGTGTGTATGGTTTCCCATTGGTTAAAATGGACGTCTAAATCTAATTTTTCAACTCGCACACGTTGTTCGGTTTTTGATACTAAATAGCTTTTTGCGGATCCCGTTTCTGGGTTGTAAACTTCCCAATGTAAAAATTGATCTAGGTCAAAATTTGCATTAAGTTCTGTATTTATTCTCGTAAGTACATTTTTGTTGAAGGCAGCGGTAACACCTTCTTGATCGTTGTAGGCGTCTAATATGGTCTGTGGATTTTTCTTTTGATCAAAACCCATAAAAAGTAAATCGTTGGGTTGCATTAGATTCTGAATTTTATTCATAAAACTAACTGCTTGATCGTGTTCTAAATTGCCAATATTAGATCCTAAGAATAATATGATTTTTCTATTCTTACGGTTATTAATTTCTTTTAGCGCTTCAAAGTAAGTGCCTTGAAAAGGTTGAACGTTAATTTTTGGTAGTTCTTTTTCAATGGAATTGTGAAGTTGGTTTAAGGCATTCTGGCTTATGTCTATAGGTACATATGTGAAATCTATATTCTTATCACTAAATTCCTTAAGTAGAATTTTAGTTTTTTTACCATCTCCTGCTCCAAGTTCAATTAAATCAAAAGATCCAAAACCGGTGAACAAATCAGTAATTTCTTCTTTGTTGTTTTTCAGTATTTCATACTCACAGTCAGTTAGATAGTACGAAGGCATAGCCATAATATCTTGAAAAAGTTTATCACCTTTTTTGTCGTAAAAATATTTTGAAGAGAGGTGTTTAGGAGAATCTGTCAATCCAGAATAAACTTCTTTTTCAAATTCAGTTGAAACAACTGGTACTATTTTAGTGTCTTGCATAATTAGTATGTCGTAATTATTTAGCTAACCTTATTCCGGTAAACTGCCATTTTAAGTCTGTTGGAAAAAAATTGCGATAAGTATGTCTTGCATGTTTATTAGGTGTGGCTATAGAACTTCCTCTAAGAACTTTTTGGTTGACCATGAACTTACCGTTGTATTCACCTAATGCACCATCTACTTTTTTATAGTTAGGGTAAGGTAGATAAGCGCTTTCTGTCCATTCCCATCGTTGTCCCCAATTAAAAAGATTTTGTGCAGCTTCCCATTCAAATTCAGTAGGTAGGCGAACTCCCTTGTATTGCGCAAAGGCAAATGCTTCAAAATAAGAAATATGGGTAACAGGAGCCTCTAAATCAACTTCTGTTAATCCGTTAAGGCTATAATAATGCCAGATTCCATCAATTTCATGCCAATATAACGGAGCATTTACTTGATTTTGCTGCACCCAGTCCCATCCGGCAGCATGCCAAAGGTCAAAACGTTTATATCCGTCAGATTTTATGAATTCAATATATTCTGCATTAGTAACTAGTTTGTTCGAGATTTGATAATCATGAAGGTATACTTTGTGTCGTCCTAATTCATTATCAAAGCAGAAGTCAGTAGAATCATGACCTATTTCATAAATACCTTCGCTCATAGAAATCCAATTTTGCGGGTATTTTTCAATAGTGAATTCTTGAAAACTATCAGAGTATTTTGGCAATAGTGGATTGTTGCCAAGAATATATTTGATATCGGTAAGTAGTAATTCCTGATGTTGTTTTTCGTGGTGAATTCCTATTTCAAGAATTTCTAGTAGTGTTGCGTCTTTGGAGGCTTCTAGCAATTTATGCATTGCTTTAGTCACATAGCTGCGGTATTCATAGACCTTTTTTACAGAGGGTCTTGAAAGGTTGCCACGATCGGCGCGCACCACACGTTTACCTACAGTTTCGTAGTAACTATTAAATACGAATGAAAAATCTTCATCAAACACCTGATAAGACTTATCGTAATTTTTTAGGATAAATTCTTCAAAAAACCAAGTAGTATGACCTAAGTGCCATTTTGGAGGAGAGACGTCTATGATAGGTTGTACCACATAATCTTCAATTTCAAGAGGTTTGCAAATAACCTCGGTATGCTCTCTAGTTTCTAGAAAGAAATCTATGAGCGTATCAGTACTTATCATGATAACAATTTTATTGAAAGATAAATAAAATTGAGTTACGGCGTTTAATCCGATAAATTTAGAAACTGATGCTAAACAGCTACTTTCCCTTTTATATGAGGATGTGGATTATAATCTTCTAATGTAAAATCTTCGAATTTAAAATTGAAAATATCTTTTACGTCAGGGTTTATTTTCATTTTTGGCAAAGCTCTAGGCTCTCTACTTAACTGTAGTTCAACCTGTTCCATATGGTTGTTGTATATATGTGCATCACCAAAAGTATGGATGAAATCGCCAGCTTCATAACCACAAACTTGTGCCATCATCATGGTGAACAATGCGTAAGAGGCTATATTAAATGGAACGCCTAAAAAGATATCTGCGCTGCGTTGGTATAATTGGCAAGACAATTTACCGTCTGCAATATAAAATTGAAAGAATGCATGACATGGCGGTAATGCAGCTTTACCGTTAGCTACATTCTCTGAAAAAGATTTGGAAGTATCTGGTAAAACGCTAGGGTTCCAAGCGGAAAC
>NZ_JBDVOT010000215.1:0-3955 GCF_039968975.1 Maribacter sp. | reverse complement strand
AAAGTCTCGTTCACCATCTTTATCAATAGAAACAAAAGCTAAAGTTGTAAACGTATCACATTTTTGGGCAAAAGAAATATCAACTTTTTCATTTTCAAGAATACGAAGTAAAAAAGTGCCAAAGGGGTCATCGCCCACGGCACCAACGAAAAGGCTGTCACCACCTAGTTTGCTAATTGCGCAGGCTACATTGGCTGGTGCACCACCTGCTTTTTTAGAAAATTCTTTTGCTTTCGATAAATCTTTACCTTGATTTTCAGCAACAAAATCAATTAGCAACTCTCCAATACAGAATACCTTTTTCATAGATCTAAAAAGAAAATTAGGAAGTCTAAGTTAATTAGAAAATACACCTACTTCCTAAATAATCTTAAGTAAATATTAAATTATAAAGGTTCACATATTATTTTTATGATTTAATACCCTAGGTATTTTGGGTCTATTACTGAATTGCATATCTTGAATTACACATTTTAAAACATATACTGACCATGAGCATATTTGATGAGATTAAGAAAAAGTTAAGCCACGAGTTTATTGATATTATTGAATGGTTAGATAATACTGACGATACTATAGTATATCGTTTTGAACGTTATCAAAACGAAATAAAGAACAATGCCCAGTTAATTGTAAGAGAAGGGCAGATCGCAGTTTTTATCAACGAGGGTCAGTTGGCAGATGTTTTTAAGCCGGGCACATATACTTTAAATACTCAGAACCTACCCATTTTAACGACTTTGAAAGGTTGGAAATATGGATTTGATAGTCCGTTTAAAGCTGAGGTGTATTTTGTAAATACACGTTTGTTTACCGATGAAAAATGGGGTACTAAAAATCCGTTCATGTTAAGTGATGACAGATTTGGTTTGGTAGAAATTCGTGCTTTTGGTACGTATAGTTTTAGGGTTAATGATCCAGGTAAGTTTGTTGTAGATGTTGTAGGAACCGATGGTAATTTTACAAGCTACGAGGTAAATGAGCATTTAAAAAGCTTAATTGTAACCCGTTTTACAGATACGGTGGGCGAGGCTAATTTACCTATTGAGTTGTATGCAGCTAACACAAGTGAACTATCTGAGACTTGCCAAGTAGTAATGCAGCCAGAATTTAATAGGATAGGTATAGAGCTAGAGAAATTCTACATTGAAAATGTTTCAATGCCAGAAGAGCTTAAAAAGGAAATATTTGAATACAGCCGATTAGATAAGTTGGACATGGGCAAATTAGCTCAGTTCAAAGCAGCCAAGGCAATGGAGTTGGCTGCAAAAAATGAAGGTGGAACAGCCGGTGCCGGTATGGGCATGGGTATGGGTTTTGTATTGGCACAACAAATGGGTGGCTTAATGGGGCAACCATCGGCACAGCCCTTAGGTGGTCAGGCAACGCAGCAAACACAGGCGCCACCGCCAATACCTGCACAAATAACCTATTTCTATGCAGTAAACGGCCAACAATTAGGTCCTGTTACTTATGATAAGCTAAAAGAATTATTTGCTAGTAGAACAATTAATAGAGATTCGTTGATATGGAAACAAGGTATGCCTAATTGGACCGCATTAAAAGAGATAGAGGAGTTAAAATCTTTCTTGGGCGGTAATACACCACCACCATTACCAACAGCATAATCTTAAGCAATACCTTTTTAAGGTAAGGGATACTTTCTATGGATGATATTCAACAATCGGAATATAAAAAAGCATGTGCCAATTGTGGTGCTGAGCTAAAGTTTAAGCCAGGTTCACATCAATTGACATGTGAGTACTGCGGGTATGAGGAGTTTATTGAGGCATCTAAAACTAGTTTTGAAGAGTTAGAACTGGAGCACTACTTAAAAATTGTTGGTGAAAATGCCTATACCGAAACTATAGAGCTATTGCATTGTAAAAATTGCGGCGCCAACCAGCATGTAGAGGAAAACTACAAATCGCTTAACTGTGTGTATTGTAGCGAACCCTTAATACGAGAAGATGTTGAGAAAGAAGGTTGGATATTGCCTGGAGCCTTGGTTCCGTTTCAGTTGGATGCTACTAAGGCACAAGCAATATTTAAAGCTTGGGTAGATAAAATTTGGTTTGCTCCTGATAATTTGAAAAAAGCTGCTCTTGATCCAGAAGGATTACATGGGTTGTATGTGCCATATTGGACTTTTGATGCTAACCTTTTTGCATCATACCAAGGGCAGCGAGGAGATTATTACTATGAAACACAGACCTATAACAGTAATAAGGCAAGAAGAACTAGACGTGTTAGAAAAACCAAATGGACATATGCCTCTGGCAGAGTAGATGGTTTTGTGGATGATATTTTAATAAGTGCATCAAAAAAGAAACGAAAAGAAATACCGTCTAAAGTTGCCTTTTGGAATTTAAAAGACTTGGTAGCTTTTAACTCTAAATATTTATCTGGTTTTGTAACTGAAAAATATACAGTCTCTTTAAAAGAAGGGCACCATAAATCTTTTCAAGAGGCTAAGAATATTGCCTATAATTGGATTAAAAGAGATATAGGTGGTGACACCCAAAGGGTGGCAAACGCAGATATTAAATTATCAAATGAGAAGTTTAAGCATATTTTACTACCCATATATCTAAGTTCATATAGGTATGATGGTAAAGAATTCAATTTTTATATAAATGGGCAGTCTGGCGTATTGAGTGGAAATAGACCATACTCGTTCTGGAAAATATTCTTTTTAGTGATTTTTATCCTTGCCATGATAACCATAATTGCGATTTTTGTTAAATGAGTACAAAAAGAACATTGGTTGTAGGTGATATTCATTCAGGGTTACAAGCTCTAAAGCAAGTACTTGAAAAAGCAGCTATAACTGAAGAGGATACTATAATTTTTTTAGGAGATTATATTGATGGATGGAGCGAAGCTGTTGAAACTATAAACTATCTAATACAACTAAAGGAAAAGTTCAATTGTATATATCTAAGGGGTAATCATGATGAACTTTGTTATGATTGGTTAACCGGTAAGGCAGACAACCCAACATGGTTTATGCATGGTGGCGAGGCAACTTCAAATTCTTATGGCAGAGCTTCTCAGGAGACAAAAGATAGGCACATGAAGTTTTATGAAAGCTTGGAGAACTATTATTTAGACTCAGAAAACAGATTGTTTTTACATGCAGGTTTTACCAATTTAAAAGGTATAGAGCATGAATATTTTAAAAAGACCTTTTATTGGGATCGCACGTTATGGGAACTTGCACTTTCTTTAAACCAAGATTTGGATAAAGACCATATGCATTACCCAAAGCGATTGAAAAATTATTCTGAAATTTACATAGGGCATACTCCTGTTACCCGAATAGGCAAAACAACGCCGCAAAATGCGGCAAATGTTTGGAACATAGATACAGGTGCAGCCTTTAAAGGACCTTTAACTGTCTTTAATGCAGATACAAAAGAATATTGGCAGAGTGATCCAGTATATACCTTTTATCCTGATGAAACGGGCAGAAACTAAGAAAACCGTTAACTTTACTAAAAAATAGATTGTTATTTTGGCAATCATTGAAAAAACTAAACTATGTCTACTAAAAATATAAGATTAGAAGTGATGCAGGCTTTAGAGCCTAAAGTAGAAAGTTTCATGGAGTCTTTCCTTATAAAACCAGAGGATATATGGCAACCAACAGATTTTTTACCAGATTCTGAAAAAGATACATTTTTACAGGAAGTAAAAGATATTCGTGAAGAGTCTAAAGACTTGGGTTACGATTTTTGGGTTACTATGGTAGCAGATACCATTACCGAAGAAGCATTGCCAACGTATGAATCTTGGTTAATGGATGTTGTTGGTATTGATCAACATGGTGACTATAAAACAAATGGTTGGGCTAAATGGGTTCGTGCTTGGACGGCAGAAGAAAATAGACATGGAGATGTGTTAAACAAATATCTTTATTTATCTGGAAGGGTAAATATGAGGGAAATTGAAA
>NZ_JBDVOT010000214.1:0-9308 GCF_039968975.1 Maribacter sp. | reverse complement strand
ACGGACCAACGCGGTGTACTATATAGCGAGAACCAGGACTACCTGGAGCAGATCGCGGAACGCTCGGGGAGGTACGAACTGAAGAACATCGGGCTGAACTCGAAGGTATCGGACTTTGCACCTTCGTTCTATGAAAAAGGATTGGTCTTTTCTACGGCAAGGGACAGCGGACTGCTATCTAAGAACATCCATAAATGGAACAACGGTTCGTTCTTGAACCTATATAAGGCATCACAGGACGACCAAGGGAATTTCACCGATGTGGACAAGCTGAGCAAGAAGCTGAACAAGAAGACCCATGAATCGTCCACGGCGTTCACCAAGGACGGACAGACGATGTACTTTACACGTAACAACTCCGATGACGGCAAGTTCGAAAGGGACGAAGAAGGCGTAAGCAGATTGAAGATATACAGGGCGACCAAAGAAAACAATGAATGGAAAAATATCGAGGAACTACCTTTTAACGGGGACAGCTATTCGGTGGCACATCCTACCTTAAATAAAGAAGAAACGAAATTGTACTTTGCCTCGGACATGCCGGGCACGAAAGGGCAGTCGGATATCTACGTTGTGGATATCAACAAGGACGGCAGTTTCGGTACACCGAAGAACCTGGGAGAGAGAATCAATACCGAGGCAAGGGAAACTTTCCCCTTCGTGACCCAAAGCGATAAACTCTATTTCTCATCTGACGGTCATCCTGGACTAGGGGGATTGGACGTCTTCGCGACCGACCTTAAGAACGAAAGAGGAGAGGTATACAACATAGGACGTCCCTTGAACGGAGAAGAGGACGACTTCTCGTACATTATCAACGAAGAGACGAAGAAAGGCTTTTTCGCATCGAACAGAAAAGGCGGACAGGGGAACGACGATATCTACAGCTTTGTGGAAATGACACCGTTGGACTTCACCTGTCATACAAATATCACGGGAATAGTAAAGGACGAAAAGACCAATGCCCTGTTAACGGATGCATCGGTAACGGTATACGACAAGGATAACCAGGTAGTATCAAGTTCGAGCACGGACGATAAGGGAGCTTTCGAGATGGAAGGCAACTGCGCGAAAGGTAGTTACAAAGTAGTGGCTACCAAGACCGACTATGAGGAAGGTAACAAGACGTTCATGACGGTAAAGGCGGAAGATGCCATAGGCATAGAGATCGTACTGGCACAGGTAGACCCATCCGCACCGATAGGAACGGACCTTGCGAAATACCTGAACATAGAACCGATCTACTTCGATTTCGACAAATATTTCATCAGGGAAGATGCGAGGATCGGTATCGAGAAAGTACTGGCATACCTTAACGAATACCCGAGTGTGAAGGTACAGGTGCGCTCTCATACGGATTCAAGGGCCAACGACAGTTATAACATGCGACTGTCTGCCAACAGGGCAAAGGCAACTGCGGATTACCTGATAGCTGCGGGCATACCTAGCAACAGGATATCGTACGAAGGCTATGGCGAGACGGAGCTTACGAACGATTGTAGCAACAACGTTCCATGTAGCAAAGAAAAGCATCAACTGAACAGAAGATCAGAGTTCATTGTGGTAGAATAATCAACATAGACCAACACATATTGAAAAGGGAAGGAGCATAGCTCCTTCCCTTTTTTTGTTACGTAAGAAGCATATTAATTAATATACTTGTCTTTTTTAGATATTGTTCTAATAGAAACCAAGTTCTTTGTTTTTAAACTATTTAACTTTTACTATGCTTACTATTATTGTTTACTTTCTTCCTTTATTATTTTTTGTGATTTTTATAATTTGGAGATTATGGTTTTATAAGAAAACGATTGATTTTAATGATTTTAACCCAAAGTGGCGAAGTATTCTAAATAAAGAGGTTTCGTTTTATAAGGAATTATCTGTTATCGATAGGACTCGTTTTGAAAAAGAATTATTATATTTTTTTGAAGATGTCACTATTACTGGAGTGAAAATTGAGATAGATGATACTGATCGCTTATTGGTTGGAGCAAGCGCAGTAATACCGCTATTCGGATTTCCTGATTTACGTTATCGTAATATTAATGAAGTGCTACTTTATCAAGGTAGTTTTAATGATGAACACCAAACAGAAGGTGATGGACGGAATATTTTAGGAAAAGTAGGTAAAGGTAATATGAATCGTTTAATGATTTTGTCACTACCCGCCTTACGTGCAGGATTTAAGAATGAGAATTCATCTAGTAATGTTGGTATTCATGAATTTGTTCATTTAATAGATATGGCAGATGGTGCCGTTGATGGTATTCCAGAAAGTCTTATGCAAAAACAATATGTAGCTCCTTGGTTGAAATTGATGCATAAAGAAATTGAAAGTATCAAAAAAAATAAATCTGATATTAATCCATATGGCGCAACAAGTGAAATAGAATTTTTAAGTGTTGCAAGTGAATATTTCTTTAACAATCCTGAAAAATTTCAAGATAAGCATCCTGAGCTTTATAGTTTAATGAAGAAGATGTATAGGTATTCTATTTGATTATAATTTGCCCTTTAATTATTAGTTGTCAAATAAAATTCTATTTATCTAATGTTAAATTGATTTCTGTAAAATCTTAATGGAAATTTTATAGTTTCAAGATTTTATTAAAATAGACTTTTTTAATTTTTTGCCTAAAACAAAAAAACCTCCAAATAATAAATATTTGAAGGTTTAAAAGTGACCTGGCTGGGGCTCGAACCCAGGACCCTCTCCTTAAAAGGGAGATGCTCTACCAACTGAGCTACCAGGTCAAAATGAATAAAGAACTTACTAGGTCATTGAGAGAAATAAATCAACTCAAAAGTTTAAATAAAAAAGCCCCTTTTTTTTGAAGAGGCTAATATTTAGTGGTGACCTGGCTGGGGCTCGAACCCAGGACCCTCTCCTTAAAAGGGAGATGCTCTACCAACTGAGCTACCAGGTCAAAAGCATATTAAGAATTAATATTCCCTCAATGCGGGTGCAAATATACGTCGATAACTTTATTTTGCAAGCCATTTACAAGATAAATTTATTTTTTTTTGAAAACCCTTTTATTTAGTCCAATTTTGTACAAATGAAAGATGTAAAAATAGTTTTGGTAGGTTACATGGGTAGTGGTAAATCTACAGTTGGTAGAATAGTGGCTAACCATTTGAATATTAATTTTTTAGATTTAGATGATTATATCGAAGAAGCTGAAGTCATGTCAATAGCTTCTATATTTGAGACCAAAGGTGAAATCTATTTTAGAAAAAAAGAAATAGAATATCTCAATAAAATATTTTCAAATGAAGACAGTTTTGTGCTTTCATTAGGTGGTGGTACGCCATGCTTTGGAAAAAATATGGAGCACATCAATGAAAATACTGCCAATTCTTTTTATTTAAATATTGGTATACATGAATTGACCAATCGTTTAAAGAAAGAAAAAAGTCATCGTCCAATGATTTCTCATTTAGAAGATGAAAAGTTAACTGAGTTTATTGGAATGCATTTATTTGAGAGAAGCTTTTTCTACAATCAAGCACATCAGAAAATAAAGATAAATAAAAATACACCTACAGAAATTGCAGAGATGATTATAAATAAGTTAGTCTAAATAGACTCTGTCATTTTTTGTTTCAAATAGAACATTTACATGTTCTTGCAAAGAAGTTGACAAGGAAATTCCTTTATAGTCTGCCTTAACAGGATACTTCTTATGATTTCTATTGACCAGTACTGCTGTTTTAAGTTGCTTTAATGGTGTTTTTAGAAAATGATGTACTCCATATATTAATGTAGTTCCGGAATTTAGGACATCATCTACGATTACTACAGATTTATTTATGAATTCATCATCGGGCAGTGATGTGGTTACGCCACTTGACAAAGGGTCATTTTTATCCATCGTTAATTTACATAACACAATTTCAGCTTCGGTAATTTTTTTGAGCTTTGCTGCAATTTTCTTTGCAAATTGTAATCCGCCGCCGTCTATACCTGCTATAATAATTTCTTCTTCATAAACATTTGCCTCATAAATTTGATATGCTATACGTTCAATTTTATATTGAATCTGTTGATGTGAAAGTATGATTTGCTGCATAAGGTATTCTTAAAACAATAAAGATAGGTATGTTTTTAAAAGTTTTGGTTAATCTTCGCTTTCTTTACTTTTAATATTTGGCTCTGTAGTTTGATCTTCACTAGTAGTTGATGGACTTTCTAAATAATCATCTATATCTCGTCTATCTTTTTTAGTAGGCCTACCAATTCCTTTTTTACGGTAATAGTCTTTAGAATATTGTAAAAGTTCATTATGCTCAAAGGCTTCTTTGGGTGTGGTGTCCTTTCTGTATATGTCAACTAATTTTGCGCCAACACGACTAGGTGGTATATCTAAAACTGTAAGTTTATAATCGATTTGATTCTTGCGTACCACGATTTCATCCATCGGAAAAACTTCTTTTCCCGGCTTAGCGGTGTTACCATTAATCTTTACATGTCCTTTTTTGCATGCTGTAGAGGCAATGTTACGGGTTTTAAAATATCGTATACTCCACAAGAATTTATCTACGCGCATTATAGGTTGTATTTCTTTGTTAACTTCCAAACAAAAATAGGGGAAAATTGTATCTTGCGCGTTCAAAATAAATTATTGATGAAATTAAGAAATGCATATTTACTAATAGCTGGCTTAATTATATTAGGTTCCTGTAGAAATGATGATGATGCTATAGGTGAAGTTGTACCCCCAAGGTTATTAAGTGAAGTTACTATAGAGGATGATGCTGAGATTATAGAATTTTTGAAAACTCATTTTTATAATGATGATGAGTTTGAAACGCCGCCTGAAGGATTCGATTTTAAAATAAGATTTGATACCATTGCTGGAGATAATAGTTCTAGACAATCACTTTTTGATAGCCCTAATTTAATTACACAAACAATTACTGTTGATTCTGAAAACTTAGGAAGGCCTGACGATGATGAAATAGTTGATCAAACTCTTTATACCCTAGTGGTAAGACAAGGAATAGCTGATGGCAAACCGACTATTGGTGATAATGTTATTTTGAGATATGAAGGGTTATTGTTAGATGGTACTCTTTTCGACGCTTCTGTTAATCAGCCAATTCGTTTTAATCTTTCTTCAGTAGTGCAAGGTTTTGGTAACGGTATGAAAAACTTCCAGACAGGTAACGGTCCTATTGAAAATGGAGATGGAACTGTTAGTTATGATGGATATGGTATTGGAGCTATTTTTATGCCTGCAGCTTTAGCATATTTTGATTCGTCTCCGAACACTATCGTACCAACATATTCACCATTGATTTTTAAGGTTGATGCATTTACTTATGAGCCAGATTCAGATTTTGATGAAGATGGTATACCTTCAATTTTGGAAGATTTAAATAATGATGGAAACTTAAATAATGACAATACCAATGAAGAGTTAGAAGCTAATTTATTTATTTATGTTGCGAATTATACTGATCCAGATGATGACGGTGATGGTATTCTGACCATAGATGAAATTGAACTAGATGCAGATGGTAATTTTGTTGGTTTCTTAGATACAGATGGTGACGGTACGCCCGATCATCTTGATAATGATTTATAAAAAAAACATTTTAAAGCATAAAAAAACCTCTTAAGAATACTTAAGAGGTTTTTTATTTTTCTCATTTCGTTTACATCGTTAAAGACAAACTTAATATCAATTGATCTGGTCTTGTATCTATTCTACTAGGACCTAAATTAGTAATATTAGTATTGATAAAAGAAGCTTCATTATCGCTGAAACCTCTTTCATAACGTAAATCTATTCCTAATTTGCCAAGGTTGACTCCGGCACCAATATTCATCCCTACTGAAAAATCATTTTCTACATCATCAATAGTAATGCCGTCAAATTCGGTATCTAAAATGTATTGAAAACTAGGACCAGCAAAAACATGTAATGGTCCAACTAGATTGATTCCTAATAATACTGGTACATCTAATTTGCTCATGTCAAAATCAGATCCGTCGTAATCAGACTTTGTTTTAGTATATACCAACTCTGGTCTAACATATACTTTAGATGCTCCAATTTTTCCGAAGATACCCACATGGTATCCAACATTTCTATCGGGATTTCTTGCTGCATCTCCTGCAGATTCAAAATAATCTCCGTTAGCATTGTAATTTAATCCCCCTTTAATTCCAAATCCCGAATCACTCTGTGCTATCCCATAAAACCCAGAGAGCGCCATAAAGGCCGCTAAAATTGTTTTTTTCATAATCATTGTTGTTTTGAGTGAATTTGTATCAAATACGATACCAAATGTTCCCTTTCTCGTTATACCATCAGAACGGAGGTAAAATATCTTTATTGTTTACAAGCGTTTTTGGGTTAAATTCAGTTTTATAAAGTTACAATCCCCAATATCTTAGTTTGTTATTTTGAGTAACATCTTTGCTTTTAATTAAGTTTTTCCCAAAGACAGTTCATTATATTTGCAGCTAGATTTAGAAAGTTTGAAGTTTACACTACACAATACCGATTTACAATCAAAGGCTAGGGCAGGTACTATCGTTACTGATCATGGTACTATTGAAACCCCAATTTTTATGCCAGTGGGCACGGTGGCCTCTGTAAAAGGAGTGCATCAAAAAGAATTAAGAGAAGAGGTGAACCCAGATATTATTCTTGGAAATACCTATCATTTATTTCTTAGACCTAAAACCGAAATTTTAAAAAAAGCAGGTGGACTCCATAAATTTATGGGTTGGGATAGAAATATTTTAACCGATAGTGGAGGTTACCAAGTATATTCTTTATCAGGCAATAGAAAGATAAAAGAGGAAGGGGTAAAATTTAAATCGCACATAGACGGTTCTATGCATTTATTTACGCCGGAGAATGTAATGGAAATTCAGCGTGTTATCGGTGCTGATATCATCATGGCTTTTGATGAATGTACACCTTACCCGTGTGAGTATAATTATGCCAAACGATCGATGCATATGACCCATAGGTGGTTAGATAGATGTATTAATCATTTGGAAAAAACACCTTTTGAATATGATTATGCACAGACATTTTTTCCAATTGTTCAAGGGTCAACATACAAAGATTTAAGAAGGCAATCTGCAGAGTATATTGCAAATGCGGGTGCTGAAGGTAATGCTATTGGCGGTTTGTCTGTTGGTGAGCCTGCTGAAGAAATGTATGGTATGACAGAGGTAGTATGTGAAATTCTACCAGAGGATAAGCCAAGATATTTAATGGGTGTTGGTACACCTATTAATATATTAGAGAACATTGCCTTAGGAATAGATATGTTCGATTGCGTAATGCCAACAAGAAATGCTAGAAACGGAATGTTGTTTACGGCACATGGTACCATTAATATTAAGAACAAGAAGTGGGAAGATGATTTCTCGCCTATTGATGAAATGGGAAATACTTTTGTTGACCGTGAGTATTCTAAAGCATATCTAAGACATTTGTTTGCAGCTAACGAATATTTAGGTAAACAAATAGCAACAATTCATAACTTAGGCTTTTATATGTGGTTGGTTAGAGAGGCGCGTAAACATATTATTGCAGGTGATTTTAGAGGGTGGAAAGACATCATGGTTAAACAAATGGATAAAAGGCTATAATGCTATCAATAATAGATAAATACATTCTAAAACGGTACTTAGCAACATTTTCTTTGATGCTATTGTTATTCATTCCCATTGGTATTATGGTGAATTTGGCAGAGCAGATCGGTAAAATGATCGATAATGAAGCACCGTTGAATGAAATAGTCATGTATTATGTAAATTTTACGATATACATTGGTAATCTATTATTTCCTATTTTTCTATTCTTATCCGTTATATTTTTTACCTCTAAACTCGCAAATAATACAGAGATCGTTGCCATATTAAGTTCTGGGGTTTCTTATGGGCGATTTTTAAGACCTTATATTATTGGAGCATCTATGGTTGCGGTATTGATGTTCTTTATGACCATGTTTATTGTACCCAATGCTAGTGTGGGTTTTAATGAGTTTAAGTATAAATACCTTAAAAAAGGGAAACAAGATAGGGTCACCAATAATATTTTTAATCAGTTGAATGAGACTGATTTTATATACGTAAGTAGCTTTGACCCTGCTAGGCAACTAGGTCATAATTTTACCTTTGAGCGCTTCAAAGAAAATAATGAATTAGATTTTAAAATATCTGCAGCTAATATTAGATGGGTAGATAAAGATTCTAGTTACCGTTTAACGTCTTATAAAAAACGAACCATTATTGGAGATTCGGCAATTATAGAAAGTAAACGTAGGTTAGATACCATTTTTGCTTTTGATATTGGTGATTTAACTCCCGTGTCATACGTTGCGGAAACAAAGAACCTTTTTGAATTAGATACCTTTATTAAAGATCAGCGAAGAAAAGGAGCCTCTAATATAAATACCTACGTATTGGTAAAGTATAAGCGTTGGGCATTACCATTAACGGCTTTTATATTAACTATTATAGCTGTTTCGGTATCATCGGTTAAAAGGCGTGGCGGTATGGGCGCTAACTTGGCATTTGGTATTTTAATAGCTTTTATATTTATATTCTTTGATAAGGTATTTGGTGTACTTGCAGAGCAATCGGGCTTTTCTCCTTTGCTTGCAGTTATTATACCTAATGTTCTATTTGGATGTCTGGCATTTTATTTACTTCAAAATGCAAAAAGATAGAATACTTAATCTACTACATTTACATTTCATTGTATTTATCTGGGGCTTTACAGCTATTTTAGGAAAGTTGATTACTATTGATTCTTTACCCTTGGTATGGATTAGAATGGGGTTAGCTACAATATTTATAGCAGTATATATTCTCTTTGCCAAGTTTAGTCTAAAAGTACCAAAGAAAACATTTTGGTGGTTAGTTGGCGGGGGTATTGTTGTGGCATTACACTGGGTTACTTTCTTTTTGGCAATAAAGGTTTCAACCGTATCTGTAGCACTGGCAATGATGTCTACAGGTGCTTTTTTTACAGCTTTGATGGAGCCGTTTTGGTATAAACGAAAGATAATTGGTTATGAGATTTTCTTTGGTTTAATGGTCGTTGCTGGACTATATTTAATTTTTAAAGTAGAGACAGAATACGTCTATGGTATGGTCATCGCATTAATATCGGCATTTTTGGCAGCGGTCTTTTCTTTGATTAATGGTAAGCTTGTTCAAAATAATAGACCATCTGTTATTTCTTTTTATGAATTGGGTGTGGGCATGGTTTTCTTGTCGTTAGTTTTAATGGTTAAAGGTGATTTTAGCATGTCATTAATAGTATTAC
>NZ_JBDVOT010000213.1:0-13921 GCF_039968975.1 Maribacter sp. | reverse complement strand
ATAGACCAAGCTGTAGATATGGCAACATATACCGAGTTAATGTTTGCAAAAGCAGAATGCCTTATTGCAACCGGTGGTTCACAAGCAGATATAAGTGCAGCTTACTTTGCTGGAATTGAAAGTTCATTTTCAAGTCTAGATCTAGACAATGAATATGCAACTTATATTGCTCAATCAGAAGTTTCACCTGCAACAATAACTATAGAAAATGTAATTTCTCAAAAATGGTTAGCTCTATATGCGAATCCAGAAGTTTATAGTGACTGGAGAAGAACTGGTTTACCTAACTTAACTCCTGTTAGTGGCTCAGCAATACCAACTAGGTTTTTATACCCACAGACAGAATTAGACCTTAATACAAATACACCAACGGTAACCATGTTTGAAAAAGTAGATTGGGACACTAATTAAAAAAAGGAGTTTCCAAAACATTAAAAAGCCTGTAAACTTCTTTACAGGCTTTTATATTAACAACATTTATCCTACATAAAACACCTTGTTAAAATCATCAAAACTATTTATAATGACATGTAAATTCCCATACAATTTTCGATCTGAATAAAATGCAGGTTTTTCTGAGTTTTTTTGAAGAATTGCGAATATGATAAAAAAAACCATGCTGAATTATATAACTTTAAATATGGATCATGTTTAATCTGTAACTCCTAATTTTACCACAAGGTCTTAAAGTTTTATTAAAATTCTCTTGCATTATTAACACATTATTGTGAAGTTTGTCTCTAGCTAATTCAAATAATTTAAAAATGAGAACAAAACTAAATGGATTGTTAACGCTACTTTTAGCGTTAGTTGTGCATATTTCTTTTGCACAGCAAAAAACAGTTTCCGGTACGGTTACTGATCAGGGAGGGCTTCCTTTGCCCGGAGTTAACATTGTAGTTGAAGGTACCACTACTGGTACGCAAACTGATTTTGATGGTAACTACTCTATTATGGCCTCACAAGGCGAAACATTATTATTCACTTACATCGGTCAGAAAGCTGTGAGAAAATCGGTTGGTGCCGGTAGCACAGTAAGCGTACAAATGGAAGAAGACGCACAAGCACTTGAAGAAGTGGTTGTTACCGCTCAAGGTATTAAGCGTGAGAAAAAAGCTTTAGGTTTTGCAGTTTCCTCTGTAGACGAAGAAGATTTAGAATCTCGTTCAGAAGGTGATGTTGCCCGTGTTTTATCAGGTAAAGCATCTGGTGTTCAGATTACTGCCGCTGGTGGTATGTCTGGTTCTGCAACTAACGTTGTAGTAAGGGGTTTAAGTTCCTTTAGTGGAAGTAACCAAGCACTTTTTGTTGTTGATGGGGTACCTTTTAGTAGTGATACCAATGCACAAGACACCAATGGTAGTGGTTCTAACTTCTTAACCGGTAACACTGGTTCTTCAAGATTTTTAGATTTAGACCCAAACAACATTGCAAAAATTGAAGTACTTAAAGGTCTTGCCGCTGCAACACTTTATGGTTCTCAAGGTAAAAACGGTGTAATCCTTATCACCACAAAAGCAGGTTCTGCAGTTGGTGGAAAAAAGAAAACGGAAATAACTGTTAATCAATCTTACTTTGTTAATGAATTTGCCTCATTACCAGATTACCAAGATGAATACGGTAATGGTTTTGACCAAGCATTTGGTTGGTTTTTTAGTAACTGGGGACCTAGTTTTGAAGAAAGTGGTCTTTCAGGCTGGGGAAGACAATCAGCTATTGACGAAAACGGAACGTTAGAGCATCCTTATAGCACTACGGCAGTAGCTGCGACAAGAGAAGCTTTCCCAGAATTCCAAGGTGCAAGATATGATTGGAAACCTTATGATTCTGTAGAAGACTACTTCAAACCAGGATCTGTAAGTTCTACATCTGTTAACATAAACGGTGCTTCTGAAGACGGAAACACAACGTTCAATGCAAACTTTGGTTATTTAGACGATGAGTCCTTTATACCTGGTAACGGTTTAACAAGAGCTAACGTTTCTATTGGTGGTAGATCTAAACTGTCAAATAAATTTACAGTATCTGGTGCTATGAACTACTCTAGAACAGATTACAATTCGCCTCCAATTGCAGCAAGTGAAGGTAACGGTACTACAGGTCTTTCTATTTTCGGTAATATTTACTTTACACCTCGAAGTGTTGACTTATTAGGTTTACCTTACCAAAACCCAATTGACGGATCTAGTGTCTACTATAGAAATGGTAACGATATCATTAACCCTCGTTGGACTGCAGCCAATGCAAAATACTCGCAGTTAACTACTCGTGTTTTCTGGAATGCATCTGTACAATATGATATTAACGATAATCTTAACATGACCTATAGAGCAGGTTTGGATTATTATAATGAAAGAAATGAGCAATACTCAAACAAGGGTGGTGTTGAATTTACAAGCGCTATTTTTGGTTTCTTAAATACATATGATAACAACAATACAATTTGGGATCATTATTTGGCATTAAATGGTAATTATGACTTATCCGAAAAATTAGGCATGTCCTTTAACGTTGGTGCTACCACAAGGTCTACTACATTTGATCAGTCTGGTGTTGCAAGTACAGGACAGATTGTATTTGACATACAAAGACATTTTAACTACGCTAACCAGTCTCCTATTCAGTATACTGAAAAAAGAAACATTGCAGGTCTTTTAGGTCAAGTTACATTAGACTATGACAACATGTTGTTCTTTACGGCTTCAACAAGAACTGACTGGGTATCTAACCTTACTACTGAAAACAACAGCCAAACATATCCAAGTGCAAGTGCTTCTTTCTTACCTACTGCCGCATGGCCTGGCATTAAGTCTGAAAAAGGTCTTAATTTCTTAAAGTTAAGAGCTGGTTTAGGTCAGTCTGCAACTTTCCCAACTGCTTACCCAACCATCAGTGTTGTTGAGCAAAACACACAAGTTTATGGCGAAGGTGGTGAAGTTACAACTAACCAAGTTGCTGGTTTTAAAGCAAATCCTGATTTGAAGCCAGAGCTTCTTTCTGAATTTGAAGTAGGTTTTGAATCTAAATTTTTAAGCAACAGAGTTTCTTTAGACTTCACTTATTTTGATAGAACTACAAAAGATCTTATTGTAAGAGAACCTCTTTCTCCATCAACAGGTTTTACGTTCACACAAAGTAATGTTGGTAAAATAGAAGGTGACGGTATTGAAATTGACTTAGGTGTTGATTGGATCAGAAGTGATGAACCAAGCGGTTTTAACTGGAATACTAGAGCTAACTTTACTAAAAATAAATTTATTGTAACAGAGCAAGAGCAAGACATTATTATTTATGCTGGTAGTTCAACTTTATCAGTTGGTGGTAACGCAGCAATAAAAGGTGAGCAATTAGGTGTTATTGTAGGTGATGCAATCGCAAGAGATGCTGATGGTAATTTCTTAGTTGATGATGGTGGTGATTATGTTACTACAGAGGTTGATGCTAATGGAAACGTACCAATTATTGGTAATCCAAACCCTGACTATATCATGAACATTATAAACTCTCTTTCTTACAAGAATTGGAATTTAGGATTTCAAATTAGCCATACAAAAGGTGGTGATATTGTTTCTAATACAATTGGTACTTTATTAGGTAGAGGTTTAATTACTGAAACTTTAGATAGAGAAAACACATATATTTTACCTGGTGTTTCTCAAAGTACAGGTGAAGTAAACAATAAGCAGATCAACAACTCTACTTACTACTTCAACAATATCTTATTCGGCCCAACTGAATTAAAGGTATATGATGCATCTGTAGTTCGTTTACAGGAACTTTCATTAGGATACACTTTCCCTGCAAAAGCATTAGAAAGAACTCCATTCGGATCACTAACGATAACTGCTCAAGGATTCAACTTATGGTATGACGCTTATAACACGCCAGAGGGTGCCAATTTTGACCCTAACATTCAAGGTGCTGGTGTAGGTAACTCTCAAGGTTTTGACTTTATTAACGGTCCAAGTTCTAGAAGATATGGTGTTAGTATTAAAGCATCCTTTTAAAAATTGCTAATCTTAATTAATAGAAATATTATGAAAAAAATAATTAAATATATAACCGTTGTTTTAACCGCAGGAGTGCTATTGAACTCTTGTGAAACAACAGATCTAGATCTTAGGACTAGCCCTAATGACCTTGCTGCAGATCAAGCAGACCCAAATTTGCTTTTGAATTCAATTCAACTTGCATACGTAGCAAATATGTACACGATTAACGATATAGGTTCTGAATTAACTAGAATCGATTATATGCTTGGTCGTAACTATTTCAATACTTATCCAGGTAATACTTTTGATGATATCTGGGAACGTCTTTACAGTAGTACAGATGGTAATGGTGATGTTTTCACTTCAGATGTAGATTTAGGTATTTTTCCAAACGTTGCAAATCTTAAGACTATAGACGCTGGAAGTGATACCGACTATACTTTCCACATTGCTGTTGGACAGACCTTAAAAGCTCACATGCTTTTATTATTGGTTGATTATCTTGGAAAAGCAACTTTAAGTGAAGCTGGTAACCCAGTTGACTTTCCTGCTCCATTACTAGATGATGGACAAGATGTTTATACAGGAGCCTTAGCTTTATTGACTGAAGCAGAAGCATTATTCGCTGCTGACCCATCTACACAAGGTGCTGATGATTTTTTCTACGGTGGAGATACAGAAAATTGGATAAAGCTTATTAATACTATAAGATTAAAAGCTGCTGTTACAACAGGTGACGCTAGTTCATTTAATTCAATTATTGCAGCTGGTGATTATATCACTGAAACAGCTGATGATTTTCAATGGCAATATGGCACAAGAGAATTACAACCAGACACACGCCACCCTGATTATCAAGATGATTATACTACTAGTGGAGCAAACCTTTACCAGAACAACTGGTTGATGAATAATATGCTAGAGAGAAATGACCCTAGAATTAGATACTACTTCTACCGTCAAGAAGGAGCAACACCAGGTGCTGCAGGTGAACCTGCAAATGAAGAGCTACTTGCATGTTCATTGGCAATACCTCCTGCACATTATGCAGGTTATATTTATTGTTCTGTACCTAATGGCTATTGGGGTAGATCTCACGGTAATAATGAAGGAACACCACCAGATGGTTTTCAAAAAACTGCAGTAGGTGTATACCCAGCAGGTGGACGTTTTGATGATAGTAGTTTTGATGTTGTTGGTCTTGGTCTAGGTGGCGGAGGCGGAGGTATTGAGCCTATCTTCTTAGCTTCATATGTTGATTTTTGGCAAGCTGAAATGGCTGCTACACCAGCAGCAAAAGCAATTTTCTTAGAGTCTGCTATGACAAAGTCGATAGCTAAGGTTCAAGGGTTTGGTTCTTTAGATTCTGGTGCAGATTTATCTGTAGCACCTTCAGAAACTGAGGTTACAACCTATATCGATAACACTATAGCTGACTATTTAGCAGCTTCAGGAGATGATCAAACAAACATTTTATCTGAACAGTATTGGATCGCTCTTTACGGTGGTGGTGTTGAGGCATTCAACTATTACAGAAGAACAGGTTTCCCTACAACATTGGCTCCAAACTGGGAATTAAATCCAGGTTCATTTCCAAGATCATTTTTATACCCTCAGACAGAGGTTATTACAAACCCAAATGTTTCGCAGAAATCTGATTTATCAACTCAAGTATTTTGGGATACTAATCCAGCCGGACCAGCTTTCCCATCTGCTAACTAAAAATTAAGAAAATGAAAATAAACAATAAAATATTAGGCGCTATTATAGGTGTTTCCTCGCTACTAATAACATCATGTGATGACGGCGATAAAGTTATTGATGAAGTATTTGCAGAAACTACAAGAGGAGCTGTATTAAGAACTATCGAATCTGGTGGTGTTTTTGACCGATTCGATACCACTACTAGTTTTGGATTTACTTTTGAAGAACAAGACTATGAAGATGGTGATTTATTAGAAAAATTTGATTTATATATCAGCTTTGATGATAACACTGAAGCTAATGGCGATTCTACTGTAGATGAAATATTAATTCAGACATATTTACCTACAGATTTTACAGATGGAGAATTTGGTTTACCAAGAGCTAGTTATGAAACTACGTTAGCCAATGCTTTATCTTTATTAGGTTTGGTAGAAGGTGATTTTGATGGTGGTGACGCTATTCAGTTTCGTTTAATCTTAACCCTAACAGATGGCAGAACCTTTACAAATGATGATAGTACAGGTACCATTACAGGTTCATTTTTTAATGCACCTTACTTCTACAATCCAGTAATTAAATGTATTCCACCTTCACCTGTTGCAGGTGAATACACTATTGATTTAGTTGATAGTTATGGAGATGGATGGAACGGTGCATCTATAGATGTTGTAATCGATGGCGTAGCCTCTTCTTATACTATTGAAGACGGTGGCGCAGGAACAGCGACATTTACAGTTCCTGAAGGAACAACAGAATTTACATTAGAATTTGTATCTGGTGCATTTGATTCTGAAGTAACTTATGAAATCACTGCTCCAACTGGAGAAACAGCGATATCAGACGGACCAAGTCCAGCGATAGGGTCTATTACTTTAAATATCTGTAACGGGTAGTCTAAGTAATACATAATTTATACTATAGCTGCCTTATTCAATTAGGGCAGCTATTTTTTTTTAAATAAAGTTAAATAATCCCCTATGTCATATTCCTCTAGAATCAAAAACAAAAATACAATCATAAAAAGTTTAGCAGGCTCATGTATATTTATGATAATATCCTGCTCTGAAAACAAAAAAGACACCTTAACTGAAGTTTCTGACCATCAATCTAAGGGCATTGCAATTTTTGAAAGCATCCCTAGTAAGGCCAGCAACATCTATTTCAGTAATGATCTTGTTGAAAATATGGAAACCTATGATAATGTTTTTAATTTCGATTATTTCTACAATGGTGCAGGCGTAGGTGTCGAAGACATAAATAATGATGGTCTATTAGATATATTTTTTTCAGGAAACCAAGTAGAAAACAAGCTCTACATAAACAAAGGAAACCTTGAATTTGAGGACATTTCTGAATCATCAGGAATCAATATTAACAAAAAATGGTGTAACGGTGTAACCTTCGTAGATATCAATAATGATGGTTGGCAAGACATCTATGTTTCTCAAGGGGGACCCAACAATAGAAGTAATAGAAACAACCTATTATACATTAACAACCAAGATAAAACATTCACCGAAAAAGCAAAAGAATATGGATTAGACGATCCAGGTATTTCGACACAAACAGCATTTTTTGATTACGACAAGGATGGTGATCTTGACTGCATAGTAATGAATGAAAATGAATTATACGGACTAGACCCTATTTCTCTACTTAAAGCGGTGAATACATCAACAGAAACAAAATACTTTAACAGCAGTCACTTTTACAAGAATGAAAACGGCAAATACATTGACATCACCAAAGAAGCAGGTTTAGAAAATCCAATATTTGGTTTAGGCTTGTGTGTGTCTGATATTAATAAAGATGGTTATTTAGACATCTATATTTCTAGTGATTATTACCTACCAGACGCTATATATATTAACAACCAAAATGGCGGTTTTAAAAATTCAGTAAAAGATTTAGTACAGCAAGTATCATTTTATGGTATGGGTTTAGATATTGCCGATATCAATAATGATCAATTACAAGATATATTTGTTTTAGATATGGCATCGAATGACCATTTTAGAGCAAAAACACTTATGGCTTCCATGAGTACTGAAAGATTCAACTATTTAACAACTACAGCTGGTTTTCAATACCAATACATGTTCAATTCACTTCAATTGAATTTAGACAATAACCACTACTCTAACATATCTCAACTAACATCTATGGCAAGCTCAGATTGGAGTTGGTCTGTATTAATGTCAGATTATGACAACGACGGATTAAAGGATGTTTTCATAACCAATGGTTACCGTAAATATGCCTTAGATAATGATTTTCAAAACAAGGTTTATAGTACTAAGGTAAAATATAAGGGTAACATACCAAATGCCATAAAACAGCAATTATATGACGAAATGCCCTCCGAGAGCTTAAGCAACTTAATGTACAAAAACCATGGAAATCTCAATTTTGAAGAAACCAGCCATAAATGGGGTTTAGAAGAACTTACCTTTAGTAACGGGGCTGCGCAAGCAGATTTAGACAATGATGGTGATTTAGATCTAATTATCAATAATATAGACCAGCAAGCGCTACTTTACAAAAACAATAGTATAGAAAATGAAGTCGGAAACTTTTTAAAAATTAAAATTGATGACCAAAATAAAGAGTCATTTGCAAGAGTAACCATTTCACATGACAGCAAAAATCAGTTTGAAGAAATCAAGAGAGTAAGAGGTTACATGTCTTCTCAAGAAAATTCTGCTCATTTTGGAATTGGAAATTCTACAAATATAGACACTGTAAAAATTGAATGGCCAAGTGGAAAAGTAGCTTATCAATTTAATGTTAAACCAAATTCAATACTAACTTTTTCAGAGAATAACGCCAAACCTATTTCTAGTAAACCGTCTTTTGAAAAAAACTCCTTTTTTATTGCTAAAAACGAACAAGACTATCCATTAGATTTTAGCCATAAAGAAACAAGTTATGATGACTTTGCACAAGAAATTCTTTTGCCATACAAACAATCTAACACCGGACCATTTATGGCTAAAGGTGACATTAATGGTGACGGAAAAGAAGATCTTTATGTAGGTGGCGGATCCGGTCAATCAGGAACATTATATATACAAACCCAAAATGGCTTTACGAACAGAACACAAAAATCATTTCAATTAGACGAAGGTAAAGAAGACGCAGAATCAGTGTTTTTTGATTTTGACAATGATAACGACCTCGATCTTTATGTAGTTAGTGGAGGTAATGAATATGGCGAAAGTTCTTCTTATTACGCTGATAGATTATATCTAAACGACGGTAAAGGTAATTTCGAAAAATTAGAAATACCAGTTTTACAAGCATTTCCAAAAAGTGGTAAATCTGTTACAATTATTGATTTTGACAAAGATGGAGATAATGATGTTTTAGTAGGCAATAGAATTATACCGCACAATTACCCAATGCATAGTGCATCTATACTTTATGAAAATGATAATGGAGTTTTAAAAAATGTAACCAATATTATTGTTCCTGAGCTAGAAGACTTTGGATTAATAAACAGTATAATTACAACAGATTTCAATAATGACGGTTGGCAAGATTTCATTGCCGTAGGTGAATGGACACCTATTGGCATGTTTGAAAATAAAAATGGAAAATTTGAACGCCTTGCTACTGATGACCCATCTCTAAATACTAAGGGTTGGTGGTTCAAAATAAAAGAAACTGATTTAAATAATGATGGAAATAAGGATTACATAGTAGGCAATGTAGGCAGAAACATAAAGTTTACGGCAAGTAAAGAAAAACCTTTTAAAATCTTTGCTAATGACTTTGATAACGACGGTATCAATGATGTGGTATTAAGTAAAAAATATCATGAGGCATATGTACCGGTAAGAGGAAGAGAATGTTCATCGCAACAAATGCCCTTTATAAAAGACAAATTTGCAACCTATAATGATTTTGCGCAAGCCACTATGGAAGATATCTATGGTGAAAAATTAAAAGATTCATATTCAAATGAAGCTACAGAATTTAGTTCCATTCTACTGCTAAACAAAGGAAATAATAAGTTTGAAAAAATTATATTACCTAATGAATCTCAATTATTTCCAACTTTGGCCATATCAGTATTTGATTTAAATAATGACGGTTTTGAAGATTGCGTTATTTCAGGAAATATATACGAAACAGAAGTAGAAACACCAAGGTTAGATGCCATTTCTGGTCTAGCCTTAATTTCTAACGGCAAGGATGGATATACACCATCTACTATGGAGAAAACAGGTTTATACCTAAAAGGAAATGTAAAGAGTATGGAATCGATAAAATTTAATAACCAGACCTTATTAGTTACTGGTTTTAACAATGATAAATTAAGAACTTTCGAATTAACAAAAAATTAAACATACTGAATATAAGAGGTTTAAAAATTATTTTTAAATTAAACCTCTTAAATAACCACACCATGAAAAAATTCTTATTATTAGCTATTACCGCAGTAGCAAGTACAACTTTACAAGCTCAATATTCAGGTCAGGTACCCACTAATATGGGAGGAGCTAGCCAAAATGCGGTAGCAGGTGCTGCTATATCAAACTTTTTGGGTCCTGTTAACGAGGCTTATCAAAAAAGGCGAGAAATAGATTTAGACAAATTTCAAGGCTCCCCGTACACTTCTAATACATTTGCCCCAACAATCTTAAAATATAACGATGAAGTCGTAGGTAATATATATTATAGATACAATGCCTTAAATGAAGAAATTGAGATTAAAAAAACAGCTTCTGAAGAAGAGGCCTACCAAGCTTTAGTTAAAGATAAAGAAATCAGCTTACTTATCAATGCCAAACCTTTAAGTTTTAAAACTTTCGTAACTGAGAAAAATGCTACTTTAAATGGGTATTTATCTCTTATCCAAAAAGGTAGTACGTATGATTTATACGAGAGAACACTTGTCAAGTTTACCGAAGGACAACCAGCACAAAACTCTTTCGTCGCAGCTGTACCAAGCAGGTTTACAAAATTTACAGAATTCTACTTTCAAAAAAATGGAGTAAATAGAATTGACCAGGCTCCTCAAAAGAACAAAAAACTCATTAAGTTAGTCGATGAATCTAAAAGAGAAAGTCTAAAGCTATTTTTAAAAGAAAATAATCTGAACATTAAAGATGAAGCAGATTTAATAAAAGTTTTCGACTATTTAAATAGCTAAAACTTTTAATCTTAATATTTAAAACCGCTCAACAATAGTTGGGCGGTTTTTATTTACCTTTGCCCCATGCAAAAAACCACTCAAATTTATGGCTTAAGAGCCATTATAGAAGCTGTCAATTCAAATGAAGAGATAGACAAGGTATTTCTACAAAAAGGTCTTAAAGGCGACCTTATGAAAGAATTGGAAGGTTTATTGCGCCGTAATGAAATCAACATGGTCTATGTACCTATTGAAAAGTTGAACAGACTTACAAAAAACAACCACCAGGGTGCTGTTGCCAACATCTCCCCTATCGCATTTCATACACTTGAGGATTTGGTGGAGAAGGCTAGCGAAAAAGAAGGACCTGCTTTATTTTTATTATTGGATCAACTTTCTGATGTACGTAATTTTGGGGCAATCATTAGAACTGCTGAATGTACTGGAGTAGACGGAATCATTGTTCAAAAGAAAGGAGCCGCTCCTGTAACCGCAGATACGATTAAAACCTCTGCAGGTGCCGCTTACAGAGTTCCTATTGCTAAGGTTGATCATTTAAAAGATGCCGTTTTCTATTTACAGGCTTCAGATATTAAAATTGTGTCGGCTACTGAAAAAACAGAAGATTCTGTTTACGACGTTCCTTTCACTAATTCCATAGCTATTGTAATGGGTGCAGAAGATCGTGGTATAACCCCTTCTATTCTAAAAGCATCTGATTATAGAGCCAAGCTTCCTTTACTTGGAGAGATTGAATCGTTAAATGTTTCCGTTGCTTGTGCGGTATTTTTATACGAAGCGGTTCGCCAACGTCTGTAACTACAGATTATTTATCTAAATCAGTTTTAGAACTTTTCTTGAAGATGTAATTGTATTGAAAACCTTCTTCCTCTTCATATTCTTCTTCAATGGGTAGTTCCCTGAAATTTCCGTTTTCATCGAAATGTTGTAAGAACAAGTCGTCTTCCTCTTTAAAGCCGTCTTTTTCCCAATCATATTTTTTAGTTGGAGGAATTTTTGCTTTCATCATTTTTGCAAGAAACAATCCGGTCATAAAACCACTCAAATGTCCTTCCCAAGACATTCCTTCCTTAACCGGAAATATATACCAGAGCATGCTTCCGTATATAAAAACAACAATTAAAGAAAGTGCCACTAGCCTAAAATGGGAACTAAATATTCCTTTAAAAAAAATAAAGCTTGCCAAGACATAAATGAGTCCGCTTGCACCAATATGATAAGATGTTCTACCAATTAGCCAAGTCATAAATCCGGATAATAGAATACCATACAAAACCACCTTCCAAGCAACATCCTTATAAAAATACCAAAGCGCTGTAAGCAATACGGCTAAAGCAATTGTATTGTTATATAAGTGCTCTAATGAACCGTGAATAAACGGACTAAATACCACTCCGCGTAACCCCAAAAGTGTTCTTGGCATTACCCCCATTTCATTAAGGTTCACACCAAAAAGTAGTTCTACCCAATACACGCACCATATGACTATCATAGCAAATAGCGGAATAGCCAGCACTTTATTAGAAAACTTAAAATGTCCCATTTCTGACATGAGCTTGTTTTTATATATAGCTTACAATTATACTACCAACGTTTACTAATTGGTCATATTGTCACTCCAATCCTTACTTAACAATCAATTAGCAACATACTTTTCTCTTCTCTTTTCAGATTATCATACTTTTGTAACATGAACGAACCTTTAGCAGAACGCGTACGCCCTAAAACCTTAGACGAGTATATTAGTCAGCACCATTTAGTGGGTGAAAAGGGCTCGCTAACGAATCAGATTAAAAAAGGTATTATTCCTTCACTTATTCTCTGGGGACCTCCAGGAACGGGTAAAACAACTTTAGCAAATATTATAGCAGAGCAAAGTAAAAGACCTTTTTATGTTCTTAGCGCAATTAACAGTGGTGTTAAAGATATTCGTGAAGTTATAGATAAAGCAAAACAAGCAGGAGGGTTGTTCACGGCTAAAAATCCTATTCTATTTATAGATGAGATACACCGTTTTAGCAAATCTCAACAAGACTCTCTTTTGGCTGCTGTTGAAAAAGGATGGGTAACATTAATTGGGGCAACCACAGAAAACCCAAGTTTTGAAGTAATACCCGCACTACTCTCTCGTTGTCAGGTCTATATATTAAATGCCTTTGGAAAAGCAGATTTAGAGAACTTGATCAAAAGGGCAATGGAAAAAGACTCGTTGCTAAAATCAAAAAAAATAGAACTTAAAGAAACGGAAGCTTTATTACGTATATCCGGAGGTGATGGCAGAAAATTATTGAACGTTTTTGAATTGGTCGTTAATTCTGAGGAAAGTGATACTATTATTATTACAGACGAGTTAGTGCTTTCTAAAGTTCAAAAAAATACAGTCCTCTATGATAAAACTGGCGAACAACATTACGATATTGTATCTGCATTTATAAAATCTATACGTGGTAGTGACCCCAACGGTGCGGTGTATTGGCTAGCGAGAATGATTGAAGGTGGTGAAGACGTAAAATTCATTGCACGAAGAATGCTTATTTCTGCCTCTGAAGATATTGGTTTAGCAAACCCAACCGCTCTGGTGATGGCAAATACAACTTTTCAAGCAGTAACTTCTATTGGTTATCCAGAAGCCCGCATAGTGTTAAGTCAGTGTGCAATTTACTTAGCAACCTCAGCAAAAAGCAACGCAAGTTATATGGCGATAGGGAAAGCGCAACAGGCAGTAAAACAAACAGGGAATTTAACCGTACCACTTCCATTAAGAAATGCACCTACTAAATTGATGAAAGATCTGGGTTACGGACAAGAATATAAATATGCCCATGATTACCAAAACAACTTTGTGGATGCCGAGTTTCTACCCGATGAAATCACCGGAACTACGTTCTACAAACCAGGAAATAATGCCAGGGAAAAAGCCCTTAGCGATTTTATAAAAAATAGATGGAAAACGAAATATGATTTTTAGAATTTGATATGTAGTTCCTCTTGAACCAATTTATCATTCTCATAATATTCAAATATCCAATTACCATCTTTTTGATAGACCATACCATTTTTG
>NZ_JBDVOT010000212.1:0-5140 GCF_039968975.1 Maribacter sp. | reverse complement strand
GTACTAAAATCTTTAAAAACTTCTTGCATGTTGCCTTGGTCTAAAAAAAGAATGATTCATTACAGAAGTAACAAATCATCCTTTTTATAATCTCTAAACAATATTTTTCTTAAAAGCTTACAGAAACTTTTCCTCTTAAATAAAACGGAGTACCAGGAGTTAAATGTATTTCTTCTACTGATGCGGTTTCATTGAATAATCTACTTTCGGTAGCAAACTGAGTTTCGTTCCACTCGGTATCAAATAGATTTTCTACGATTACACCAACTGTCCAGTTTTTAATATGGTAGTTTAGGTTCAAATCGGTTACGAAATAACCTTCTGCAACAATACTATTATCTTCATTTGCAGCTCTGTCACCTAAGTATCTATAGTTTAGGTTTCCTGAGAAATCACCAATATCACTGAAAGATAATCCACCTACAGCAGTAAAATCTGGTGCTAACGGAATATAATCTTCGTCATCTGCTTCTTCTGTACTTCTAGCATAGGTGTAATTTACATCACTATACAGATACAACCAATCTAACATTTGATATCGCGCACCAACTTCTACACCAACTCTTCTTGTTTTTCCACTAGGCTCAACAATACCGGCATCGCCTACATACACAAATTCTTGATCTAATAACAGACCCCACAACGTAGCATTCAACACTAATTTATCTACTGGTTTAATAATTGTTCCCAAATCTACACCATATGCTCTCGGAAGAATATCTCTGCCTTCGTTTGCAGTTACTACACGTGCGTCGTTAGAGTGAAAACCTAAGCCTGTTTTTAAAAATAATTGCCAGTCTTTATTTACGGCATAAATAGTATTCAACTTAGGACTTACTATTGCCTTGCTTTCGCTTTTATTATCATATACTTCACTTAGTTTGTTTTCATAGTCAAAGTTGAAATAATCGAAACGAACAGACGGATTAAATGTCCAGTTTCCAGTTTTGTACTCTCCGTCAACAAACCCGTACATATTGGTTTCGTCTACATCACCAAATGCATATTGTTCTAAAACCGTCTTTCTATTTAAAGTGTGCTCTAAAGTTACATCATCTACGTTATCATTTCTCAATCCTATACCAGCAGAATATTTAAACCTATCATCCGTACCAACAGCAATATCAATTTGCTCAAAAACAGTTTCAGCACCCATTATGGTTCTATCTTCATACTGGCGAATTTGGTCGCCATTAATTGGGTCTTCTAAAAAGAAAGTGAAATTCGAAAACAACTCAAAATCATATTTGCTCACAAATGCTCGAGTTTTTAAAAATTGATCTTCACCTAAAAATTTAGTGTGATTCAACATGATATTGGTTCTACTGGTTTGACCACCTTCTGTGTCATCTATCGCTCCGAACCGACCTATAATATTTTGGTCTATTGCCCTTTGCGGTATTTGACCAGAAGCATCCCACTTGCTTTGAAAATGCGATGCAGTTATGGTTAATTCCTCTTTGCCAATATCTTTATAATTATATCTCCCAAGAATATTTAAACGGTTAAAGTTCTGAGGAGAATCAAATGGTCCATCGGTTAAATACACCTCAGATGCTACATATGCGCTACTCTTGCCGTTTTCTAAAATATTGAATAGACCTACAAATCTGTTTGTATTAAATTGTCCCGCCTCATAAGAAACCATACTCTTATCAACACTTTTCTTCAGACTCAAATCTACAAATCCGGCGGTATTAAAATCGCCTTTATCCGCGTAATACGGACCTTTTCCAAAGTTGACATTATCTATAGTTTCTGGTATTACAAAGTGTAAATCTGCATACCCTTGTCCGTGAGCATGAGATACCATATTTACCGGCATACCATCTACGCTAATAGCCACATCTGTGCCGTGGTCAATGTCAAATCCTCTTAAGAAAATCTGTTCGGCTTTACCACCGCCGGCATGTTGACCTATTAGCAAACCTGGTACTTTTCTTAAAATCTCTTGAGATGATTTTACAGGATCATTTTGTACATCTACATTCACAATTCTGCTCATTGCATCAACTTTAGAAACAACTACAACCTGCTCTAAATTGATACTTGACTCTTCTAAAGAGATATTTATACCATTAGTTAAATGATCTTGATTTACAACAAGAATGAATGTTTTAAATCCTAAATTGGAAAAATAAACCGAATCATTTACCGATGTAGAAGTAAGTGAAAATGCACCTGATAAGTTTGTATGGCTATGTTGACCTGAAGTTTGATTAAAGATACCTACATTTTCTAATGCAGTACCTTCTGTATCGGTAACATTACCTTTTAAAGTTTGTGCGTTTACAATAGTAGTTGCACTTAATATAAAAATGCATACGGTAAGCTTTAGTGCCCAGTTACGGCTATAAATCATAAAAAATTATTTTGGAAAAGTTATCATTATCTATACCTACGATAAAAAAACTAAAAAGGTTTTAAATATTTAGAATAGCAAAAATATGATACAGGTTGAACAATTCATTTATTATACGTTTTATAACAATGTTTTAACGATAAGAGTCAACAAACTTCTTGTAATAATTTAAACTTTATTTCACAAAAAAACATACAGTTAACAAAATTTAGATATATGAACAATCAAGCATTATTGACCCCTTTTCATAACACTATAAACCTAAAGAATAGAGTGGTCATGGCACCCATGACAAGAAGTAGAGCTGCAAATGAGGGCAATGCGCCTACAGAAGATTTACATGTACCCTATTATACGCAACGAGCTTCTGCAGGACTAATTATTACAGAAGGATCCCAAGTTTCTAAAGATGCGGTTGGTTATGTTAATACAGCTGGTATTTATTCTGCAGAACAAGTAGAAGGCTGGAAAAAAGTAACCAAAGCAGTCCATGACAAAGGCGGAAAGATATTTATACAACTTTGGCATGTAGGTAGAATTTCTCACCCAGATTTTCATGAAGGTGAATTGCCTTTAGCTCCATCTGCCATAAACCCTAATGCGAAATCTTATACTCCAGAAGGATTTAAAGATACCGTGACACCAAAAGCCATGAGTATTGCAGATATCAAGCAAACGGTATTAGATTTTAAAAATGCAGCAATAAATGCAATTGAAGCAGGATTTGATGGTGTTGAAATACATTCTTCTAACGGATATTTATTTCATCAGTTTTTTACCGGAACATCTAATCACAGAACTGATGAATATGGTGGGAATATAGAAAATAGAACCCGATTCTTTTTTGAAGTTTTAGACGCTATGAAAGAGGCAATTCCTCAAGAAAAAATTGGAGTTAGATTCAATCCTTCACTAAATGGTATGTTCGGTATTACCTTGGACGAAGAAACCATACCTACTTTTGAGTATATCATTAAAAATTTAAACGCCTATAATTTAGCTTACGTACATTTATCAGAACCATTTAACGATGTTTCGAATGTACCTTTTGCGGTAGAACACATTGCTAAACATTTTAGACCTCTTTATAACGGTACCTTGATGATTAATGCCGGTTTTAATCAAGAATCTGGCAATAAGGTAATTGAAGAAGGTAATGCAGATTTAGTAGCGTACGGGAAACCATTTATTTCCAACCCTGATTTGGTAGAACGTTTTGAACATAACCTCCCACTTGCGGAATGGGATACGGATACCTTCTACACCCCAGGAAAAGAAGGTTATTTAGATTATCCTGCATATGAGGAAAACATTTAAAAATTTAGGTTATATAAAAAAAGGCAGCCAATGGCTGCCTTTCTTAATTTTACTTGGTAAAATATTATATGTCATCGTTATTATGTTCCAAATTTTCATTTTCAGCACCACCTAAACTATACAATTGATTTTCTTCATCTTTTAAAGATTTTGAAGTTTTATTTTGAGGTAGATTTCTGCCAGGTATATCTAAATCTTTTCCTGCAAAATCAATTTGTCTATTTCTATTGTCTAATTGGCTATCATCACCATTATCGGTACGGGTATTTTTCACCTTTTCACCTAAAGTTTTTAAATCATCTTCTGTAATATCAGGATTATAAGTATCTGTTTTATTTTCAGTTTTCATATCTATATTTTTTTTGAAAGTTACTTTTTCTTAATTGTAACTATTATCACAAAACAAATGGTTATGAGCTCATTTAAAGAAGATAGTAAAACTGAAGACACAAACGTTTAGCATTAAAACTTTCATCTTACGAATTAATGACAGCTATAGATTTTAATCAACTTGCAAATAAAAATTGAAGATGGAAAATGTATTAGTTGCTGGTGCTAACGGTACCACTGGAAAAAAAATAATTAACCTTTTAAAAAGCTCTCAATACTTTGAACCAGTAGCTATGGTTCGCAAAAAAGAACAGCAAGAACAATTTGAAAAGGAAAATATAAAAACAATTTTAGGTGATTTAGAAAAAGACTTGTCACACACTATAAAAAATATTGACAAAGTAATATTCGCTGCCGGTTCTGGCGGTAAGAAAGTTGTTGAAGTGGATCAAGAGGGTGCTAAAAGTTTAATTGACATATCCAAAAACGCAAACATTAAAAAGTTTGTAATGCTAAGTTCAATGGGCGCGGACAACCCTGAAGAGGCTAGTGATTTAAAGGAGTATTTAAAAGCAAAGCATAATGCAGATGAATATCTAAAATCTCAAAATTTAATGCACACTATCGTTAGACCTGGTTCTTTGACAAATGATTCAGGCACCGGTAAAATTGAACTAAAATCTAAATTGAACAAACAAGGTTCTATTACTAGAGATGATGTGGCGCAAACCTTGGTAAGGTCTTTACATGATGATGCCGCTATTAATTCTACTTTCGAAATTATACAGGGAGATACTCTTATTGGTAAAGCAATGGAAGGTGACTCTTAAATATTAAAATGTTGTTTGGTTGGTTAAAGTCGATTCTAACTTTGTTATGGGTCGGCTTTTTTTTATTAAAATAGCTTACATCCCATTAATAAATATTGATAGTAAATCATGTTGTGTATCTTCGTATAAAACTAAACAACCTCTATATGAAAATATCATTTTTAAAACTAACTATGGTTTTGTCCGTAGTTATTGCATTACATTCCTGTAAAGAGAATCAGAAAGAAAATAGCGAGAGTACGGCAAAAGAGATTGAGCTTGATAGTACAGATTTAGCTTTGCTAGAATTAAACCTTCCTGA
>NZ_JBDVOT010000211.1:0-3508 GCF_039968975.1 Maribacter sp. | reverse complement strand
TTCAGATAAAGACGAGAGACCTTCTATTTTCGTAAAAGTCGATAAAAAGAAACTTCAGAAAATATATTTAGAAGAAATAATGGTGATAGAAAGTCTCAAAGATTATATCAGAATAATTACTCCTACAGCTAAGTATATTATTCATAGAACCTTAAGTAGTTTTACCGATGAACTCCCTGGAGATAATTTTATTAGAATTCATCGTTCTTATACTATCGCTGTAGATAAAGTGAGTGTGGTTGAGGGTAACAGTGTAGAAATTGGTGGTATTAGATATACTATTGGAAGAAGCTATTTGGCAGATGCAAAAAGTAGAATTTTGAATAATTTAACGGATTAGGAAATATACATTGAGCGAACTTTTTAGATTTAAGCAATTTAGTATCAACCAAGACCGCTGTGCCATGAAAATTGGTACTGACGGTGTTTTGCTTGGTGCTTGGACTACTGTGGATGCTAATCCGGAATCTATTCTTGATATTGGTGCTGGCACAGGGGTTATTAGTTTGATGTTGGCACAAAGAAGCCATGCAGAAGTTGTTGATGCCCTAGAAATAGATGCAGATGCCTATGAGCAGTGTGTAGAGAATTTTGAGTTATCACCTTGGGGTGATCGTTTATATTGCTATCATGCCGGTCTAGATGAGTTTGTTGATGAAATTGAGGATCAATATGAGTTGATTGTTTGCAATCCTCCATTTTATTCAGAAACTGTTAGTTCAGGAAACGTACAGCGTGACCAAGCTAGGCAAAATGAGTTTCTTCCTTTTAATGAATTGTTAGAGGGGGTTTCAAAGTTACTAGCTGAAAATGGTGTGTTCAATACTATTATACCTTTTAAAGAAAAAGATGCTTTTGTGAAAATGGCTGCAGATCTGGGTTTGTTTTTAAAGGATTGTATGCATGTAAAAGGAAATTCTGAAGCAGATTTTAAACGTGTGCTATTGGCTTTTTCTCGTAAAGAACAAGATTGTAAAGTGTCTGAATTAATTATTGAAACTGATAGACATCAGTATACCCCTGATTACGTGGAGCTGACTAAAGAATTTTACTTAAAAATGTAACTTTGCCTTAGTAAACTGTTATATTTCTTTAGTTATATTTGATAAAAGCATTGATATGAGACCAGATTTATTTGAAGCGCCAGACTACTATAATTTAGACGATTTACTTTCTGAAGAACATTTACTAGTTCGTGATGCTGCTCGTCAATGGGTGAAAAGAGATGTCTCTCCAATTATTGAGGAATATGCCCAAAAGGCAGAATTTCCTAAGCAGATTATAAAAGGGCTTGCCGAGATTGGTGCTTTTGGTCCGTACATTCCTGAAGAATATGGTGGTGCTGGTTTGGATCAAATAAGTTACGGACTTATTATGCAAGAAATAGAAAGAGGAGATAGTGGTGTTCGTTCTACGGCATCGGTACAGTCTTCTTTGGTGATGTATCCAATCTTTACCTATGGAACAGAAGATCAACGAAAAAAATACTTGCCAAAATTAGCTTCGGGTGAATGGATGGGTTCTTTCGGTTTAACCGAGCCTAACCACGGTTCTAACCCTAGTGGTATGGAAACCAAGTATAAAGATATGGGTGACCATTATTTGTTGAACGGTGCAAAACTTTGGATTTCTAATTCGCCTTTTTGTGATATAGCCGTAGTATGGGCAAAGAATGAAGAAGGTCGTATACATGGCTTAATAGTGGAGCGTGGTATGGAAGGTTTCACAACTCCAGAAACGCATAACAAATGGTCTTTAAGAGCTTCGGCTACGGGGGAGCTGATTTTTGATAATGTTAAAGTGCCTAAAGAGAATCTTTTGCCCAATAAATCAGGATTAGGTGCGCCATTAGGTTGTTTGGATTCTGCAAGATTCGGAATTTCATGGGGAGCCATCGGTGCTGCTATGGACTGTTATGATACCGCATTAAGATATGCTAAGGAACGTGTGCAATTTGGTAAACCGATTGCCGCGACACAATTACAGCAAAAGAAATTGGCAGAAATGATTACCGAAATCACCAAGGCGCAATTGCTAGCATTTCGTTTGGGTCAATTAAAGAATCAAGGTAAGGCTACTTCGGCACAAATATCAATGGCAAAAAGAAACAATGTGGAGATGGCTATAAAAATAGCCCGTGAGGCAAGACAGGTGTTAGGTGGTATGGGTATCACTGGCGAGTATAGCATTATGCGCCATATGATGAATTTAGAAAGTGTAATTACTTATGAAGGTACCCATGATATTCATTTGTTGATTACAGGTGCTGATATTACAGGTATGCCTGCTTTTCAATAAAGTAACAGTTTGGTATAATTGCCTTAACATAGTATAAAGATTGTACATATACCTTTGAACAGCGCGTGTAAGATGTGTGTTTGTTTTTTGGATAAGAGCTTAAGCCGATGGGAGCATCGGCTTTTTTATGCGTTTAATTTAGCTGGCTAGGAATTCTGAAAACCATTTTCCAGATTTTTTAATCGTTCTTTTCAGTGTTTTAAAATCTACATGAACCAGTCCAAATCTTGGGTAGTAGCCTTCTGCCCATTCAAAGTTATCTGTAAAGGTCCAAACGAAATATCCGTGCATATTTAAGCCGTCTTGTTTTGCCTTTAGAACTTGATTTAAATAACGTTGTAAAAAGTGTACCCGTTCATCGTCAGTAATGTTCTCTCCCTCTAATTTATCTTTGAATGCGGCTCCATTTTCGGTAATGATCAATTTCTTTATCTGGGGATAATTACTAAACTTTTCAATCATATTATAAATGCTAGGGGGATATACTTCCCAATCCATCAACGTAGTTTTTACGTTTCGTTTACTCGCTTTTACAATCTTAGCTCGTATGTAGGGCACCAATAAACTGTATTTAACTTTTTCACGAGTATAGTTCTGAATTCCGATAAAATCAAAATCGAACTTACAATTAATCATGTCGTTCGGTTTAATATAAGGTTGTAGTTTTTTTAGGACAGGAGCTTCTTTTACGGGGTAGCCTAACCCAAGTGCTGGCTCAATAAACATACGATTCAATAAGGCGTCTACTTTAACGGCAGTTTTTTTGTCACGGTTATTCTGTCTATATGGTGTAATCTGTGAACATGAAAATGTGGTGCCAATATTAGCGTTGGGCACTAATTTTCGAAGTATTCTACCGCCCTCTGCTTGACAAAGAACAGCGTGATGCGCAGCCGGTATAAAATTTTTGAGCCTTTTTTTACCTGGTGCATGTACACCTAAAAAATATCCGGCACCTGTAAATACCATAGGCTCGTTCAATACCATCCAATTTTTTACTCGGTCGCCAAAAGCATTGGCACATACTTTTGTGAATTCTGAAAACCATTGAATTATTGCTCTATTGGTCCACCCGCCTTTTTCTTCTAATGATTGTGGTAGATCCCAATGATATAACGTTAACCACGGCGTAATTTCTTGCGCTAAGCAAAAGTTGATGACATCATTGTAAAATTGTAGACCTATTTCATTTATTGTTCCTGAACCGTTA
>NZ_JBDVOT010000210.1:0-5581 GCF_039968975.1 Maribacter sp. | reverse complement strand
CGCGCTTTGGGTTTTCTAAACCAACAAATTTGGGAATCTTGACACCTTCTGTCGCAGAAGTGAGAATTCGTTTTTTAAGATGAGGAAGTTCTGCTAGAATTTCACTCATTTCTTCTTCAAAGCCAACTTCTAGTGACTTATCAAACTCATCAAGAACTAATGTTTTAATATGGTCTTTGGTGAAACGATCGGCCATGAAATGGTCTAAAATTCTACCAGGTGTACCAATTAAAATAGCAGGAGTATGCTTTAGTTCTATTTTATCTTTTGACATTGCTCTACCGCCGTAAATGGCATTCACCTTAAAACCAGTACCCATATTACGAATAACCTGTTCTATTTGAATTGCCAATTCTCTGGAGGGAACCAATATCAATGCCTGAACTTCAGGATTATTATGGTCTAAAAATTCTAAAACCGGTAAAAGAAAAGCTAACGTTTTTCCTGTACCGGTAGGAGATAATAATATGGTATTGTTTGATGAAGAGATGGTGTCTAATGCACTCACTTGCATCGGGTTCAACGCATCAATATTCAATTTTGATAAAATCTCTTGTTGATTTTTCATGCGTTTCTTATAACCATTAAATTATACGATTATGCTTCTTGAAGCTCTCGTTTAGATTTTCTGTAAAGGTAATTTGGGAATATTGTTCTTTTTGCAAATCTATTCAACTTGTTAGCGTTGATCATTTTTTGAAAAATTGGTTTCGTAACACCAAAATATTCATAAGTAGCACCATCAACAAAGGTTACTTCTAAAACCAAACCGTTATGCTGAAAATCTGCAATACCAGATAAAACTGATAGATTATATTCTTCCTTATTGCCCTCTTTAGTTTCAGGAGCAATACTTACTAGAAAGTGGTAACCGTCAATGATGCGACGACTTTGAACTTCTGCTTCTTCTTTTTTCTCATCACCGTCTTGAAATTTGTCTGGGTGCCATTCCTTTACCAAACCTCTATATGTAGACTTAAGTGCTTTAAGTTCAATTTCTTTCTCAACTCCAAAGAGTTTCTTGTATTCATTAATACGCTTCATAATGCAGCTTTTTTGCGGGTGCAAAACTACATCTTTATTTTGACGTGAAAGCTTGAAATTCAGTAATAAAAGAAAATATTCACTTGATGATCAAGATTTAAAAGCTTTGATGCCTTCCTGATGGTCAGCCAGGCATCGAATTGTGTATAAATTTTAAATCAATGCTTCGCGATCTTGCATTGAGATTGTTTATTAACGGTAATCATTTGTTACTCATTTCTAAGACCTTTTTCAAGTACAGACTTAATACCTGCAAGATTTTCTGAAAACTCCATCATCTGTGAAAGTACTTGAGCCATTTCATTGGCATTACCAAACCCTTTTAGCTTATTGTTCTTAACAAATTGTTCTTTTATAGCGCTCCAACGAGAATCCTCTTCAGTCGTTAGGTTGCCAATAAGTTCATTGTATTTTAATAAGTTGGCTTCTGCAGAACCAGTTAATGTCTGGGCTTCATTTTCATAATGCGAACGCAAAAGCGTATTCAACTCTCTTTCGTTCATTATAGGTACAATTTGTGCAACCAATTTATTCATGTCTCTATAAGACCCCTGAAGCTTGAACGAAGGCTCTGTTCTGTACTCATCTTGCATAGCTGCACTTTTAATGTACGTAGCGTTAACCTTTAGCAATACATCTCTTACCTTAAGTACTTTTTCAAGTACCTTTTTGTATTCTTCTACTTCTTGACTAGAGTGATTACCTATAAGTTGCCCTTCATCAGACTTTGATTCAATTTGTTCAACTAGGGTATAAACATCGTCAAATTCTTTACTTGCCAATTGTTGTAAAATAGGATTTGCAGTAAGTGAATTTTCTACTAAACTTAATCTAAATAAATGCTCTGTTTCACCAATAATATCACCAAGGTTGTAAATATCTGCACGGTTGGCCAACATATCTGGAATCTGGAATTTCTCTCCACTTTCCGTATATGGGTTACCCGCCATAATTACGCAGAATTTTTTACCACGTAAATCATACGTTTTTGGTTGCCCTTCGTAAACACCTTCTATTTTACGTGTACCATCTGATAGGGAAATGAATTTCTGAAGAAACTCTGGATTACAATGCTGAATATCATCAATATATAGCATGACATTATTCCCCATTTCAAAAGCAAGATTCAGCTTTTTAAGTTCTTCTCTTGCGGCACTATTCTTGGCAGAAGCAGGATCAACATTGGTTACTTCATGACCAATTGCAGGACCATTGATTTTCACGAATATTAGACCTAGGCGATTAGCAATATATTCCATCAAAGTAGTTTTACCGTAACCTGGTGGAGATATTAAAAGTAGCATACCCATTCTGTCTGTACGTTTGTTAGCCCCTACCGTGCCTAATTGCTTTGCTAGATTATTTCCAAAAATTGGAAGATACACTTCATCAATTAACTTATTTCGAACAAAAGAAGTAAGTACTCTTGGTTTAAATTCTTCTAGCTTTAAATCGGTTTTTAATTTCTCTGTAATATCTAGTTTGGTCTTTTTGAACTTTAAAAATGCTGGTACTTCGTCTAAAACAAATAAGTTTAATCTAGATACAAAATCATGGTAGTTAAATGAATAGACACCTTCAACTATAGTTCCATGAGAACCTCTAAGATCTTTTAAAACCTCGTTAGGTGAAACAGCCTTGATTTTTGAAGCAGATTCATCTCTGAACAAAAGTGCCGACACAATTTCATTTTCATACCTATTAAGATTGATAGAGGTATCAACATCTTTTTTAGATTTTAAAAACGCGCCAACCCATTGTTTTGCCAACCTAACTTTAGTTTCAAGGTCACCGGCATCTTCAACACTTTTCTTAAACTTCAGATCCGCTTGTTGAGACTTTAAAAGTTTAAAAAAATCATCTTTCAGTTGAATAGCAAAACTGCTGAATACAAACTCTGAGTCAGATTTTAATTCTTCAAACAGATATTCGGCAATATCTGTACTCAAAACTGCATCAAAAAGCTTCGTTTCTTCTGCGAAACTTTCTATTTTATATGTTAATTCTTCAATTATTGAAGCATACTCTTTAGATTCTGGAAAATATTGTAGAACCTCACCTGCGGATTTTAAACCTTTATCTAGCTCATTTCTAACATCGTCCTCTAAATCATTCCAAAAAAATTGAGCATATCCTCTAATTTCTGGTCGGTAAGTAAGCAAGTCTAATTCATGATGTTTATGTACTAAGAGTTTTAGTATGCGCGAAGCATCTACATCATGAACACCCTTAATATAACCTTCGGAATAATCATTTCTACTTTGTTCTTGAACAAGTTTCAACAATTCTTCTTCACTTAATGGAAGTAAATCTTCTTCTGTGAATTTTGAAAATAATTTATAGGCTAAATATGCGGCACGATAAATATCATCTGTTTCTGAAACGTACTCTTGATTCCATAAGTGTCTGTTCTTTACAAATTCTTCATTGTTCAGAACCTTATAAAAATCAGTGCCCGTTAAATGATAATTTAGTTCGTTATCATGAAAAACAATAGTTAAGTCTAACTGCTGCTTGTTAACTCCGAATTTGTGTTTTCCCAATCTAATAACACTGTCACCGTCTTCGTAAAGGTCTAATTTGTCCTTTAATTTTCTAAGAGCATCTTCTCTAGCGGTCTTTAATTGGGTTTCAATTTCTTCGGCTTTACCGCTATCATCGAGCTCTTGTAATTGCGCAATGATATCTCGAAGTTTATTGATCATTAAATCTGAAGCAAAATAACCGTTGATTTCTACTGCAGAATTAAAACTCTGTGCCTTTTTTTGAACACCTTTTAGTATTCTACTAGAAGCGTTGGCCAGCGCACTAGACTTTTTGTTTCTTTTTTCGATTAAAGAGTTTTTTCTAGCATCAAAAGCAGCGTAGACTTCTTCTCTTTTTTCAATAATGGTTTCAATAAATTCTTCAAAATCAGTGAATTTACCTTCTAACTCTTCTAGTTGAATAGATGTTTTGGTTTGGTATTCATCACACTTTTCTGGTGTAGACGCCATATCCAAGTAATTGATGATACTTTGATCGATCAATTTTAGTTGTGCGGCAAATTCAGCTTTGGCTTCAGAAATACCAAGAGAATTTCTCTTGTTTTTCAATGCAGCCTTAAGCTCGTTTATGGTAGAGAAAATCAATGAAATATCATCGATTATTTTTGTAGAATGAGCTGTATCCTCAATCTCTAAATTTGAGACAATATCAATAAGCATTTCAAGATCGATACTGATCTCATTTATTTCAGCTTCTTTTTCTTTAGCCTCTATAACCTTTTCAACGGTAGCTATAAATTCCTTTTTGTCCCTTAGTGCATCATGGTAAGGTTGTAATGCATTCGGGTTCAATAAAAATTGAACACAACGCTCAGATATTTTCTTGGTCTGTTCCGCTATTTGCTCTTCAAGTACCTCTAGGTATTCTAAATCAATATACCTCACTTCTTTCAGTGAAATAGCCTCGCCTCTAATAGATCGTAATTTTGTAAGCAACGTCACAAACTCGTCAATACTCTTAAAAGAAGTGCTCTTGATTTTATTAAATAACTCTTCTGAATTTTGTTGAATCAGCTTGGTTTGATTCTGAGCATTTTTTCGAAGTTGTACTACTTTTTCAAACTCATCAATAGCAGCATTTGAAGCCTTGTTGATTTCTTCAATTGGTTCATTTAATTGATGTGTTTCTGGCTCTGGTAACCAATAATAGGCATCTAAAATGTCTTTAGAGAACTTTGCAATATCACTATATAGACCTGCGTAATTGTCGTTTTTGTTCAATAGCGTAATTAAGCCATTGACCTCTGCCATAGCCTTTACAATATCTTTGTTACCTATTTTGTATAATAAGGTATCCTCATGTTGAGAAGGTACATAATCACCTTTTAAATACGGTGTTTGCCAAATTTGAACCACATGGTGTTTGGTCTGTTCTTGCTCTGTTTTAAAGTAGCAAAGCTCACCATTTTCCAATATTGTAAATCCGTTACAAATGATAGGAGTTTTTATAACCTGACTTATAATATTATAAGACATTAGATTATAAAGCCCTTCAACTGCAGAATAAAAAACATAGAGAAAATCTTCACCGTTAGGTGAAATAATACGTTCTTGAAATTTTACATTTGGAATGGAGCTATCAAAGATATGATACTCCCCCGTTTGCAAATAATATCCCGTAGGGAAAATGATTCCCTGGTCATCTGGCAGTAAAATACACGCATCTTTAACCGAGTCTATTTTTTGAACCTCTCTCATTTTGTCATTAAAAACAAAATAGCGAGGAGATTCTTGAAATGGTTTTATTTCTAGTACCAATAGATTGCCTAAATCTCCAAAACGATACTGACCATCATCTAAAGTCTGATCAACATATTCTACAGGTTCATCTAAAATACCTTTACCTTCTGCGGTATTATCCTCAATTTTTATGGTAAGGTCACCACCAATAGTTTCCACAAAAACCCTGTCTTTGATAGAAACGTGAGAATGCTCACCATAACGGTGCATATCTCTAGTAGCTTCTTGCCATTTAAATTCTTGCTGAACAG
>NZ_JBDVOT010000209.1:0-19333 GCF_039968975.1 Maribacter sp. | reverse complement strand
ATAGATACCGTATTTACGCTTTACATCATAAATAATCCACTGTTGATCTGCATACCTATTTCTAAAATGTTTAGAAATTAATGGTAAAACATCGTAATCTGGTTCAATGTTAGCAAAATAAACATCATCTTTCGTTAATTGAAAACGAACAAAAGCTTCCATTCTGTGTTTTTCTCTACCAACCTTATGTGCTAACTGATTAATTTTTAAAATTGCATCGTCACTAAAGTCAGTAGTGCCTAAAAATTTACTACCCATTAATTTTCTAATATATCTATAGAGAAGTGCTTCTGTACCTTTTTGCTCGCTTAGAAATGCAAAATAAATGTTTTTAATTGCAGAGTTACTATTGTTTCTAACTCCTTTCCAAACCCGTTGCGCTTTATCAATATTAGTAAATATGGTTTCGGTTTCAGTGAACAGACCACTTTGTAGTTTACTTTGTTTTTGAATATCTGCATGAATGAGTTTCTGTTCAAAACCAATAAATACAGCGGTCAAAAAACCGTTGAAACTTCCATCATAAACCAATGTTTTTTGTGTATTCATAATATTGTTTTAAAGGTGAAGAATACTTTTCTGCTGATTATTTTCAGCTTCTTCTTTATATTACTTTTAAAATTGACCCACTTGTATCCAGCGGCTAAAACCTGACTTTGACTACGTTCAATAGCAACATTTATTAAAGTTAAATCATGGTTTTGTAGTGGATTTTCAGTATTGTTCATAATATTAAATAATATAAAGTTTAGATTTAATTAAATAGAGATAACTGATTGGTAAATTGGTTTTTAAATTTACTATTTTGTGATTGTAAAATCATACCTTTAATCTTTGACGCTTCTAAATCTCTACGTTCCCAGTCAGAAGAGTTACATACAATAAAGTATTTTGCTCTGTTTAGTGCTATTCCCATTTTCTTCAAATGTTCCCAATTTAAACTACGGTATTTTCTGCCACTAATTATTTTATGGACAGAGCCCATTCCTATGCCCGGTATTCTAGCTAGCATTCTTGGTTCTGCTTTATTTATATCTACTGGGAAATGATTTAAATTTCTAAGAGCCCACATTAATTTTGGGTCAATATCCATATCTAAATTAGGATTATCTGCATCCAAGATTTCATTTACGTTAAAACCGTAAAAGCGAAGTAGCCAATCTGTTTGGTATAATCGGTTTTCTCTGAGCATTGGAACTTCAGATCCTAAAGAAGGCAATCTGCTATCTGTAGAAATAGGTACATAACCAGAATAATACACGCGTTTCATTTTGTAATTCTTATAAAAGTGGGTTGCAGAATACATAATGTCTTTGTCACTTTCTCCTGTGGCTCCAACTATCATCTGTGTACTTTGACCAGCAGGGGCATACTTAGCTGTACTTTTTATGATTTTACGTTCTTCAGAATATCTTATGATTTCATCTTTTACCTTTTGCATAGGTTTAATAAAATCTTCATGTTTTTTATCTGGAGCTAATAGTTTAAGACCGGATATAGTGGGGATTTCAATGTTTACCGATAAACGGTCCGCATATAATCCGGCCTCATACATTAGTTCATCACTTGCACCAGGTATGGACTTTAAATGAATGTAACCATTGAAATTTTCTTCTTCCCTAAGCTTTTTGGCAACTGCGATTAAACGTTCCATAGTATGGTCGGGACTTTTAAAAATACCTGAACTTAAAAAAAGACCTTCTATGTAATTTCTTCTGTAAAAATTGATAGTTAAATCTACAACCTCTTGTATTTTGAAGGCGGCTCTTTGTATATCGTTACTTTTACGGGTAACACAATAGGCGCAGTCAAATATGCAATGATTAGTCAGTAGAATCTTTAATAAAGAAACACAACGACCGTCTTCAGTATAGGTGTGGCAAATTCCATTACCTGTGTCTCCTAGACCATTATCCTTGTTCTTACGGTTACTGCCGCTACTTGAACAAGACACGTCATATTTGGCTGCATCTGCCAAAATATTTAATTTTTCTTTTATTCGGTTAAAATCCATAGGTTTTTGTAATTAATCCAAAATTATGGAATAATTCCTAATTATGGAAATAATCCAAATTATTTTTTGGATATAATCCATATTCACTATATTTGATGTATCGAGAACGTTAAGTGCTTGATTGATACCACACTATTACTATGGAGAACGAATTGACCTTGAAACGATTTACAGATTTACGAAGAGAACTTGGGTACACCCAGTCAGATTTTGCGGCTTTAATAGGTGTTTCTAGTACTACTGCTGATATAGAAAGAGGTAGAACCAAATTATCGGGAAAAGTGGTGTCAGAATTGCTAAAGCAGTTCAAGATTAATCCGTTGTGGTTGTTTGGAGAAAGTGAAGAGCAATATTTAGAGACTTCAAAGACAAGTGTAATACCTAAAGTAGTAACGGTAGATTCTGCTAACCGTGATAACATGGTTCTGGTAAACGCAAAAGCCGCTGCAGGTTATCCGCAAAATATCTCTGATACCAGTTGGTATCAGCAATTACCTGCTTTTGATTTACCTATCCCAGAGTTTAGAAATGCAACCTATCGTGGTTTTCAAGTTGAGGGGGATAGTATGTTGCCTAATTTGCATCCAGGTGAGTGGGTTTTAGCAAGAGCAATTGAACATATTGATTACGTTAGCGCTAATAAAATGTACGTTGTAGTTTTGCAAGATTCTATAATGGTGAAAAAAGTAGAGAAAAGACCCAATTCAAATAATGTAACGTTGATCTCTTTGAATGAAACATATCCACCTTATGATATAAAGCCATTTCAGATTCAAGAAATTTGGGAAGTAAGTAGTAAAATTACATTTAATGTAGATGCAACTACTGATAGCGGACTCTTACGTCAGTTACAAGAATCTATGAAAGAGTTAAAAAATCAATTACAGCACGTTAAGAAAGTTAATTAAAGTATAGATTTAATACTTTTTGATATACATTCCGCTTTCTTTAAGTTGGAACCCTAAGCTTTTGTAGAGTGAAATTGCTGCAGTTCTATGGTGTCCACTAAATAGTAATACATCATCAAGTTTTGATGCTTCAGCCTGTTCTAAAAGTTTTTCCATTAATTTTCTGCCAATGCCTTGACCTCTATAATCAGAGGATACAACAACATCTTCTATCATACCTTTGTGTCCAGATACTACCTTGTATTTCGCCATCATAGCAATACCTACTAATTTTTCATTATCCAAACAAACTACAACTTCAGTAGTGTTGTAATCCGATAATGCTGATGCTATGTCTAATTGGGTTAATTCTGAATTCAGTTGTTTATATAATTCGGTCAATTGAGATTGTAGTTCAGAGGTGACTTCGTTTAACGTAATTAACTTTATATCCATATTCTAAAATGATTTAAGTACTTAAAATTACTTCATTTTTAATAATTAAGAGCATCTGTCAATAACAACTGTTAGAAATAGGATTTTTTCACAGTATGTGAAAAAGTTACAGTTTTGGGTCTTTTATTTGATTGACTCTTATATATTTATGTACCAATAAGAATTATAGCTTTTAGATATTTTTTATCAACTAATGAATGTTTTAGTTGCATTTAGGGGTGGGGAGGTAGCAGGTGCCACAAAAACCCGGTATAAAGTTTTATGTATTCAAGCTTTCGAAAGTAAATGTAGAACTAGATGCGTGCATTACTAATTGATTTCTTGACAAAATAGAAATCTTAGAATGGACTAATCTCATAAGTAAATACAGTTTTACAGAATCCTAGCCTTTTCTTCGTTCAAGCAGCACCATCATCATTAAACTTAGAATGATGATATCATCGTCATTTCCGTTTAGTTTTTTGACTTCACTTACTTTAAAGCGACGACCAACCAAAGATTTTTCCTTGGATAAGCGTACTACTGTCTCATTATTTCCATTGATAACCAAGTAAGCCGGATTTAGAAATAAGCCTGTAAATAGATTAATAATAGGAATTTGGCCAACTAGACCATCCATTACTTTAACCCAAGCATTTTCTTCTCTTATGGTATATTTTAACTGTTTGTTTTGATCAAACACTTCATAATGTGCTTTCCATAAAGAAGCCCATCCTTTACGTCCAATTTTTCCAAATTCCTTACCGGTGGTGTCAGAAAAAGAATAGCATGCAGAAAAATCAATCCATCTATCTGCTTTTATATTGTACAGTAATTTAGTTTTACTGTCATTTTCATAGACACCTACATTCTCCTTAAATTTAAATAGCTTTTGCTTTACATAAGCCACCATTTTGCCGTTTGCATCTACGGCTGAAAAATCATTGGATAGTGTACCAATATGAAATGTAAAATCTAAAGGAAATTTATAGTCTTGCATGAAATAGTTTTCTGTTGGTGAATTTATATAACTGTATTGACAATATTATATTTTAATTTTAAGAGTAAATAGATGGTTAATACCCGCTAACTTCACCCATTGAAATTGAGAGCGGACCCAATTTATGCTGTGTTGGTAAAAAGACTCCGCTTTCTGTTTTAACCCATTCTTCCCAAGTAGCTTCTACACCACCGATAGGGATGATTTTAGTCCACAGTTTAAAACTTTTAGGTCTTCCACTAGGCTCAATAATCCACATATAAGAATCGCCTGGGGTATCTCCGCCAAGGGTGTATGTTACCAATAATGCTTCTGATCCATCTTCCATTTCTACTAAGTAACGCTCGGTTCCCTGATCAAATGCCTTAAAAGGAGCTACAAGCCAAAAAGAATCATTATTGAAATAGCTTTGTGCTTTTTCAATTAGGTCTTGTGTTTTTTCATAAGATGCGGATTCATTATTGATTGTAGCAGTACTAGAGGATGGGGTTATCAAATCTAGATATACCACAGTATCACCCCAAGAAACGGTAACTATTTCTTTTTCTCTGTCCCATTTGTAATTGTGGTCACCACGAAAAGACCATTCTAAAACCTTAGTATTATTGTAATTCTTATAATTTAAGGCATCGAACATTCTGTATGCTAAAGCGTCTGCTTCTGGTCCAGATTCTCCTACAGGTATAGGTTCGTTATAGAGGTAATATAAGATACCGTAACCTATAGCAGCCAATAAAATAAGTATACCTAATAATTTAAACAATTTATTTAACATAGTACCTTTAAATAATTAATTAGTAAAATGTTGTAATTTACTAAAAAAGTTAAAATTAAATTTATTGGAAATTTGATTAAAAGCCAACAGCAGCATCATCGCCACGTTTGTCGGCACCACCTTCAAGTTTACCGTTATTAAGAATACGAATAGCATCTACTTTACCAATTATAGGAGTTCTTTCTTCGTTAATTATATACCCTTTAGTTTTTAGCTCTTCTTTTAAAGTAGAAGGAAATCCGTCCGGTTCAAAAATTACCATATCAGGTAACCATTGGTGGTGAAAACGGGGGGCGTTAACCGCTTCTTGCATACTCATTTTAAACTCATAACCGTTTAAAATGGTTTGTGCCACGGCGGTAATAATTGTAGATCCTCCTGGGGTACCAACAACCATCCACAATTTCCCGTCACGTTCAACGATTGTTGGGGTCATACTACTCAACATTCTTTTCTCAGCGGCAATACTATTTGCCTCGGCACCAACAAGTCCAAACATATTGGGTACACCTGCTTTAGAGCTAAAATCATCCATTTCATTGTTTAAAAAGAAGCCAAGTTCATCAGAATATAGTTTTGAGCCATAAGCACCGTTAAGTGTTGTAGTAACCGATATAGCATTGCCTTCCTGATCTACAATAGAGTAGTGGGTAGTTTCCATACTTTCTACGATTTCTATATTTCCATGTTCAACCTCAGAAGATTTTGTTGCCTTTTCAAAAGAGAAATTAGCCATTCTTTCGGCTAGGTAGTCATCACTTAATAATTTGTCATATGGAATTTCAACAAAGTCAGGATCACCTAGAAAGTAATTTCTATCAGCATAAGCTCTTCTAGAGGCTTCGGTAAATAATTGCACCATTTTTGGGGAATTATGACCCAGTTTAGCAACGTCATGCTTTTCCATCATCTTGAATATTTGATTGATGGTTACGCCGCCACTGCTAGGCGGACTCATAGAAATGATGTGTAAATCCCTGTAATCAAAAGTAATTGGGTCTCTCCATACCGCCTGGTATTTTTCTAAATCCTCTTCAGTAATATAACCACCATTATCTTGAATAAATGCTGCAAGTTTTTGGGCAACTTCACCTTTGTAGAATCCGTCTCTACCATTTTTTGCAATACTTCTAAATGTATTTGCCAATGCAGGGTATTTAATGGTGTCATTGGTTTTGAATACAGTGGCGAACTTTGTGCTGTCACTGTTCACTTCAATAAACTTATCTCGTTGACTGGCTAATCGCTTTTCTTGATTAGCGGTAACGACAACGCCACGTTCTGCTAGAGCAATAACCGGAGCCATAATTTCTTCTAAGGGTAGAGATCCAAATTTTTTATGCACTTCAATAATACCGGCAACTGTTCCTGGAACTCCTACAGCGGTTGCGCCTACAGTACTTTTACCGGGAATCACATTGCCCAATGAATCTAAATACATGTCTTTATGAGCTGATAAAGGAGCTTTCTCTCTATAATCTAGAGCGCCAACTTCACCATCTGCTTTTCTATATACCATAAATCCGCCACCGCCAAGATTTCCTGCAAACGGATATGCGACAACCAAAGCCATTTCTGTGGCTACCATAGCATCAAAAGCGTTGCCACCTTTTTCCATAATATCACTACCTATTTTAGAAGCTTCTTCACGTGCCGAAACAACCATTGCTTTATCGGTAACCGTTCCTGTGGGTGCAGCAGGATTCTCTTTGCAACTGCCTAAAATTACAAATGCAGCTAGCATGAATATCAATTTAGTTTGGTTCATAGTTAGTTAATTTAATTATTTATATAAATAAGTTTAAAATATTGGTTATAGGTAATTAATGATTATTTCATAAATATGAGAGAAGTGTATTTTTGTTTTGAAAAAGTAATAAGTTCTTCAAAGAACTCTGTAAATTCTGCTTCAAAGGCTTCATAGTGTTCTTCAAGGTCTAGAATGGCAAAATTCATTTTAGATTTATTGTTGGTTCTACGATTCATACCGTTCAGTACACGAGCAATTCCATCCATTTTAGAGTAGTTGAAAATCCAATTGTCGGTAATCATATAGGGCATCATTTTTTTGACACCTATAGGTAGTATCTCGTAATTGTCTTCTAGAAGGTCATAAAACTGATCCACAAAAACATCTAATGGTGTGTCAGAATATTTCGACCAGTTTTTAGCTAAAAAGTGATCGTAATAAATGTCAACAATCACCCTACTGTAATGACTGTAATTGGCATGTAAGCGCTTGCTGCTAATTTTAGGTATTGGGTGCGTGTCTGTATAGGTATCTATATGACGATGCAGTTTTATGCCTTTTTGTACCTTGATTGGTAGGTGATCAAACTTGTTGGCACGTATACTATCTGCTATAAAGTTTCCTATAGTAATTTCTTTATCGTTAAAAGAAAGATAAATATGAGCTAAAAAATTCATTCGCCTAAATTATGCTTAGTAGTTCGAATTTACAAAGAAGGGCAATAGTGATAAGTATGATACGTTTATATTTGCAAAAAACTTATTAAGATTATATGACACTAATAAAATCTATTTCAGGAATTCGAGGTACTATTGGAGGAAAGCCAGGAGACAATCTAACACCGATTGATGCTGTAAAATTTGCTGCTTCTTACGGGATATGGTTGAAAGACTATTCTAAAAAGGAGAAGTTAAAAGTTGTTATTGGTCGTGATGCACGTTTGTCTGGCGAGATGATTCAAAACCTTGTAGTTTCTACTTTGGTAGGTTTGGGAATAGATGTGGTAGATTTAGATTTGTCCACAACGCCAACTGTTGAGATAGCGGTACCCATGGAAAACGCAGATGGTGGAATTATCTTAACGGCAAGCCATAACCCTAAGCAATGGAATGCGCTTAAACTCTTAAATGAGAAAGGAGAATTTTTAGATGCAGCTCAGGGAGCTAAAATTTTGGAAATCGCAGAAAAAGAAGATTTTGATTTTTCTGATGTTGATGATCTTGGTGTTATTAACAAAAATGACAGTTATATTGATATACATATAGATGAAGTTTTAAACCTTTCTTTGGTAGATGCTGAAGTGGTAAAGAAAGCAAAGTTTAAAGTTGTTGTTGATGGTGTAAATTCTACTGGCGGTATAGCCATACCAAAACTATTAAAAGAATTTGGTGTAGATGTAGTGGAGTTGTACTGTAAACCAACAGGACATTTTCCACATAATCCAGAGCCTTTAAAAGAGCACTTAAAAGATATTTGCGATTTAGTTGTTGAAGAAAAAGCTGATTTCGGTATCGTAGTAGATCCAGATGTGGATCGTTTGGCATTTATAAGTAATGATGGTGAAATGTTCGGTGAGGAGTATACTTTGGTTGCCTGTGCAGATTATGTATTAGGAAAAACAAAAGGTAATACCGTTTCTAACTTGTCATCTTCTCGTGCTTTACGTGATATTACTCAAAAGCATGGTGGTACCTATGAAGCTGCAGCTGTTGGAGAAGTTAATGTTGTTACTAAAATGAAAGTCAATAATGCGGTTATTGGTGGTGAAGGTAACGGTGGTATCATATACCCTGAAAGTCATTATGGTCGTGACTCATTGGTTGGTACGGCTTTGTTTTTAATGTTGATGGCAGAAAAAGGAGGTACGGTTGCTGAGCTAAGAGCTAGCTATCCAAGTTATTTTATGAGTAAAAAGAAGATTCAGTTGACTCCAGGTTTAGATGTTGACGGAATTTTGAAGTCCATGGCAGAAAAATATGCCGATGAAGAAATTTCTACGATTGATGGTGTAAAGGTTGACTTTGCAGAAAACTGGGTACATCTTCGAAAATCGAATACAGAACCTATAATTAGAATTTATACGGAAGCTAAAAGTCAAACAGAGGCTGATGGTCTTGCAGATAGAATTATTGGTGAGATAAAAGCGATTGCAGGTTTGTAATTACCGAGCCTTGTCAATAAAAAAAAGCCGAAAGTAGTTCAACTGCTTTCGGCTTTTTGTTTTATAATATTAATTTACTTCTGCAAATGCGGCGGGTTTTTTGCCTCTGTGCTTCCAGCGTTTGTGAGTCCAAAGGTAATATGCTGGTTTTTCTCTTATTTGTTCTTCTGTGAGCCTTAAGAAAGTATTTGTAATTTCATGCTCTTCAGTCTCTTTGCTGTTTACGGCTATTGGAATAAATTCTGCTTTGTAGTGACCGCGTTTTACCTTACTGACTTTCAGAAATACCGTTGCTAAACCTGTTTTGCGAGCCAAAGCTTCTCCGCCGTTAAAAATTGGAACGGTAATGCCCATGAAGTCCGTCCAATAATGTGCTTTGTGTGCCTGTGGAGATTGGTCACTGACCATACCATAAGTTGATCGTATATTATTTCTGTAATTCTTAATAACCGTTTTAGCGGTTTGGGCTTGTGTTATTAATGTGGTGTTCCATCGGGCTCTTACTTTTCTAATGAATTTATCAAAATAAGAATTATTTATTTTTTGATAAACGGCATATCCTTTAGAGTTCACGTAATTATTGATACTTACATTCCATTCCCAATTGGCATAATGAGCACATAAAATTATAATACTGCGTTCTTTTTCTATTTCCAATAAAACTTCTGGGTTAACAAGTTGGTACTTTTTAGCGACCGCCTCTTTACTTAAATTCATGGTTTTTACCATTTCTAAGAACATATCGCAAAGGTGTTTGTAGAAATCCTTTTCAATACGGTGAATTTCTTCCTTTGTCTTGTCCGGGAAGACCAAATTCAGGTTCTCTTGAACCACTTTTCTTCGGTATCCAAAAACACGATATATAAAGAAACAGGCAATATCAGATAAGCCATAAAATAGACGATGTGGCAAAATAGAAACGACCCATAAAAATGGATAGATTAAAACAAAGGCCAATAGTTGCATTCTCAAAAAAATTATGGACAAATATAGTTATATTTGACGCCAAATAAAGGGCAGATAATGTACAACATTGATATAGCGACAATAGCAATAATAGCGGCAAATGTATTAGTGTCAATGAAGGGATTCAATGATACTACATTTTTTGAACGATATAAATTTAGTATTGGTGCTATTAAGGCAGGGCAAAAAGACCGTATGGCAACCTCAGGTTTTTTGCATGTAGACATTTCTCATTTGCTTTTTAATATGTTAACCTTATATTTCTTCGCAGGGGTTGTAATTAATTGGTTTGATACTACAAAATTTCTAATCATTTATGCCGTAAGCCTGTTAGGAGGTAGCTTGTTGGCTTTGAGTTTTCATAAAGATGAACCATATTATTCTGCAGTTGGTGCCAGTGGTGCAGTAACCGGTATTTTGTATTCGGCAATTCTTCTTCAGCCAAATATGAGATTAGGTATTATGTTTATTCCAATTCCTGTCCCTGCATATGTTGTGGGTATTGGTTATCTATTGTATTCAATTTACGGTATGAAGAAAAGATTGGGTAACATTGGTCATACTGCACATTTCGGTGGGGCAATAGGTGGCTATTTGACCACACTTTTATTTATGCCGAGTTTGTTACAGACAGATACCCTTATGGTGGGCTTACTGGCATTGCCAATTGTATTGTTGTTGGTTCTAGAAAAAATGGGTAAGATTTAAGCTACTCTACAATATTTTATGGATAAAGTGTATGATTTACCCTAATAAAGTGTATTTCATCGTATTTCCCTGTGTATAGACAACAATCGCAAAGGTCGGGTCGTTATTGCAAAAAACCCGATCAAAATGAAATTACCCCTATCTGTAAGAAAAGTATGTTTTACAGCTGTAACTGCGTCTTTATTTATAGCAAGTTGTAGTGATGAAACTACTGTTTTTGAAAATCCTGAAGATAATTTAGTGAGTGAAACCGATCAATCTAAGCTAGATAACAGCGTTAGCTTTGAGCGTGCGGGTGTCTTGGATATTTTTGAAGATCCAATAGCCAGTGCAAAAAGATCAAGTCTCACAGGAAAAGATGAAGAAGAAGCTGGGGATTATCCGCTTTCGCTAGTTGCGCAAATTGAACCACCAACTTTTACCAACGGAGAGAATTTAGCTGCTACCCACGTAGCATTAGATGGTGATTATGGTTATGTCTCCTATAATACAGTTGGTCAAGACTATGTTGGTGCTATTGATGTTATTGATATTAGTGATCCAACAAGCCCAAAGGTAACCTCACGAGTTTATTATACAAATGCAGATTTAAATTCTATTGCCTATGATAATGGTTATGTTTATGTTGCAGGTGGTGTAGATGCAGAGCAATCGGTAACGGCTACGGCTAATTCTTTGGTTGCTAAAATTGCAGTAAGTGGTGGTAGAATGAACACATCTAGCATTACTTATGGTTTTCAAGAAGGATTTAATGCTACGGATGTGCGTATAATAGATAATAAAGTGGTGGTAACTAGCGGACAGGATGGCTTTGTGGTTATTTATGACAAAAACGATTTAAGTGTATTGAACGAATCTGCTTTTTCAGATTTACGTTCTGTAGCTTATAATGGTAATGAAATAGCTGTTTTAGATGCGGCACAAGGCGTAAACTTTTTGGATCAAAATTTGAACATTACCCGTAGTATAGCTATTGATTCCGATTTCGGAATAGATGCTAAACGTACATTAGATTTCTTAAATGAAAATATAGTTGTTTCGGAAGGAACTAAAGGAGCCGGTGTGTATAACGCAACTTCAGGCAGCTTTGTAGAATACTTGCCAATTTTAACAAGTCCGGAAAATGCTGAACCAGGTGAAATTGTTACTAACGGTGTAGCGGTGAACGAAAATGTGTTGTTAATGGCAAATGGTGCTGGCGGATTAAGTCTTTCAGAAACTAACGAAAATACTACATTAGGTGTTGGTGTAATTGAGTTAACAGGTTCAATAAACTATATAGCTACAAAAGGAGATTATGTTTTTGCTGCATCTGGTAAATCAGGTTTTCAGATTATTAAACTTAACAGACCTAGTGAAAGCTTGGCTGAACGTTGTTCTGAATTACAGAGCTATTCTGGTAGTGCAAATCTAAACGTGAACAGCGGTGATGATTTTGCATATAGAGGGTCAAAAAGATTCAATAATATGAACATTGGGGGTAATTTACTGCTTTGTGGCTCATGGACAGTACAGGATGGTGTTAATTTAAATACCGATGGCTTGTTTGAAATGAATGGAACGTTGGTTATTGGTAGAAATAACAGGCAAAGAAATGTATCGATCAATTCTGGAGCAACATTAAGGGTAGAAGGTAATTTAACTATTTATGGTGATCTAAATCTTAATGAAGGTTCAACTATAGAGTTTATAGGAGATGATTCTGTGGTAAATATCTTTGGTAAGGTAAACCGAGGAGCCAATACTACGGTTGAAGGGTCCTTTAGAGATGTTAGAGGTTCATTCTAATCGAACAATTTAAAACATATTAAAAAAGCCCGAACATTTACTGCTCGGGCTTTTTTATTTTGTGATATAAGGTTTAGTTCAGTAGCTCGGCAACCTTAGCCTCTAGCGCTGGTCCTCTTAGATTTTTAGCAACGATAACTCCGTTTTCATCCAATAAGAATGCAGCAGGTATAGCGTCAACGTTATATAGTTTAGCAATTTGATCGTCAAAATATGCAATGTTAGAAATATGATTCCAAGCCAATCCGTCTTCTGCAATTGCTCTTTTCCATGCTTCATCAGTTCTGTCTAAAGAAACACCTAAGATATTTAATCCTTTATCATGGTACTTATTGTATACTGCAACAATATTAGGGTTTTCGGCTCTACAAGGTCTGCACCATCCTGCCCAGAAATCGATTAAAGTTACTTTTCCCATAACATCTTTCAAAGCAAGTTCAGTTCCATCGGGACTAGGTCCTGAGAATTCAGGAGCTTTAGCGCCAATGCTTGAATTTTTACCAGCTTCTTCAGAAGCCTTTAATTTTTCTATACCTTCTTGTATTTGTTTACCAGGTTTAGAGTTTTTTATTTCTTCGGAAAGTGTTGAATAAATTTCTTCTGCTTCTTCTAATTCGACAGCTTTAGTTGCAACAGCTCTATCTAAAACCAAAGCGGAGATTAATGCTTTAGGGTGACTTTTTACATAATCAAGCTCAAAGGTTTTGTACTCTTCTTGCAGTTCTTTCATTTCATCTTGCAATGCTAATGCAGATTCTCCTGAAGCAGCTTTCATATCTTGTTGAATAGATTGTGCTTGAAGAGAGATTTCTCTTGATTGCTCCATGTAGTCCGCAAAAGTATCATTCTGAAAAGTACCGCTAATATCGGCAAATCCCATACTATCTCTTTGTGCGTTAAATTGTATTTCTCCGTTTTCTAGAATTACGGCAGTGTAACCTGGTAATTGTTCAACAAAAATATAGTGAAGTTCAGGAATATCAGATTTACCGGTAAAAGTAAACTCGCCATTTGTAGTTGTAGCGGTGTCCACTTCCATTGGTTGATTGTTTTCTCCTATTTTCTTCAAGAAAACACGAGTGCCATCTGTCAATTCGCCTCTCAACTTACCGTTTAAAGTAAAGCTTTCTGGTTTTGAGTTGCAGCTGAACAATAAGACTCCTGCAAGCAGTATTAAAATACTATTTTTCATAAATTTCACTTAGATTAAGTTACAAATGTACTTATATATAGGATATAAAAAAAGACCCTTAACGCAATGGTTAAAGGTCTTTTTAATAATGTAATAGTTAAACTTAAAATTGATAGCGTATACCTAGTCCAATATCAAAATCAAAATTATCAGAGAAGCCATCATAACCTACTACTCCTAATTCTGGTCTAAAATCTAGTGATAGAACTAAAGGAATGTCAAAATTATACTCAATACCAACGTCACCAGCGGCAAATACAAACAATCCGCCGTCATCTCCGGGGAAGTCAACACTTCCTAATCCGCCACCAACGCCATAATACCATTGAAAATTACCCTCAATTGGTCTTACCCATTGATATAGGCCTGCAATTTTGAATGCGTTAAAATTTCTACTGTCTCTCCATCCTAGGTCAAATTCCATTCTAGTGTCACGTGTCAATGATTTTTGATAACTGACTTCAGCTCCAAATCCGTCACTGTCTCCTAATCGTAATCCTAGGGCATGATTAGATATTTCTTGTGCGGATAGCGAACAGGTTGCCATAAAAATCAATACGGTAATACCTTTTAAAATCTTCATATAGTTATTCTTTTTTGTGATGAAAAATGAGCCAATTTGTAATGTTGCTCACACAATAAAACTTAATTTAGCAATCAAAATTGTGTTACGTTGGATAATAATTCACTGTCAAAGTTACGACAAGATATAGAGGGAGATGTACGATTTGATAATCTTACCAAGACTATTTATGCTACAGATGCGTCTGTGTATAGAAAAATACCTTTAGGTGCCGCTTTCCCAAAAAGTGTTGAGGATATCAAAAAAATTATACAATTTGCCAACAATGAAAAAATAGGACTCATACCTAGAACGGCAGGTACTTCCTTGGCTGGACAATGTGTGGGCGATGGTTTGGTGGTAGATGTATCAAAGCATTTTACAGAAATCATAAGCCTAGATCAAGAAAAGAAACAGGTAACCGTTCAGCCAGGTGTAATTAGAGATGAGTTAAATCAATATTTAAAACCATATGGTTTGTTCTTCGGGCCTAATACATCAACTTCAAATAGATGTATGATCGGCGGTATGGTGGGCAATAATTCTTCTGGTACCACATCTATTCAATATGGGGTAACAAGAGATAAGGTTATTTCAATGAAAACCATTCTTTCAGATGGTAGTGAAGCCGTATTTGGTAGAATGACTACAGCTGAATTTAAGCAAAAACAACAAGAAAAATCATTTGAAGCATCTCTTTATAATAGTATATTTAATGAGCTTAATGATAGTAACATAGCATCTGAAATAAAAGAGCATTTTCCAAAGCCTGAAATTCATAGAAGAAGTACTGGTTATGCGGTAGATGAATTGTTGAAATCAGATATGTTAGGTGGTGAATTGCCTTATTTCAATATGGCAGAATTGCTATGTGGTAGTGAGGGAACACTGGCTTTTACTACTGAAATTACTGTTCAATTAGATGACCTTCCACCAGCATTATCGGCAATGGTGGTTACTCATTATACGTCTTTAGAAGATTGTTTGATGGATGTGGTTCCGGTAATGGAACACCCGCTACAATTGTGTGAAATGATGGATAAGGTTATTTTAGATTGTACCAAAAATAACCGTGCGCAATTGGCTAATCGGTTTTTTGTAGAAGGTGATCCAGCTGCGTTATTAATGTTACAAGTATCGGCGCATACAGAAATAGAGTTAAACGAAGCTGTGGCCTCGTTACAACAAACCATAGCTAAATCTGGGCTTAGTTATGCTAATCCTGTATTATATGGAAATCAAATACCCAAAGCAATAGAATTGCGTAAAGCAGGTCTGGGCTTGTTAGGTAATATTGTAGGGGATATGAAGGCTGTAGCTTGTATAGAAGATACTGCGGTAGCCTTGCCAGATTTAAAGGATTTCATTGCAGAATTTTCCGTTATTATGAAAGGTTACGGGCAAAATGCAGTGTATTATGCCCATGCAGGAGCGGGTGAATTGCACTTGCGTCCAATATTGAATCTTAAGAAATCTAGCGATGTAGGTCTTTTTAGGGATATTACAACAGACGTTGCCAGACTTACAAAAAAATACAGAGGCTCTTTTAGTGGTGAGCACGGTGATGGCATTGTGCGTGCAGAGTTTATACCCATAATGATCGGTGATAATAATTACCAGCTATTGAGAAGGATTAAGTCGTACTTTGATCCAAATGGTATTTTTAATCCAGGAAAAATAGTAGATGCTTACCCAATGGATAAGTCATTTAGATATGAAGTAGACCGCAAAGAGCCAGAGATTAAAACATTACTAGATTTTTCTGATAGTGAGGGTATACTCAAAGCTGCAGAAAAGTGTAATGGAAGTGGTGATTGTAGAAAAACACACCATATGAACGGTGGTATGTGCCCTAGCTACCATGCTACCAAAAATGAAAAAGATACTACTAGAGGTAGGGCAAATACATTAAGAGAGTTTTTAACGAACCCAATTAGTGATGCTAAAAATAGTTTCGATAGTCCTGAAATTAAAGAAGCATTTGATCTTTGCTTAAGTTGTAAGGCCTGTGCAAGTGAGTGTCCAAGTAATGTAGATGTATCTACTTTAAAAGCAGAATTCTTATATCAATATCAAGAGGCTAATGGTTACTCTTTAAGGGGTAAGTTGTTTGCGTATAACACCAAGCTAAATGGATTGGGAAGTAAGGTTTCTGGACTTACGAATGCTATGTACGACTCTAAATTTTTTGGAGGTTTGCTGAAAAAAACTAGCGGGGTTGCAAAAGAAAGAAGTTTACCAAAAGTTTATAGTTTCAATTTCAATAAACATCTTCAAAAATCTAGTAATCAAAATACTAAGTTGAAGAGTAAAGTTGTCTTGTTTATTGATGAATTTACCAAATATTTAGATATAGAGGTAGGTAAAGATGCTATTGAGCTATTAACCGCTCTTGGGTATGATGTAGAATTGTATTATGCGGAAAGTGGAAGAACTTTCCTGTCTAAAGGCTTTTTAAAACAAGCTCAAAAATTGGCGGTTAAGAATGTAAACGAATTGAAGAAGTTTGCAGATGCAGGTTTACCTGTTTTAGGTTTGGAGCCGTCGGCCATTTTATCTTTTAGAGATGAATACAAGCGTATGACAGCTGATAAAGAGACAGCGCAGAAAATAGCTAATAACTCATTTTTAATTGAAGAGTTTTTAGCACAAGAGATAGCTGATGGTAATTTAAGCTCGTCTGATTTTACGGATGAAGCTAGAGATATAAAAATTCACAATCATTGCCATCAAAAAGCATTGAGTAATCAAAAAGTAACTTTTGATGTTTTGAATCTACCCAGAAACTATAAGGTTACCATTATAGCATCTGGTTGTTGTGGTATGGCCGGTTCTTTTGGTTACGAAGAAGAGCACTATGAAACCAGTATGAAAATTGGGTCATTAAAATTATTCCCTGCAGTTAATAAATCATCCGCAGAAACAATAATTGCAGCCAATGGTACTAGTTGTAGACATCAAATATTTGATGGTACTAAGAGAATAGCAAAACATCCGGTAAGTATATTGAAAGAAGCGTTGGTGTAATTATTAATCTGTTAGTCCGCCTTTCTCTTTCTTATTCTTTAGTTTTCTTTCTTTACGATCGGTTATGGTGGCAATGAGTTCGTTCATGTCCATAGACTTAAGTTCCTCATCCATATAAAATGAAGCTAGCTTGTCATTTTCATAGCGGTAGAGTTTCCAACGTTTAAAAGAATATTCAAGGGCTGTCATATGTTTTACCCAATCTCCGGAATTTAGATATAGGCATTCTCCCTTTATTGTTTCAAAAAGTTGTTTGTTCGGTGCATGGCTATGTCCACATACTACATGGTCATAATGCTGTTTAATAGCCATTTTGGCTACGTTCTTTTCAAATAGGGCAATTTGTTCAGGGTCACGATTACCATGTTCTAAATCTGGATTAGAAAATGGTTTGTTTTTCTTTCCAAATAATTTCAACGCTTTAGTTTTAAGTTTTGCAAGTTTTAGTAAAATGTCAAAACCTGCTCCTCCAAAATTTAGTAGCCATTGTGAGTGACGAAATGAAAAATCAAAAATATCACCATGAAAGAATAGTGTGTTTTTTCCATTAAGTTTTAATGTAAGTCTATTGGATACCTGTATTGCTCCCATATAAAGTTCGTCAATCTTACGAAAAGGCTCATCACGATTGCCTGTAATATAATGAACAACGGTACCCTTGGCAGCCAAGGAGAATATCTTCTTTACTACTTTTAAATGAGAAGGAGGAAAGTAGTTGTTACGCATTTTATTTGCGTCAAGTATATCACCATTTAGAATAAGAATTTTTGGGTCTATGCTAGATAGATAGGTCAATAATTCTTCTGCATGACATGCATATGAACCTAAATGAACATCTGATAAAACAGCTATTTCAAGACGGCGTTTTTTCAAGGGGATAATTTTTAAGGCAAAATTAAACCTAAAGACATACGTGACAGCTACTTACTTGGTCAACAATTTTTAATCATAAGGTTAAATAATCATTATCACAAAAGAGTAAGATTAAGCTAATATTAAGCGCTTTTTAAATTTTTCTTTCCAGCATTTAACATTTACCTTTGATGTCAGTTGAATTGTAAGTTTTACAAACTGCATTATATCATATTAGAACGTACGTATTATGGCCGGAAATACCTTTGGGAATATATTTAGGGTAAGCACTTTTGGAGAATCACATGGAAAGGCAATTGGTGGAGTTATAGATGGCTGTCCGTCAGAGATAGCGTTAGATTTTGATGCCATACAGAATGATCTAAATCGTCGTAAGCCAGGTCAGTCTGCTATTGTTACCCAACGAAAAGAACCAGATGAAGTAGAATTTTATTCGGGAATTTTTGAGGGAAAAACTACGGGAACCCCAATTGGATTTGCAATTCATAACACCAATCAAAAATCTAAAGATTACGGGCATATAAAAGATTCTTATAGACCATCACATGCAGACTACGTATATGATAAGAAATATGGATTTAGAGATTACCGAGGTGGTGGTAGAAGTTCTGCACGTGAAACTGCCAGTAGAGTAGTGGCAGGTGCCATTGCAAAACAGTTTTTAAAAGGTATAGAGATTCAGGCTTTTGTATCTCAAGTTGGGGATATGAGTTTGGGTAAGCATTATACCGAACTAGATTTGTCATTAACAGAATCTAATGCTGTTCGTTGCCCTGATCCAGAAATGGCTTTAAAAATGGAGGATTATATCAAGTCCATTAAAAAAGATGGAGATACCATTGGTGGAATTATTACCTGTGTTGCCAAAAATGTACCGATTGGTTTAGGAGAACCCGTTTTTGATAAGCTTCATGCTGAATTAGGCAAGGCAATGTTATCCATTAACGCTGTGAAAGGTTTTGAATACGGAAGCGGATTTGAGGGCGTTAAGATGAAAGGTAGTGAACACAACGATCAATTTAATAAAGATGGTTCTACAAAAACCAACTATAGTGGTGGTATACAAGGCGGCATAAGTAACGGAATGGACATCTACTTTAACGTTGCATTCAAACCTGTTGCAACCGTAATTCAGGGCTATGAAACAATTGATAAAGAGGGTAATACCATTAAAACACAGGGTAAAGGTAGGCAT
>NZ_JBDVOT010000208.1:0-11709 GCF_039968975.1 Maribacter sp. | reverse complement strand
GGTATAATTATTTGTGAAAAAATTAGTCATACTCAATGTATTTAAAAAACCTCATTTCAAATATATTAAAATGAGGTTTTATTTGCCGTTAAATTGGTGTAAGTACCTTAGATTGAGTTGATACCTCCGTGTACTGCAACTTCTTCACCTATCATGTATGAAGAATCATCAGAAGCTAAAAACAATACTGCTTTTGCTACTTCTTCTGGTGTTCCAAAACGGTTTAATGCAGTTTGTCCAGTAATTGCCTCGGCAGCTCCAGAAAGCACATCATCAGGTAAACCTATTTTCCCCCAGAAAGGAGTTCCAATTGGTCCAGGACTTACGGCGTTAACACGTATGCCTTGTTCCGCTAATTCAGCTGAAGCCACACGTACTAAAGATCTTAATGCTGCTTTACTAGCGCTTAATAAACTACTTCCTGCAAATCCAATCTCATTTAACCAAGACGTGGTAATTATAACGGAAGCCTTAGGGTTTAAATTTTTAATTGCTTTTTGTAATGTAAAGTAAGACCCTTTAAAGTTTACATCCATCATGTCATCAAAAAATGCTTCGTCTGTATCTGCAACAGGTGCTAATTTTCCTTTTCCTACATTAATGAACAAGGTGTCAATTCCTCCAAACTTAGATTTAGTTTCAGAAAATAATCTATCTAAATCACTTTGGTTAGTAATATCTCCTTTTACACCGTAACTATTAGATCCTAATTGTTTTACTGCTGCATCTAAACCTTCTTGACCTCTGCCAAAAAGAACAACTTTTGCTCCGTTATTAATGAATTCTTGAGCTGATGCTAAACCGATACCACTAGTACCTCCTGTAATAACAGCTACTCTACCTTCTAATTTTCCCATCGTTTTTTCTTTTTTATTAAATAAATTAAACATAGAATTTGTTTTTCGTTATTACTTGGACAATGAAAAAACAATGGTGTTACATAACTTTTGAAATTAGGGTGAAAATAAATCTATAAAGGATTATTAAAGATGTTTGCATATTTGTCTGAAACCCTTATACCATCTACCTTCTCACCTGATTATTACATTAGTTTGAGTAATTTTTTTTAATATATTTTAAAAAAAATAATTTGAGATGCTGGCAATATCTATCTGGTACTTAGCATTCTAAAGAATATTTTGCCTCAATCATTAAATAAAGTTGTAGAAAAGTCTAAGCGACATAATTAGAAACTGTATAGAACGATAATTTTAATCTGAAAATAAAATACTTCAATGGTATTCTACAAAATAAAGAAGCTTAGAATCTTAAAAAAGTATGTATTCTTTAAATGACTGCGCTTAATAGTACAACCTAAAATCTAACATTTTACAAACGTTGTAATGTCTTTGGTGTAGCTCCTCAACCACCTCGAACATATCATCATCTTCTTTAAAAAGGTTAAAGAATGCCTTGTCTAGGTTAGCGCTGCTTACGCCGTTAAAAGCATTACCGTAGCCAGAAACCGCTTTTGCGTTGGTAATATCTAAAAAATACTGTGCTTCTTCTTCATCGAGATCCAGAATTTTAGCGTTGGAGAAATGCAAAATCTTCCCTTTTAACCGCCCTTCAAATATTTCGGCAATTTCCTGTAACGTATAATAGTAATCGTTTAGGCAGATACTATTGGCTTCGCCGTGCATGACCAAGTAGATAATTTCATAATCCTTAAAATTATGATCATCTAAAACTAGTGCGTTTAAGCTATCTTCAAGACCTTCAATAGTATCACATGTTTTGTAGATACTAGCAATACCATATTTCATGGCTAATTGTTCTAGACTTTCTTGCGCTTCGGTCAGCAATTCATTTTCTATATCATCCACCCCTTCTAAACAGTATATGAAATGGTCTTCATCTGTTAATTGTTCTTGGGGCAATTGTCTTCGTTTCTCTAACAAGCTTTTGTATGTATTTGGGGTATATAAAAGACAAAATTACAGCAACTGTTTTATTCTTTTTAGCGTTTTTGGTATAAATATGGGTTGTTATGCATACTGCTTCCCTCCCATCTACAAATTGCACGGGTAATTAGTTAGACTAACCTAGAAAGCTATTATTGTATAGCATCTAAAAATGGATGCATATCTAATAGCTTAATATCATCGCGCTTACGTAATTCTCTTAAAAACCAACCTTTATGACCTGCGCCATAAGTAATTAGAATTCGTTTACCTTGATAGCGGTGTTTTTCAAGAGCCTTTTCAATATTCCAATAATGTGCAATATTTATATTTTCCCAACCACCAAGGCCTAGTTCTTCATTAAATAGCTTATTATAGGTTTGTAATCCTATATCTTGAATACTGTCATAAGTATTGGTATGGATAAAATAAGGGTCGTTAACCTTGCCACTAGCATTGTACAAGGAATCTGTACGCTTGTTTGCAGTAACGTATGCCTGCCAATCTGCTGTTCTAGAAGTGTCTTTCCGTATAGCCCTTAATTTCTCCCCTCGCTCATCAGCCATGATCTTGCTCCAACCAGCAGTAGGGATAATTTCAAAATCCATAGTTTTTGATAATGGAAAAACAACATCTACATATTCAGGAAAACGCATGGTACGTGGTTCAGAAATACTATCGTCTCTTTTAAACCCGTCATAGGCAGCTTTAAACCGATTTGGAGGAATCTCGGTCAATATAAAATCAGGATCAATGTTCTTGATCAATTTTTTTAGATAGTCAGTAGTATAAACACTATCCGTTAGGTGTCCGCCGTGAATAGTTCCTAAGACTAACACTTCGTTTTTTACTTTCTTATCTGTGTCCTCTTTTTTATTCGCTTGCTTACATCCCATTATGGATAAAAGTAAAGCGCATAATATATAAAAATGGATGGATGGCTGTCTCATGATATGTTGAGGGTATAATTAGATTTGCTTTAAAAAGTTCTTTACAGCTTTCCAATAGCCATCATTATCATCAAACTTTTCCCATAGGGCACGTGAACCATGATTTCCTTTGGTAGCCGGGACATATGATACTTTTGTTGTGGTAGGTATGGCACCGTTTATGGCTACCCAATTATCTTGCTCGTTTTGTGCAGAAGTAATAAACGTAGGTACTTTAATATTTGTGGCGCTATTTTTTATAAAATCGTCTTTGCCAAAATATTCTCCTGGAGAAAAAGCCATGGCAGCATCAATATTGTTAGGATAGTCTCCAGCATATTTAAGTACCAAAGAAGAAGAGTAAGAACTACCCCAGATAATTACTTTCTTTGGGTTATATGTTTTTTTTACATAAGCCACGGTTGCTTCAATATCTTGAAAAGCATCTAGGTATTTGGTCTCTTTCCCTGCTTCTGCCGCTCTTTGGTTGGTCTGGTTGGTAACGGAATTCACCGCTCTGCCAGAACGTTGGTCTATTGCTAGGCAACTATAACCTAAGGCATTTAACTTAGGTGCTATTTCTTTGTATTCTCCACGGCTCCACCCTGCTTGATGAAAAAGGAGTATAAAGGTTTGGCTCCCCTTGGTTTCATAATAATCTGCGGTAATCTGCAAACCATCTTTAGAAGGAAAGTCTATTGTTTTTTGTGCGAACATGCATAAGCTGCTTAAGCCTATGACCAAAGTGAAAATCGTTTTCATAAATAGCGTTGTTAGTTATAAAGGCATGAGTCTGCCTTTACTGTGTTTGCTTACAAAAAATAGCGATTAAAAATATAAGTAATGCATCTAAGATTTATGCTAGGCATTTTAATAAAAGCCATTATCGAATAGGCTTTAGTTTGTAGGAAGATGATTCCAATTAATATAATATAACTCGACTAATTCTGTTATTTTAGCATAAAACTATTCTTATGCTTGTATCTATTGTAATCATTGCCATTGTTGTAATCCTGTTTTTATATGCTGTATCTGTGTATAACGGCTTAGTACGAAAGAAAACGGAAATGGAAGAAGGCTGGAGCAGTATTGATGTATTCTTGAAAAAGCGATATGATTTGATTCCTGGATTGGTAGAGACCGTAAAGGGGTACGCAACTCACGAGAAAGAAACCTTTGAAAACATTACGAAAGCACGAAATCTAGCCCAAAAGGCTTCATCTGTTGATGAACAGGGAAAAGCAGAAAGTGCCTTGAAAAATTCGATGGTCAATCTTTTTGCCGTAGCCGAGAATTATCCTGAATTAAAAGCGAATAGAAACTTCAGTGAGTTACAGAACGAGTTAAGCTCTTTGGAAGACGATATAGAAATGACACGTAGATATTATAATGGTACGGTAAAAGAAAACAATATTGCTATTGAAAGCTTTCCTTCCAATATTTTTGCCAACATGTTCAATTTCAGTAAAGGTGAGTTTTTTGAAATTGAAAATGCTCTAGAGAAAGAACCGGTTAAAATTTCTTTCTAATTGTCGATGACAAGAAATGTATACGCTACATATGATGTGTTCCCTAGCGCAAAAGGGGCATCTACGCATATAAGGGAGATGATCAACGTATCATCAAAGCAATGCGATGAATTGCAATTATTCTGCTTACGAGGTAATAGCACCTACCCTGCCGTACAAACGGAAGGTAATATTGTTGTAAAGCGTTATTACAACGAAGAGGAAATGAATTATTTAAAAAAAGCATCTCTTTTCTCTCAGCAACTATTCATTGATATCCAAAAAAATAAAGAGTCTATTCAAATAGGGCATTTTAGAGATGTTTGGAGCGGCATGGGATTAACTGCCGAACCTAGTATAAAAACCATCTTTGAGGTAAATGCTTTAACATCCATAGAACTACCTTACAGATACCCTAATTTAACACCCGCTTTTCTAGAGAAACTAAGAGCACTAGAATCTAAATGTTTAGAAAAAGCGACTGTAATCATTACTCCGTCAGAAGTAACAAAAACCTTTTTAGAAACAGATTATGCTGTTGATGCTGCGAAGATCAAAGTAATACCGAATGGGGCACATATACCAGAATCCTACGAAAGACCAATAGACGCACCTGAACAGTACATTATTTATTTTGGAGCCATACAACCATGGCAAGGTGTAGATGTGTTGCTTAAAGCAATGACGTACTTAGAAGATTTTGAAGAGTTAAAATTGGTTATTTGCTTAGCGGTAAAAGAAAAAGCCTTTAAACCGTATAAAAAACTAATAGAGAAATTAGGCTTAGAAGATCGTATTATTCTAAAGTCGAGATTATCTAAAAAAGATTTATATAATTATATACACTACGCAGAAGCTTCTATAGCTCCTTTAAAGGCATGTGATAGAAATATTACCCAAGGTTGCTGTCCACTAAAGATATTAGAAAGCATGGCTTGTGAAACTGTGGTCATCGCAAGTGAACTACCCGTAGTTACCGAGTTGGTTACAGAACAAGAAGCTTTACTTTTTGAACCCGATAGAGAGCAAGACCTAGCACGTTGTATTCGTTTTGTATTAGATGAGCCAGAACGAAAGAAAACCTATATCTCAAATGCTTTTGACAAGGTGAAAAGCAATTTTCTGTGGAACGATCAAAAAGAGAAATTGAAAAACATTTACCAAGAACTTACGCTCTAATATGGATAGACAAGGCAATGAATTAAATAAAGAGCAATATACGGGCGCTCCTATAGAAAGAGCGCACTTGCACAGAGGTTTTAACGCCAAAAAGACTCCGGTAAAATGGATTCGTTTTTTCAGGGCTTGCGTATTGCAACGAGAAATAGCCAGAGAACAAAAGAGTAAGGCAATAAAGAAAATTTGGTTTATTCTTCTTGGAGTCTTCTTATGTAATTTCATAGCAATTCCGTTGAACTTTATATCTGAGACTTTAGGAGCAGTATTTGCAATAATAGGTATGCTCGCATGTCCTGGGTTAATCGTTGCGATTATCATGACCTACATAACGAACAGAAAGTTTAAAAAGAATTTTACAGATGGTTTTGACTTTTTTGCAGATTACTTCTCTGCCTTATTTACCTTGATCGAAGAAGATTTGCAGTTAAATTCAAAAATAGCGTTAGAGGCGAATGTAAAAGATACGGTAACAGAAGAAAATCTTATTAAAAATGAACCTTATAACAGTAAAACTAGGGGATTCATTTCAGGTGTAGAAAAAAATTATGAACGAATTATTAGTAAGGGCTCCTGTTTTTTTAATGACGAATCGTTGATTTTCTTTCAATTTAGTGAAAGAACAAGAAAACGTATTATCAAAAAAAGAGGTAGCTCTGGTAAAAGGAAAACAAAGCACAAGTATAGGGCTGCATATCCTTTTACCATTAAAATGAAAATACCCAAACATAAATATCAGTTAAAGCCGACAATTGATACTTCTCAAATAAGCTTTGCTGAAGATGATGAGTATTATGTTTTTAAGGTATATCGAAAATTCGATGTTAAAAAGGAAAATCCGGATCAATACAGTCCGTATAAAGAAAGTAGCATTACTTCTTTTGCGGTAGATTATTTCTCTTTAGAAGTTATAAACCTAATCAACACCTGTTATAGCTGTGTAACGCCTAGCGCATAATTTTATGGAAGATAATACAATACGTTGCGAAGAATTTACCGGACTATTTGTAGTTCGGAATTGCGAAAATAAACCGACCATAGTTTGCGATAAGTGCAAGAAGAACGTGTGTAACATACATGCGTTTAAAGCCAATAAAATTATAAGTCAAAATAGTGAACCTCTGGTTTATAAAAAAAAGAATGCCATATTATGTCTTAGTTGCTTTGTAGAATTCGATGCACGGTTAACCAATGATATAGAGCTCTACTCAAAAGATAGGTCTGTTTGGAGAAGAAAAATGATTAATAGATTCCATGAAGAATATCCATACATGGTATTTATGGCAGATGATTATGGTAGTTTGTTTGATAGCAGTTCTACGGTTTTCTTGCATGATGATTCTGATGATGGATCTTATTTTGATAGTTAATGAAGGTTTTATTAATCACTCAAAATTACCCACCCAATAAAGGGGGAATGGCGGTTTCTTGCGATCGCTTGGTACGTAATTTTAAAAAAAATGGCGTTGAGGTACATGTCGTTCATTTTACGAATAGAAAGAAAAAGTTTAAAGTAGATACTGTTGTAAAGGGAACCTATGCTGCTGTACCTATAGAAAGTTCGGAAGAGTTTACATTATCGTTGGCATCTGAATTTATACAGCAACTCCCTTATTCAGATATATTAACACATGTTGGTGTATTCGGTGGTAACCTGCCACTTAATATTGGACCCATTTTATCTAAATGGATACAGAAACCGCTAATCACGTTTATCAGAGGAAATGATTTTGATGAAGGTATCTTTTCAAAGAAGCGAAATCAATTATTATATGCATTAGAAAACTCTAGGTATGTATTTACGGTAACGAGCGAGAAGAGAGAGAAAATAGATAAGTTGGTTTCACATAACAATACCTATTTTACCCAAAACGGAATTAATACAGCATTATGGAAACCGGCTAAAAGTCATCTTAAACGTATTGATGCTATTAAAAAGGCGTTCAATTCTAAAATACCGATTGCCTTTGTAGGGCAATTAAAAGCCAAAAAAGGGGTTGTAAACTTTGTAGAGACCTTTGCGAAATTTCCGCATAAGAATGACTTTGTACTGTGTTTAATTGGTGACGTTAATGACGAAACCAAAACATACATTTTAAATTTAGATGTCAATGTAGAGTTTTATGATTTTGCCAAACAGAATGAACTGATATCTTTTTATAATGCAGTTGGTATAGTTGCCATACCTTCATATTATGACGGCATGCCCAATGTACTTTTAGAAGCCGCAGCCACTAAAAATATTGTAATCGGTGCTAATGTTGGAGGGATAAAAGATGTAATTAGTAATAAAGCCGATGGGTTTTTATATAACCCAATACAGTCTAATGAACTATTGGACATTTTGTTGCAAGTACATAAAATGACACCTGCTGAAAAGGAAGCTATGAGTGAGGCATTGTACCAGAAGATTAAAACGAAATATACCGAAGAAATAGAAATAACGAATTATCTAAATATTTTAAAACCATGAGAAAAATAAACATCCTTTTTGTACTGACAGTACTGCTACTAGCAAGTTGTAAAACAGAGAATAAGAATACGTCTAGCCCAGCACAAACTACTACAGAAGCAAGTGCAACTACAAATAGTTTAGATGTTACCATTGCAAATGCTGACGGAGCATTAATTGGTGGTTTTGATCTATCACCTATAAAAATCGTTGCAAACAATACCACCTATACGTTTAAAAGTAAGCCAGACAAGCATAAGTTCTATGCTAACGGAAAAATGACATACGAGGTAAAGTTCAAAGAAGGAAGTTTAAAATTGCGTGATCAAGATTCAGAGTTATTATGGAAAGTAAAGATGTATCCTGATAAGGTTAAAATATCTGATAACGAGGAGAATGAAAATGCTTTTGAAGTACGCCCTTATGATGATAAAATTAAGGTAAAACATGATGGAGAAGAGTTATATCGAGTGAATTTAGAGGGTAACATTGTAAAAGTAAATGACACCGAAGCTTTTACACTTTCTTCAAACCAAGAAAGTTATGTGTATGCTATTTTAGCAATAGACGAAATACCTAATGAGCATAAAATGTTCATTATCGCAGAATTATTAAATAAGATATAGTGTATTTATTTTATGTCTATGGTGCCGGTTTTGGGCATATAAATAGGGTTTTGAATTACATATACACACAAAATATTCCGTTGGCGGATTGTGTGTTGTTAACGAATTCTATTTATCATGACCGGGTACCTAAAGATATAAGAACACTACATAAAGAAGATACATCTTTTAAAGATAAAGATGGTTTCAACCTCTTTATTCAAAACTGCATAACGGAGTATAAAATAGCTACTTTGGTTGTTGATGTTTTCCCTGCGGGATTTTACGGGGAACTGGAAAAAAGCATCACAGAACTTACTACCATACAGACCATATTACTGGCTCGCACAGTAAACAAAGACTACTTTGAAAAATATGGGAGTCCGGTTTATGATATTGTCTACACACTTGAAAACGGAATTGAATTAGCGAATTATCAGTACAAAAAAGTGGTTCCGTTTACTTTGCAAATAAAACCGCGAGAGCATTCACAAGAAGTAATATTTAAGAAACCCTATTTTTTGGTGATGCACTCCTCCCCTTTAGATGAGGTTTTGCTATTGTACAAACAAGCGCTATTGTATCGCACTAATGAGCACATTTATATCTATTCATTTTCTGATATTCCGAAAGATTTAATCCCTGAAAATACTAGCAGTATTCACGGAAACAGTATTGAAGAACACGTATTAGAAAATGCTACAAAAATTTTTACAGGCTGCGGATTTAATAGCATACTAGAGACTGAAAAATATAGAGAAAAACAATATGTTCTACCTTTTAAAAGGAAGTATGATGATCAGTTTTTGAGGAAGCGTTTGATATGAAATTGTTGGGTTTAAGTATTTCTGTATTTAAAGTCGCTTCATAGGTAGAATCTAAAATGATTCTAGTAAAATTCTATCAATAGTATGATTTGATATACGAATATGCATTAAACAATATATTTGAGATACTAACGGAACTTATGTCAATTATTAATTCTATATAAAACATCAACATTTTTAAGAGAAGTTAAGGCGATTATTTTTCGTTTAAAGGCTTACTAATACACATTATCGATTAACACAAATTTTAAGAAAATTTTAAACTATTTTTAAAATTATTCTTCTTTCTATGCAAAAAATAATATTAACTCTACTTTTAATTTATTCTTGTTTTACTATTTCGGCACAAACAGAATTTATTACAACTTGGAAAACTGATAATCCGGGTGCCTCAGCTGATAATCAAATTACCATACCTACAAATTTCAGCGAAATTTATAATTATAATATTTCTTGGGGTGATGGTAATACAGATATTAACGTTACTGGGAGTATAACACATACTTATGAAAGCCCAGGCATCTTCCAAGTCTCAATTTCTGGTTTATTTCCTAGAATTTTTTTTAATGGCAATCATAGTTATTATCCCACCGATAAAGATAAAATTTTATCAGTAGATCAATGGGGGGATGTAGAATGGTCTTCGATGTCAAATGCCTTTTCCGGATGTGATAATCTTGAAATATTAGCAGCTGATATACCTAATTTATCAAATGTTGATTCAATGGATTATATGTTTAATTCATGTAATTCTTTAAACGGAAATTTTGCGAATTGGGATACAAGTACTATTACATCAATGATAGAAACGTTTGCTGAAACTGAAGTGTTTAATCAGGATATTTCAAATTGGAATGTTTCAAGTGTAACGGATATGGAGGGCATGTTTAGGTCCGCGAAGTCTTTTAATCAAGATATTAATGCTTGGAATGTTGTTAATGTGACAAGAATGAAAGAAATGTTTTCAGGTTCTGAGACTTTTAATCAAGATATTTCAAATTGGAATGTTTCGAGCGTAATGGATATGACAGCCATGTTTAAATCTTCTAAAAATTTCAATCAAGATATTAGTATTTGAAATGTTGCCAACGTAATATCAATGAAAGAAATGTTTTCGGATTCTGAGGCTTTTAATCAAGATATTTCAAATTGGAATGTTTCGAGTGTAAAGGATATGACAGCCATGTTCAAATCTTCTAAAAATTTCAATCAAGATATTAGCATATGGAATGTTGCTAATGTGACAACAATGAAAGAAATGTTTTCAGGTGCTGTCGTATTCAATGAAGATATTAGCGATTGGAATTTGGCAAATGTTCTAACTATGGAAGAAATGTTTTCGGAAACAGATTTTTTCAATCAAGATATTTCCAATTTAAATGTTTCTAATGTGACTGATATGACAGGTATGTTTAGGAATGCAAAACTGTTTAATCAAAATTTAGGAAATTGGAATATTGAAAATGTGAAAAAGATGGATTACATGTTTGATGATTCAGCATTATCCAATGAGAACTATGATAAAATATTGATAGGTTGGAGTATCTTGAATCTACAAAGTAGAGTTACATTGGGTGCAAATAAATCATTTTATTGCAGTAGTAAGTACGCTAGAAATTCTATTTACCATAAGTTTAGATGGATATTCAATGACGAAGGCGACAGCTGTCCGTTTATACCATTTGAATCAATTTGGAATACTTCAGAAACAGGTGTGACAACAAATAACCAAATTAGAATACCTGTATTTCCTGAAGCCACTTATGATTATGATATTGAATGGGGAGACGGTACCTATGATTTAAATGTTACAGGTGAAATCACCCATACGTATGAAAACTCTGGAAGTTATAAGGTTTCAATACATAGAGTATTTCCGCAAATTTATTTCAATGGAGCATTAAGTATTATTGAAAATGATAAGTTAAAATTGTCATTGATTGAACAATGGGGTGATGTAAAGTGGCAATCATTTGAAAATGCTTTCTCTGGATGTTCTAACCTAGACGTTAGATCAAACGATGCTCCCAATTTAAGTAATACTACAAGTACAAAAGCAATGTTTGAAGATTGCTATTCTTTAAGAGGCGTTAGTTCTTTTAATGATTGGAATATGTCTAATATAATAGATATGTCCTCTATGTTTTATGATTGTACATTGTTTAATCAAAATATTGGCAGCTGGAATGTTTCTAATGTCATTAATATGGAAAATGTCTTTAAGCGTGCCATACGTTTTAATCAGGAAATAGGTGATTGGAACGTATCTAGTGTTACAAACATGAACTATATGTTTCAAGGAGCAAAG
>NZ_JBDVOT010000207.1:0-25768 GCF_039968975.1 Maribacter sp. | reverse complement strand
GCAGCTAAATATTGTTTGCTCCAATTGGTTACTTGTCGCTCCACATAACCTTCAGGACGCCCCAAGGTTTCTAATCCTGCTGCTTTATAATCTATTGCGTGAAAAGCTACAAATGTATCTAACCAAGTGTTGGATATAGTTTTGAATTCTGGGGGAGTAATTTGACGTTTATGTGCTTCTCTAGCAGTTAGGATAATACCTTCTACCTTGCTCATGATATAAAATGGAGCACCTACTATAGAGGTGTCTTCAGTATATGTAAAGGCTTTAGGAGTTTTATCAAATACAGAATTCAAATTTGATATAACCTTGTACTCCCTGCTCATATCGTGCCCTCGTTTTGGGGCAGCAAATGGTGGACGGCGCAAGACGTATTCTTTATTTTCAATTTTTAAAAGGTAGGTAAGATTAGAAAAGCCATTGGCAAATTGTTCTACTTGAAGTTGGCTTTCAGTATCTGCAATTAAATTGTGCTCAAGAAGAAATTTCTTAAGATTGATTTGATGTAATTCTTCACCTTCTCTAACTGGTTTTATATTCATATTTCTATTTTCTTTCCCAAGTAGGAGGGATGCTCTAAAGTTTTGATTGTCTACCGAATTTATTTGGCATATTTTTTAATAACATTTTTACCTAGCTGGCTCATATGTACTTCATCTGGGCCATCTGCCAACCTAAGTGTTCTGGCAACTGCATAAAAATGAGCTAATGGAGTGTCGTTGCTAACACCCATACCACCAAAAATCTGAATAGCCCTATCAATTACTTTTAAGGTCATTTTTGGGGTAACAATTTTTATCATAGCTATTAAATCTTTTGCCTCTTTGTTACCTAATCTGTCCATTTTATCTGCAGCAGAAAGTACTAGCAATCGTGTTTGTTCTATTTCACAGGCAGAACTGGCAATATCTTGTCGTATGCTACTGTAGGTATCTAATGTTCTGCCAAAAGGCTTACGTTTGGTAGTGCGCTCTGCCATAATTTCAAGAGACCTTTGGGCCATGCCTATAAGGCGCATACAATGATGAATTCTACCAGGTCCTAATCTACCTTGGGCAATGGCAAAACCTTGTCCTTCACCTACCAATAGGTTTTCTTTTGGAACGCGAACATTTTCCAGTAAAATTTCGGCATGCCCTTCTGGAGAATCAGAATAACCAAAAACCGGTAAGTGTCTTATGATTTTTAAACCCGGTGTATCCATAGGAACTAAAATCATGCTCTGTTGTTCGTGTCTTGGGGCGTTAAAGTCTGTCTTTCCCATTACAATACTAATTTTGCAATTAGGATCCATAGCACCAGATGACCACCATTTTCTACCGTTAATGACATACTCATCACCATCGGCAACAATAGAGGTCTCAATATTTGTAGCATCAGAAGATGCAACTTCTGGTTCTGTCATTAAAAAAGCAGAACGTATTTCGCCATTCATCAAGGGCTTCAGCCATTGATTTTGCTGATTGGGAGTGCTATATTTAGCAAGCACTTCCATGTTTCCTGTGTCCGGGGCGTTACAATTAAATATTTCGGGAACCCATATAGTACGACCCATTATTTCTGCCAATGGGGCATATTCTAAATTTGTTAATCCCGGGCTCAGTTCTCCGTATGTTTTAGGTAAAAAAAGATTCCATAAACCCGCATCTTTTGCTTTTTGTTTTAAGCCTTCTAAACCTGGCCATTTTTTCCAGGCATTTTCCGGATTGTGATGAAAAGCATCTACTTCATTCTCTATAGGTTGTATGTGTTCTTTTACAAAAGCTAGAACTTTTTGCTGTAATGCAATTGCTTTTTCACTGTGTTCAAAATTCATAATGCTTTCTATCTTATTAGCTTTTCTTTTTTCAACTTAATACATAGTACTGAGTACTTTTATCCTGAGATTAAATAACCGCCATCTACGGCATACGTACCACCTGTCATATACGAACCTGCATCTGAAGCTAGAAGAATTACAACTCCCGCCAACTCATCTGGTACTGCAATTCTTTTCAATGGTACTACCGCTTTATAACCTGCAGCCAATTTATCATCTGACCAAAGCGCTTCACTTAGTTTAGTTTTTACCAACCCAGGACATACCGCATTAGAACGAATACCATGTCGACCCCATTCTTTTGCCTGATTTTTTGATAGCATTATTAAAGCTGATTTGGTAACGCTATACAGTCCAAGTTTAAATCCGGGATGTATACCTTCAACAGAGGCAATATTGATAATACTGCCACCACCTTGCGCCTTCATGTGCGGGTGGGCTAAATTTGAAAGCAACCAAGGCGCCTTAACATTTACGTTCATTATTTTATCAAAAACCTCTGTGTCAGAAGCTTCTAAGGGTCCGTAGTATGGATTAATGGCCGCGTTGTTTACCAAAATGTCAATTCTTCCATATTTTTCTATGGTCTTATTTATTAAAGCTTCGCACTGCTCTGGATCACCAATATGACATGCTATGCCTACGGCTTCAAAACCAGCTTCTTGGAGCTCTTTTGCTACAGCATCAACAGCATCTTGTTTTCTACTGCTGATAACCACCTTTGCTCCGTTTTCAGCTAATCCTTTTGCTATAGAGAGTCCTATTCCTTTACTAGAACCTGTTATAATCGCTACTTTTCCTGTAACATCAAATCTTTGTTTTATACTCATTTTGTACTATTGGTTGCTACTTGTTTAATTAAATATTGACAACAGTAGGGCATCTTTATGAGATGCCTTTTTACCTGCGTTCAAGTTAATGGTTAGTGCAGTATATTATGCAAATACTTCTTTATCGGTGCCTATGGTTAAGGCTTCCTTGTTATCCTTTAATATTTCAGCTAGTCCTGAAGTTTTTGGTAGCTCATATTTGAAGTAAAACTGCATAGTATGTATTTTACTTTCGTAGAATTCAGTACTATTAGCTTTATTTCCGGTTACAAGTGCATTTTGTGCTTCTCTGGCTAAATCTAACCACAACCAACCTATTAGAATGTTACTGAAAAATTCCATAAACGGAGTAGCATCGGCTAAGAAACGTTGATAATCGCCTTTCATGGCAAAGCCCATTAACGACTGTAATACCTCTTGTGTTAATTCTAATTTAGAAGCTAATTTCTTAGCATAAGGAGCTAAGGAATCATGAGCCATACTAGCTTTTATTGAGTTTTTAATTTCTTCGGATAATAACTGTAGGGCTTTACCATTGTTCATGGTTATTTTTCTACCCAATAAATCTTGAGATTGTATACCCGTTGTACCTTCGTACAATGCAAAAATTCTGATATCCCTCAGGTATTGTTGTAATATATAATCTGAACAGAAGCCGTACCCGCCCAAAACTTGTACGCCATTATCTACAGATGCTTTACCCATTTCTGAAGGATAGGTTTTAACTACAGGAGTTAATATTTCTAATAGTAATCTATATTTTTCTCTTTCTTCTGCTGTTGTACTTGATAATGAAAGATCTTGATATTTAGCTGCTAAAAAGATAAGACTTAAAGAACCTTCTGATACTGCTTTTTGTAGCAGTAACATTCTTCTTACATCTGGGTGGTTTATAATCAGTGTTTGCTCTTCATTGGCATCTTTTTTACCGGTACTTGTCAGCTTGCGCCCTTGAGGTCTTTCGTTTGCATAATTTAAAGAAGCATGGTAAGCCGCCGTAGCAATTGCTGCACCACCTCTACCAACACCAATTCTGGCGCCGTTCATCATTAAAAACATATATTTAAGCCCTTGGTGAGGTTCGCCAACTAACCAACCTTTACAATCTTCTTTATCACCAAAGAACAAGTGTGTGGTACAATAGCCTCGCTGTCCCATTTTCTGGAAATCAGCAACTGTAGTTACATCGTTGGGAGTTAAACCTCCGTCTTCTGTAGGTCTCTTTTTAGGAACTACGAATAACGAAATTCCTTTAGTACCTGCAGGAGCTCCTTTTATTCTTGCTAAAACTAAGTGTACAATGTTTTCAGCACCTGTGTAATCTCCTCCAGAGATAAATATCTTTTGTCCGTGTATTTTGTAAGAGTCGCCATCTGGCGTTGCGGAAGTTACAATATCGGATAATGAACTACCGGCTTGTGGCTCTGTTAAACACATAGTACCGCCCCAAGTACCTTCCATCATTTTTGGTACATAGGTTTCGTTGAGTTCCTTATTTGCAAAATGAGTTATTAATTCGGCAGAACCCACTGTAAGACCAACATAACCAGGTAGATGATTATTTGCTGCTTCTTGAATAAATGCAGAAGCGTTCAATACCATTTGCGGTAATTGCATACCACCATCTTCATAAGAAAAAGAGCCAGAAATAAAGCCCATTTCACCAGCGGCTTTCATGTATTTATTTACCTGCGGATGCACAACAATTTCGCCATCTTTAAAATGTGCAGGTTGCTCGTCCATTTCTCTGAAATATGGAAATAATTCTTTATCGGAAAAATCCTTAACAGAATTCAAGAGCATCTCTATAGACTCTTTATCATACTCCGCATATCGTTCTTGATCAAGAACTTCTTGCACATTATGTACTTTATATAATAAAAATTTGAGGGTTTCTAAATCTACATATTGGTTTGCCATATCTAATTTTGTCTTTGAATTTATCGTACGACAATTTAGAATTAATTCATATGAAACTTATTAAACCAGTTTAATAAAATAAAAGTTTTAAGTTAAAATTTTACGATTATGATAATTTAAAAGGTATAAATTGAGGTTAAACTGAGTAGTTCTTAAAATAATTGGCTTTATTGAGAAATGCTAATTCGCTTTCTAATCTTGGAAAGTCCAACAGGGGTTAGCCCTAAATATGAGGCGATTAAGTACTGTGGTACCCTTTGGAGTAGATCCGGTCTTTTTTCTAATAATCGCAAATAGCGCTCTTCATTGGTTCTATTACTTAATCTCTCAACCCGAGTAAAAATTTTCATAAAGGCTTCTTGCATTGATAGGCGACCAAAACGTTCTAATTGGTGCGATTTTTTAAATGAGTTTTCGCCATCGGTCTTTAGTATGGCATAAACAACGGTATTTTCAGAAGCTTTTAAATAATAGTCAGAAGGTGTTTCTTTTACATAGGCAGGTAAATCTGTAAAGAAGATATCTTCTGTATAGAACTCAAGCACTTTTTGCTCACCCTCTTCTAATTTATAATAGTAAATACAGCCTTTTGCAACATAGTAAAAGTGCTCTACCATTTGCCCGGGAGAAATTAGGGTGTCACCCTTCTTAACATCAATTCTTTTATAATAACCTAACCAGTGGTTTAGAAGATTTTCGTCAACCTCTGTATATGACAGAATTTTATTTTTAAGATTTTTAAGATAATCTATGGTAGCGGATGCAGTCATTATTTATAAATACCTTTTGGGACTTTATAAATATAAGAATTTTGTTGAATTAAGAAATTTCTTAATGAGAGCAGTCAAAGAAATTACTGAGATTCTGCAAAATAACTGACCGATCCGTTTACCTATTACATTGAAACTAAAAACATTATTATGTGTTACTTGGTTCTGTATATTTTATTCTTTATTCCCACCAAAACTATAGGTTAATTTAGCAATTACCCTTCTGCCAATAGAAGGCATGTTAACCAAAGCTCTGTATTCATTATCAAATAAATTTTGAGCCGATAAATCTACTGCCAAACCATTATTAAATACGTAACTAATGCCCGCATCTACTAAGTTTTTTTCTTGTACTTCACCAGAAAACTGTCCGGCACTAGCAGTAAAGGCATCATCATGTTGAAAAGATACATTGGCTCTAATTCCTTTTTCTTCTCCATAATTGGCTCCTAATCTATATTTATTTGCAGGGGCATTTAAAAAGGTAGTAAATGGGGCACTACCGTCACCTTGTTCTCTTTCAAACTGAGAAGCGTTCACCCAAGAATAGTTGCCGAAAAAAGTTAACTTATCAGATGCAAAATATTGCAGGCCCAAATCTGCGCCATATCGTGTATAAGGAGCATCAAAAACTCTGTAACCTGCAGCAACATGTAAAATACCATCATCTTGTGGCACTCTATTGGTTTCAACACTACCAGTTGAATAAAAGTTTGGGATTAAAGCGGCTGTACCTGCATATGCTTGGGAAACTACTCCTGTTGCTACTTCTTGAGATAAGCCTGCTTCGACTAATGCACCAATTAATTCCCCAGTCTTCGCTAAGAAAGGATCTTGACTAAAACCATTTAAACCAATTAAAGGAGCAATTGCTGTAAAGTCAAAACCACCTCTTTCTGTAATAGCATATAAATCTAGAGAAGCAGAAAATTTATCACCTATAATACCTTTGTAACCAATTTCATATGTCTTAGAGGTTGCTATTACTCCACGTACCGTATTGGTTAAATTATTATTGGGGGCACCACCTTCTAATGCGTTAATTCCAAGAAAAGTTCCATTGTTTCCTGTCGGACTGTTCGCCAAAACACCTTGAATATCATCTATAAAATCTTCTAAACCGTTGGCTTGCATAGCTGCCAATAATGATCCGGCCGCAAATTGATGTACAAATTCATTCGTAAGTCCTCCGGTGCCCAATAATTCTTTAGGTAATTCTTGTGGAAGTGCACCGGCAAGAGGTGTTAGTGACTCAATAGGAATACCGGTCGCCGCACTTATACCAGCGGCTGTTACATTATGATTTAAAAATTCGATACTTGTTGCATTATCAAAGGAATGAATATCATTTGATCCGGCTAACCAAAAATCAAAAAAGCCTGGAACAGGAGAATTTACTGGGAAATCGTAATTCCATTCGGCAGCAGAAGGAGAGAAACTTGCATTATTAAAAGAAGCTCTAAACGTATGTTTTGGACTTGCCTTATACACTAATGCAACTCTAGGAGCAATGGCAGTTTCATCAGGAATATTAAATTTATCAAAACGTCCTGCCAAAACTAAATCTAATTTTTTTGCCAATTCAAATTTACCTTGTGCATAGATACCGAATACATTATAATCATCATCGTTTTCATTTCTACCATGCACCAATCCTTCAGTATCAGTTTTAGTGAGACGGTAATCTGACCCAACCGTAAAATTTGCATTTAAAAAATCTGGAATATCAAAGTTATATTGCAATTGCCCTTCGTATTGTTTTATAGCTAAAGGGACTCTATTTCCTGTTTGATATAAAAATATAGGTCTGTCTTCAGGACCAAAATTAGTGTGAGTAGTATAAAATTGAGCAAACAAACCACCTTTTTGCATTCTTGCTTGTCCCCAAACTTCTTGCGGTTGTGATAAACCCTCTCCTAAATCATTATAAAACACAGAAGAGGCTTGATTTAATCCACCTGCTACAATGATGCTTAAATCATCTTGTGGTCGGAATTCTAATGTTACATCTGAGCCCATATTCCAATAATAATCTTGCATCACATTTCCATCTGCTCTAGGAGTCAACTCTAATAAAGTTTTGCCTGGTACTCTATCATCTACAACACCTTCAGAAGTTAGGGCAGGTTGTATAATAGTAGATTGAAACTTATCAATTTGTCTTGTGAAAGTACCATCGGCTGCAGTTGTGCCTTCGGAACCATCAAGTGTAAATTCATCACCACGGTTGTATTGTAGATTTATTTTGAAACCAAATTTATCAGAAACTTTAGTGGCATGTCTTAAAGCAGCACCATATGTATTTAATTCACCACCATAAACTTGAAGTGTGGTTCCAGGTTTGTCTATAGCGCTTTTAGTAATAAAGTGGATAACACCAGAAGTAACTCCAGGACCATAAAGTGCAGAACCCGCACCTCTTACTACTTCAATTCTTTCTAAATCAATATTACTAAGACCAGATTTATCTGATTGAAATGTATTATTTCCAGGTGCCACCAAACTTCTATAGTCCTTAATAGGAAAAACTCTTGTGCTAAAGGTACTCGCGGCTGCTCTCATTTCAAAATTCATTCTAGAGCCAGATTGCTGTTGAACGGTAACACCAGGTACATTTACCAAATTTCTAGCGGCATCAATTTGTGGTGAGCCAACCAATTTTTTAGCCGAAAGAACGGTTACAGAGGCAGGAGCTTCTTGTACTTTTTCTCTTCTTCGTGATGCAGAAATTACAACTTCGTCAACAATGAACGCGGTTTGTTTTAAATCGTATTTTAAATTGGTACTTGCAGTTGTTATCGGTACAATTTTAGAAGCATAGCCGGCATAACTTATTGATAAATTCCACGGTAAAGGTTCATTGCTAGTTATGGAAAACTTACCGTCATAATCTGTACTTGCACCGGTATTTGTTCCTTGGATTATAACGTTGGCACCAATTAAGGGCTCGCCTATTTCAGTATCCGTAATGACTCCAGAAATAGTGGTTTGTGCTTTAAGAGCGACTGTTGAAAAAGCAAAAATTGCCAATGTTGTTAAGAGGAATTTTTTCATTTTGGTTGATTGGTTTAATGTTCGTCCTAATATATGTCAATTATTAAATAATTAAATTAAACTAGTTTAATAAATTAATTTAATAAAATATATATTAAAATTTTATGTAATTGATAATTTAGATGTCCTTTTAGTGATTTAAATTAAAACTGGTAATATTGTATTTTATATATGATTTCACAGTACAGCATTGGGCTGTGGTATCTATTTAGTTACAAAAAATTGTTCTGAAGATTTAAAGAAGGGGTATGGCTTAAAGTGTAGAATAATTCAAAAAATGTGAAATACTAATGCCGCATTAAATTACAGTTTTATAAAATTTTGTCTTAAATTTCAATTATTGATTTACCGGAATAAAAAACCTCGTGGATTCACCACGAGGTTTTTTGTATGTACTTAATTGGTAATGGTTGTATAAATTACAATGTTTTATTTTTAAACAACTTCAAAGAGTCCTGCAGCGCCCATTCCGCCACCAACACACATGGTAGATACAATGTATTTGGCACCACGTCTTTTACCTTCTATCAAAGCATGGGCAACCATTCTAGAGCCTGACATGCCGTAAGGGTGACCAATAGAAATAGCACCGCCATTAACGTTCATTAATTCATTAGGTATACCTAACTTCTCTTGGCAGTACAATACTTGAACGGCAAAAGCTTCATTTAGTTCCCATAGCCCAATGTCACTCATTTTTAAGCCATGAGCCTTTAATAATTTTGGAATGGCGTAGACAGGACCTATTCCCATTTCATCTGGCTCACAACCGGCAACGGCAATACCTCTGTAAATCCCCAATGGGGTTACACCACGTTGCTGTGCCAATTTAGAATCCATTAATACACAGGCAGAGGCACCGTCAGACATTTGGCTTGCATTACCGGCGGTAATAGTACCTCCTTCATTGACCAAACGCAAACCAGCTAAACCTTCTGCAGTAGTTTCAGGTCTATTGCCTTCATCCTTATTTAAATAGGCAGGATGAAATCTCATTTCTTTGGTTTCTTTATCTACAATAGCCTTGACCGTTTCAATTGGAATGATCTCATCATCAAATTTTCCAGCTTCTTGCGCAGCTGCAGTTCGCATTTGAGATTGAAGTCCGTAAGCATCTTGTGCTTCTCGGCTAATATTATAGCGTTTTGCTACCACTTCTGCAGTTTGTAACATGGGCATATAAATATCTTTATGCACTGCTTTTAATTTTTTATCTACCATATGAAATGTATTTATATGGTCATTTTGCACCATAGAAATAGACTCTACGCCGCCACCAATGGTAATGCTCATACCATCATGTAAAATTTGTTTTGCCGCGGTTGCAATTGCCATCATACCAGAAGAACATTGGCGGTCAACGGTCATACCAGAAACAGTAACAGGTAAACCACCGGCTAAGGCGGCCATTCTCCCAATATTCATACCAGAGGTCCCTTGAGGTAAGGCACAGCCCATGATTACATCATCTATTTCTGCGGGGTCTACGCCTGCACGTTTTACGGCTTCGTGAATAGTCCAACCTGCCATGGTAGGAGTTTGTGTAGCGTTCATAGCCCCTTTATACGCTCTACCCATTGGAGTTCTAGCGGTCGATACAATAACTGCTTCTTTCATTTTTTGGTTTTAAGTTTTTTACATGTTTATAAATAGTGCTGAGACCCAAATCTTCAAGCTATTTATTAGAGATTAAATGAGTATACCTTCAATGATTTTACAAGTCATTAAAGAGTATTAGCTTGCAAATTTTTAAAAAAGTAGTCTAGACGTATTAATAGCAATGGTATGTAAACATTAATAATTAATCAATATTTTAACACTATATCGTTGATTTAATATAATGGTTTAATAAAATCGTGTTAATTCATAAGTTATCGTTCAATTGAACTGCTTGCTATTTTAAATATTTTGGTGTTTTTAAATGAATAGAGCGTTCTGTTTTTATGACGTAAACTTGGCGAAGCAGGCAATATGTTTAAAAATGTAAAGTCAGATTCTTCTTCATTTTTTTTAAAAGGGAATAGGTTTAACCACGAACTTTTGTTTTTTTTATACCTAAATTGTTCCACTTACAATCAGTTATTATACATGCAGACAATTAAGGAATTAATAGGGTTGATAACTCTAAAAAAAATAGACGATACAATATTTGAAGGTGAAAACTACCAAGCACCCTGGGGAAGGGTATTTGGAGGTCAAGTACTGGCGCAATCATTACATGCGGCATATCAAACAGTACCAGAAGATCGCATTGCACATTCATTACATGGTTATTTTATTTTAGGCGGAGACTTAAGATATCCTATTCGTTATGAAGTGGATACTATTAGAAACGGAGGTAGTTTTACCACCAGAAGGGTAGTGGCGAAACAAAACGGAGTGGCTATTTTTAATATGGCGGCTTCTTTTCAGGTAAAAGCAGATGGGGTCAACCATCAGTTTCCAATGCCTAATTTAATTCCACCAGAAAAATTAACGACCAGCTTAGAACAGGTAGAGGAGATAAAAGAACTGCATCCTACTGCTTATAAAAGACTTAAAGCAATACAACCTAAGGTGTTTGATTTTAAGCCGGTAGAAAAATTTACCACACAGTTGGTAGAGAATGGATCTCCTTTTTTTAACACCTGGTTAAAAACTTCGGATAGGTCTGAAATTAGTTTGCCAATGCAGCAACAATTATTAGCCTACGCATCTGATTATAACCTACTAACGACAGCAACCTTACCACACCGAGAGGAATTGAATAAAGGAGAAACTTTTTACGCAAGTTTAGATCATGCAATTTGGTTTCACAGAGACTTTGATATTACAAAATGGTTGTTATATAGTATGGATAGCCCAAGTGCATCTAACTCTAGAGGTTTTGCTAGAGGTAGCGTATATGACAGAAAAGGTGTTTTGGTAGCCTCAGTTGCGCAAGAAGGTTTAATGCGACAAAGTATTTAGTAAATTCATTTGCTATCTCAGATATAACTATCAGTATTTTTTAGAACTAAAAAACCAAGCCAATGTTAAAGTTGACTTGGTTTCTTATTTTATACTAAGCATGGGTGAAAGTCAAATAAAGAGGCTTTATTCCTTTTCATTAAGACTCCAATCATATTCTTTATATTTAATTTTAGCTTTTGCAGCTATTTCCAATTCTGTATAAGGATTAATAAACTCCACAAGTTTACCATTTTTAAAATCTCCCTTGTACCATTTAAAAATTCTAGATAATTCTAAATTTTCTTGATTAATAGTATTGTTGTTTGAATTAATAAAACCTAAAGTAGCTTTTTCTAATTGTGCTTCTAATTTTTCTGGATTATATGCTTCATTAATAAGTTTTGGACATGAGGTTGATGCGCAATTGATGGCGAAATGAATACGAGGCTCATTCATTTTTCTTAAAATACTATGTTCTAATGCTCCCAAAGACAATTCTTTATCTCCAATTTTAATAAAATCCGTAGCCCAAGGTTTGTCAATATCTTTAATGCTCTTAGTTGGGTAATTTCTTAAAATTAAAGCTATCGTATGTGCATTATATAAATTAATATAATAGGCCAATTGTTCTTGAACAGACCAACCATCTGTAGGCACTTGTTTTGATAAGCTATTTAAATAGTTGTCTAATTTACTTTTGTCTTGTAAAAAGCCCTTATAATCTACATTGCCATTATCGGCTACATGTTTCTGTAAAAGAGTGTTCCATTCGGTATGATCAATTTTTGCTGTAGAATTAAATGATAAAGAAGCTAAATTTCCATTTACTTGTTTTGTGGGTAGGCCTTTTCCATTTAATCCAGCCATAGAAATAAGACCAAATTGATTGTTGAGTATAAAAAAAGCACTCATAAATAAAGTAACGGTGCCTAAAATTATTATGTTTTTCATGGATATATAAATTTTATATTTTGTCTTTGTGTACATCTACTTTAATGGACGTAAAATAAAATAAACCTGACAATATTAATTCTGTTTTAAAATTATAGCCTTCATTTCTATTAGAATTAAGCAAACCAGTTTAATCAAAATTTTTATAGTATTTCTAATAAGTATGTTTAACTGTACTGCACAACTGTCAGATTTAGCAAAAATGGATTACACACGCCTTCGTAAAGGTAGTTCTGATGTTGGTTATATTCGTACTCGGTTTTTAATAAACTTTACTATGGAGAAACCATTACTATTTTTGATGCGGAAGCTATTGAGAATTTCCATTTGTTAGATATTATTTCGGTTATACTTATAAGCTAAAAAATGATTGGCATTTTGGAGCTCGTTTTTCGGTTGGCTATTGTTCTAATTTGCTTAGAAAACTTTCGGTTGAAGATGCTGTATTTGCAGATTATATTGTTAGATAAAAGATAGGAGGAAAAGTAGTAGTACCTTAAAATAGACGTATTATTTATCCAAACCCTTTAGTTGTTGGAATTTTACCCTAAGTAGTCATACAAAATAGGTGTACCAAAGACTATTTTACAAGATTCTTTATCATAAAAATCTAGAATTAAGATTGTTGCAGAGTTAGATGGTTTTACCGCAAATATGCAAAATGACCTTTTAGTTAATAGCGATGAATATGCACAAACAGCAAATATGTCTTTAATAATAGCAGGCTTTCGATATGAATACAGAACCAAAACCATATTCTATACCATCGCGTTTTATAATCTTTTTAAGAGGTGATTTACTGACTGTCCTGTTTTTCAAAAAGATTGAGATATTTAAATATATTTTTAAGGTTTAGATACGCTATTTATATATGGACATTCCAAGTAGGTCAATTATGATAAACCAAAAGAATTCTGTTATACATTTATCTTTAATTTACCACCAATAGCAGTAGTGTTTATGCTCCCGGTTATCTTATATGTTAAATTCTTTGCTTGTTGCTCATGGGTTAAAAGAAAGTCTTATAATTGGTTCGAATTTGCTTATTAAATAGGTCTCTATTTACATGAATAAAAAACCTTGCGTATTAAATTAATAAATGAGAATTATGACTAAAGTTAAAAATAACAGGTTATTATCTATTGATGTATTAAGAGGCTTTGATATGTTAATGATAATATTTGCAGATCGTTTTTTTATCGAGTTACACGAAGGTTCACAAAATAAATTTACAGAAGTTTTAGCTACACAATTTAATCATCCAGAATGGTTTGGTTTTCGTTTTTATGATATAGTAATGCCACTTTTTTTATTCTTGGTTGGTGTGGTTATTCCTTTTTCTTTAGAAAGGCGAGTTCAAGAAACGGGTAACGCCTATTCACTATATAAACATTTTATTAAGCGCTTTATAATATTATTTATTTTAGGGTGGGTAGTACAAGGAAACCTCTTACATTTAAATATAGAAAATTTTAAAATTTTTAGTAATACACTACAAGCAATAGCGGTTGGTTATTTGTTTACATGTATTGCTTATATGCATTTAAATAAAAAAGGGAGATATTTTATTTTTGCAATTTGTCTTATTCTCTACACACTTATATTAGAGTTTTCACATATACCAGGAGCTGGTAACAGTGAGTTGTTACCTGATAAAAACATTGCTATTTATATAGATAGGTTAGTTTTTGGTAGGTTTGATGATGGTTACCAATATACTTGGTTGTTAAGTGGATTAGGTTTTATTGCAACTACCTTTTCTGGTGTATTTGCAGGAGAATTATTAAAATCTCAATTACCAAGAAAAAAAGTAGCGTACAGCCTTGTTTTAATTGGTGTTTTAGGGATTATATTGGGGTTAATTTTAAATTTTTGGCACCCAGTAGTAAAGAAATTATGGAACAGTTCTTTTGTTCTGACTTCTTCAGGTATTTGTTTTTTGCTTCTTGCTATTTTTTACTGGCTTATTGATATTAAAGGTTATGTAAAATGGGGCAAACCTCTAAAAATAATAGGCATAAACGCTATTACAGCTTATGTACTTTCTCATGTAATAAATTTTTCTGCAATTGCTGATCAGTTGTTATTTGGCTTAAAACAATATACAGGACCGTTTTATGAAACCATCATAGTCACTGGAGGTTTTCTAATTCTCTACGCATTACTTTGGTACATGAATAAGAATAAAACATATATAAAAATTTAGATCTTTTATAAATAGTTGTCCTGTGTATAAACAGTTTATTTTTTATATCGATTTCATAATATAAATGTGTTATAAAAAAAGATTACTTAAAAATTTTACATGCACTTAACACTTTAAAAAATCATAACATTCTTCCTAAATATGAAAAAACAAATCATTTACCTGTCTATTCTTGTTCTAAGCTGTTTTTCTTGTATTGACAGGGAGCCAGCTTTAGTTGAAGTGTTTTATGAAACTGATAATGATGAATTTATAAATCCGGAGAGAGGTTTTTATAGACCTTTTGGAACTTCAGCGAGTAATTTTGAGCCGTTAGAAGAACAAATTTTACTTAATTTGAGAAATCCTAACCCGGCAGCTGGTGGTTTTTCTGTAGGGAGTTCACTTACCTATAGGTCTTATCAATTAGATCTTTTTAAAGACAAACCCATATCTCATGAAATGTTAATTGCAATTCAAAAAGATATGGACATAATACGTAAGGTAGGTAACAAACTAGTTTTGCGCTTTTCTTATAGCAATTCTTGTTGTGAGCCTCCTTTTAAAGATGCACCTAAAAATATTATTTTAGAACATTTAAATCAATTAAAATCTATTTTAGAGAAGAATATAGATGTTATTTCTGTAGTTCAAATGGGATTGATTGGTCCATGGGGAGAGCAATTTTATTCTGATTTTTTTGGAGATTTAGAACATGGTCCCGTAACTGATCAAAATTGGTTAGACCGTAATGAGGTTATAGATAAACTATTAGAGGTTGTCCCAGTATCTAGAATGGTTCAAGTACGTGCGCCGTATTATAAATTACGAGCAATGGATGGCGTAAAAGCACATCCGGAAAAGACCAATCCGTTAACCATAGATAATGCTTTTAACGGCAGTAAAATAGCAAGGCTTGCGCATCATAATGATTGTATTTTAGCAAATTATGATGATTATTGGACCTACAATTCCTTTCATGAATGGCCAGCGGTAAGTGATACGTTAAACTTGAAAAAGTATGTGGCTGAAGAAACTAAATTTCTTGTTTTTGGTGGAGAAACTTGTCCTGGAGGAGAGAATGGCGAAGATGTGTATAGCCCATATAACGATTGCAATGCTGAAGGTGGCGGTGCTCAAACTTATTTAAAACGCTTTCATACTTCTTTTTTAAATACAGCATGGTCTGGAGCGGTAAATGGAGATTGGACAAATAAATGTATCGATGAAATAAAAAGAAATTTAGGATATAGATTTGTAATTAAAAGAGGAGTGTTTCCTAAAGAAATATATAACGGTGAAATAATTAATATCGAATTGGATATTGTTAATGAAGGCTATGCATCAAACTATAATTACAGATTTGTAGAACTAATTCTTAAAAATAAAGAAAGTAAAAAAACATTTAAAACTAAAATTGATAGTGATCCTAGATATTGGTTTACAGATGAATTACAAAATATTAAATTAAATATACTTTGGCCAGAAGCCTTACCTAAAGGAAACTATGAATTATATTTAAATTTACCGGATCCAGAACCAACGATATATAATCGTCCAGAATATTCAATTCGATTAGCCGGTAAATTAAATACTAATTCTATATGGGAACCTTCAACGGGTTGGAATTTGTTGTATTCTGATATAAAAGTTAAGTAGTTAATTGGTTTCTATAGAATATTCAAACATAACTTATATTTCATTTCTAAAATAGAAAGGTAAAATATACGGTGAACAATGGTTTACATTCTTTATTTAATACTTTGTCTTATCGTGTTTTGATGCCCAATTATTGAAAACTACGACAGCTTCTTTTTGTAGCATTTGTTTAAAGTGAATTTGTCTGTCTTTCATATTAACTTCCAATTCATCGTAAATAAATTGGTCGTCAAAATCAATCGCTTTTGCATCCGCTTTATCACAACCATAAAATACGGCCTTTGGTCTTGCCCAATAAATAGCACCGAAACACATAGGGCACGGCTCGCAAGAAGTATAAATAATACAATCTGTTAACTGAAACGTATTCAGTTTTTTACAGGCATCTCTAATAACTACCATTTCTGCGTGTGCAGTAGGGTCGTTTGTTGAGGTAACTTTGTTATGACCTTCGGAAATAATTTCTCCGTCTTTAACCACAACGGCACCAAATGGTCCTCCTGCATTTGAGTTCATTCCTTTGGCTGCCATTTCAATGGCTCTCTTCATAAAAAACTCGTGATTCTTCATTATATAAATATGGATTAAAAGTGCATGTATTTGACAAACAAATAGGTGCAAATTAAATCTTTTAAATTCAAGAAGAATGACACTTTGGTTAAAAATAGTAGTAAAATATTAGCTTGTTTTGAAAGGTTAGCATTATTATGGCGTCCAAATGTCAAAATTATCATCAAAATTTATGTTACATTAAGAATGTGTAAATAAATTAAATGTCATTTTATTAAGGTTTATACTGTTCGGTGTCGCCCTAAGTAACTTTCAAATTATTAAAACTACTCTGATATGTATGTAGTAGGTAATTTTGAATTATAAATATTTACTGTTTGAAAACAATTGCAAAATACTGGTTTTTAGAAGGTTTTAATCTTTTCAAGAAAATGGGTATGCCTGCCATGATGAAAATGTGTCAGCAATTAGAAATGGAAACAATTGATAAAGGAGATACAATTGATCTGGATCAAAAAAATGCCAAATGCATATTCTTTTTAAAGCAAGGATCAGTCAAAATAGTGGATAGTGAAAGTGCAGTTGTAAAATATGTAGTTAAGAAAGGAAATATTTTTGGAGAGCTTTCTATTTATGATAAAAATACAAACGCTAAAGAGATTGCAATAGCATTGGAGGATACGGTTATATGCTATATAGAATCAGTTCTTATGGAAGAAATGATGGACAAACATAAGACCTTGAAAAATGGTTTGTTAAAAATATATGGGCTTAGAATTCAAAAGTTGGAAAGAAGACTACAAGATTTATTATACAAGGATAGTAAAACTAGAATAGAAGAATTCATAATAGGATATATAGAAGAATTTGGAGAAGAAAAAAGTTCTAAACTAGAAGCTAAAAATCTTCTTTCACATAAAGATATTGCAAACTTGACCAATACATCTAGGCAAACGGTTAATAATGTTTTAAGTACACTGAGAAAAGAAAAGAAAATCGATTACGATTCTAATTTTATATCGTATTCACCTAATATTTTAAAAATAAGTTAACAACTAAAATCAACTAGTAATAATGAAAGGTTTTAATTATTGTATTTTACTATTTGTTGTCTTGTTCTATATGACATCAACAAATGCACAAGAGCAGTCTATTTACATTACAGGAAATACTTTTAATGTATCAGATACAGAGGTGCTTACAGCTATAGTGGAAGAAGCTGAAGGGACATCTAATGCAACTGTACTTCTTATGGGTAACCATACCCCTAAAAATGAATCGGAAAAAGCATTACAAAAGCAACTTTCCATAATTAAAAATTTGGGTGGTCAAGTCATTTTTACTCCGGGTAAATTAGAATGGAAAGAGGGACATAAGGGACTTTCTAATATTGAAAAATTCATTCAAAAAAATAGTAAAGCCAAATTTTACCCAGATGAGGCAGCACCTATTAAACATCATGAATTAAGCGATAATGTAGAACTTATTACAGTAGACTCTCAATGGTATTTAGAAGACTGGGACGATCACATCTACATTAATGAAAATGCAGAAATACAGAATAGGAACCTGTTTTTTTTAGAGTTCGAAAATCGAATAAAAAAAGCTCAAGGTAAAATTATTCTCGTAGCTATGTTCCATCCTATTAAAACCAATAGCAAACAAGGTTTTATTAGTAATATAGGAGGGTTTACTACCCAAGAGTTTCAGAACAAGCAATATAGAAGCTTAAGAAATCGCTTAAAAACAATTGCAAGGGGAGCTGGTGATGTTATTTTCTTATCAGGAAAGGAAGAAAATTTACAATACATTAATAATGATGTACCTCAAATTATTAGTGGAGCGGCAGGGAAAACAACGGCCGTTAAAAAGGGAGCAGAAGGTGATTATACTATCGCTGAAAAAGGATTTGTTCGTTTAGATGTTAATACCAATGGTACTGTAACGGCAACGTATAAACTTTTAGATAAGGGTGTAGTTACCGAAGCATTTAAGACTACTGTCTTGAACGGCGATACAGCGCAACAAAAAACGTATGAATTTAAACAGGATTATGGTGATGCCAAAGTAGCATCAATATACACAGAAAAGGCTACCTCAAAAAGTGGTGTATATAAATGGTTATGGGGAGATCATTATCGAGAATTTTACGGCAAAGGCGTTAATGCACCGGTAGTTTATTTAGACACCCTTATGGGTGGTTTGTTACCCGTAAAAAGAGGTGGTGGGCAACAATCTAAATCATTAAGATTACAAGATGCGCAAGGAAGGCAGTTTGTTATGCGTGCCCTTAAAAAAAGCACCATCAAGTTTTTGCAGGCAAATGCATTTCAAGAAGCGTATATAGGAGATGTCTTAGATGATACTGCAATAGACAAGTTTCTAGCAGATTTTTATACAACATCCCATCCTTACACACCTTTCGCTATTGGAGGGTTGTCAAAAGCCGTAGGTGTAAACCATACTAATCCAATACTATACTATATCCCAAAACAGGAAACTTTAGGTGTTTATAATGATGAGTTCGGTGATGAACTTTATATGATAGAAGAACATGTTGGCGATACGCAACTTGCAACTGAAAGTTTTGGTAAACCAGATAAAATATTGAGTACAGCAGATGTTTTACAGGAAATAAACAAGTCTGGAAAATCTGTAGTAGATGAGCCTTCTTACATAAGAGCAAGACTCTTTGATATGCTTTTGGGCGATTGGGACAGACATGAAGATCAATGGAGATGGGCATTGTATAAAAATGAAGATGGTAGTGAATACTGTAGTCCAATACCAAGAGATCGTGATCAAGCTTTTTCAAAATATGATGGAGCACTGATTAGTTTTTTAACACGAGTAGTGCCTGGGTTAAGAAAAATGCAGACCTATGATGAAGATTTACGAAGTGTAAAATGGTTTGCATCATCGCCTTATCATTTAGATTTAACCTTAATTCATGCATCTGGTTGGGAAGAATGGGAAAAACAAGCAAATCATATACAGAACAACCTATCAGACAAAGATATTGAAGAGGCGTTTAAGGCTATACCTAAAGAAATACAAGGCGCAACAATCAATGATATAAAAGTAAAATTACAGGGACGACGATCTAATCTTAAAAAAATAGCAAGAGGTTATTATGAGTACTTGAATAAATTTCAAGTAGTGACAGGAACTCAAAAAGCTGATAAATTTACCATTACAAGGTTAGCAGATGGTAAAACAAGTGTAAAAATTGATCGTAAGGATTTAGGTCTTCTAAACCATACATTTTCAAAAGACTTAACCAAAGAGATTTGGTTGTTCGGTTTAGATGGTAAAGATGAATTTTTGGTTGAAGGTAATGGTGATCATCCTATAAAAATTAAGATTGTAGGTGGTAAAAAACATGATACATACGATTTTAAAAATACCAAGAACGTAAAATTGTACGATTATAAGGACAAGGAGAATACCATTGTAAATAAACGTTCTAAAAAGTGGTTAGTAAACGATTATGATATCAATAATTATGATCATAAAAAGGTAAAACATAATTTTAATCAGCAATTACCTTTAATAGCGGTTAATCCAGATGATGGTTTAAAGGTTGGTATAATAAGCAACCATACTACTTATAGTTTACAACGAAATCCGTTTACGTATAAGCACAGTATAAATGCTGCTTTCTATACCAGTACGTCAGGGTTTGATTTATCATACGACGCACAATTCTCAAACATATTCCATAATTGGAATTTTGGTATAGAGGCTTTGTATACAAGTCCTAATTTTTCAGAGAATTTTTTCGGTTTTGGTAATGAAACGCTGTATGATAAGGATGAAGTAGATTTAGATTTTAATAGGGTAAGAATTCGTAAATTAAAGGCGGCTATATCTTTAAACTGGGAAGGCTTACAAGGAGGGTCATTTTATTTTAAACCTTTGGTAGAATCTTTTGACGTAGAGAACATACAAGATCGTTTTACAGGATTATTACCGGCTAATAGCTTAGTTTTTGAGAGGCAAACATATGGTGGGGCAGAGGTTGCGTACAATTTTAAAAATAAAAATAGTTCCGCTTTTCCAACCTTAGGTTTAGATGCAGGTCTTACAGTTGGGTATAAAACTAATATAGGTAATAGTGATGCAGACAATAGTTTTGCTTACATAAGACCACACGTGGCAGTAGACCATAAATTAACGAAAACAGGAAGTATTGTTTTTGCTACCAAAATTGGTGCAGAGGCGTTGATAGGAGATGATTTTGAATTTTATCATGCAGCTACTATAGGTGGTAATTCAAGTTTAAGAGGTTTTAGAAACGAACGTTTTACAGGTAAGCAAGCTTTTTACCAAAATACAGATTTAAGATTTCCTTTAGGAGGTTTAAGATCAAGTTTAATACCGTTTAGGTTTGGTGTTACCGGTAGTTTCGATTACGGTAGGGTTTGGTTAGAAGATGATACATCTAATAAATGGCATAATTCGGTAGGTGCATCGGCATGGTTAATAGGAGCTGAAGCATTCACTGCAAACTTAGGGTATTTCAATAGCGTAGATGGTGGTAGAGTAGTTTTTACATTGGGCTTCTCTTTCTAAAAGTCGGGTATTAAGAAATATATTAGTAGCTTTTACGTTAAATTTTGTAGGAAAAAAGATACAAAAATTTTAAAAGAAATTAAAAATGTCTGGCAAAAAATCAAAAAAGAAAGAAAAGAAAGCAGCAAGAAAATTTAATGAAAAACAAATTAAAGCTGCATTAAAAGATTTAAAAAAATTACTTGGTAAAGGAGCGTTTATTCCTGCTATGGAGAAATATCTTCATGATGATGTTCAGTTGCAAGAAGCAAACAATGAACCTAAAGTAGGAAAAGAGGTTTGTTTACAGGCAGAAAAAGAATTATTGGCAACAGTAACGGATTTTGCGGGGTATACTATGAAAAATATAGTGGTAAGAGGTAATGTATCTTATTATGAAGCAATAATGGAATTTACGACTAATGATGGTGTACAGCATCGTTTTGAGCAAGTTAATCGAACAAAATGGAAAGATGGCTTAATTATTAATGAGCGTTATTTTCATGCATAATCACATGTTTTAATAAGCACTTATACTACTAGTGCTTTTTAATTTCTAAAATTAAGTAAATCGTTAATCAAAAAAATATCCATGAAGAAACCAGTTGTTATAGCTCAAGTAAGTAGCTTAGAAAACAAAAAACCAGAACACGCATTAGTTAATGGTTTAGATTTAGTAATCGTAAAATTCGATGAAGATATTTCAGTGCTTTACGGTAGATGTCTGCACAGAGGAGCCTTAATGTCAGACGGTCATGTAGATGGTCATAACCTTATTTGTGGAGTACACGGTTGGGATTATAGGGTAGATACCGGGGTGTCAGAATACAATAACGCTGAGGTTTTGCATAAGTTTACCACTAAAATAGATGGTGATGATCTTTTTGTAGATGAAGAAGAGATTGATGCCTATTTGGTGGATAGCCCGCAACCTTTTAATAGAGATGCTTATTTGGGTGCTTATGCAGATACCCACCCAGAAGAAACTGAACCGTATACGGGATATATAAAAGAGCTAGCAACGAACGGACTTAAAAACTTGGGTCATCATGGTTTTTCCGCTTCTATGGGAGTAGATAGAAATACCTTACCAAAATGGAGCGATATACAGTTTCTGCCTGCGCAATTGGCAAGCAGACCTTTGTTAGATGAAGATGAAGTGGCAACTAAGGTCGTTGTTGGACCAAAGGCAAAAAAGCCTTTACATTTAGATATTCCTCTTTTTGTGAGTGATATGAGTTTTGGGGCGCTTTCTCGCGAAGCTAAAATAGCTTTATCTAAAGGAGCGCAATTAGCAGGTACAGGTATTTGCTCAGGAGAAGGCGGTATGTTACCACATGAGCAAGAAAACAACAGCAAGTATTTTTATGAATTAGCTTCGGCAAAATTCGGATTTTCGTGGGATAAGCTAGACAAAGTTCAAGCCTTTCATTTTAAGGGAGGACAAGGTGCAAAAACAGGAACTGGCGGACATTTACCAGGTTCTAAAGTCAGTAAAGAAATTGCCGAAGTAAGAGGTCTAAAAGAAGGTGAGACAGCAATTTCACCAGCCACTTTTCCAGATTTTCATGGTGTAGATGATTTTAAATCTTTTGCCGCTGAGGTAAGAGAACGTACAGGAGGTATTCCTATCGGGTTTAAAATAGCAGCCAGTCATATAGAAAAAGACATTCAGTTTGCCTTAGACGTGGGTGTAGATTATATCATCTTAGATGGTAGAGGCGGGGGAACTGGTTCTGCACCTACTATATTAAGAGACAATATTAACGTACCTACAATTCCTGCTTTGGCAAGAGCAAGAAAATATTTAGATAAAGTAGGTGCTACAGATGTAACTTTAGTAATTACAGGAGGTTTACGAATTGCTGAAGATTTTGGAAAAGCGCTTATGTTAGGCGCAGATGCCATTGCAGTATCTAACTCAGCATTGCAGGCAATTGGTTGTTTGGGTATGCGTGCTTGTGGTAGTAATAACTGCCCGGTAGGTATTGCAACACAAAAAGAATCTTTGCGAAGTAGGTTGATAATAGAATCTTCGGCAAAACAATTACATAACTATTTTGATGCTACAAACAACCTAATTAAGGTTATAGCGAGAGCTTGTGGTCATGATGATATCTCAAAATTTAATTTTGATGACCTATCTACTTTTAATCATGATATGCATCGTTTAACAGGAATTAATTATGGCGGTGTTAACGCTTAAAAAAATATAAAGATGGATAAAATGATGCATTTAGCGGCACAGTATTTAGCTGCAGCAGGTATAAGTTTTGTAGAGAAAAAGGCAGATGATAGCCATACAAATCTTGGTTGGTCAATTGATAAGCAACGTTTAGAAACACACCCGTTGTCAACAAATGGAGATGTACTTGCCCTAAATTATAATACCTTTTCTTTAGAGTGGAATTCTAATAAAAACAATGCCTCTTTTGCTTTAGATGGTAAAACACATCAACAGGTATTGGAGTGGTTAACAAATTCTGCTAATGCTTTTTTAGGTAAGACATATAGTTATAGTTTTCACTATGACCTACCATATTCTATTGATGATTCCTTTACTTTTAAATTAGATAAAGCTCAATTAAAAGAACTTGCTAATTTAAGAACGTTAACGCAGTCTGGTTTAGAAAAAACGCTTGGCGTAAATGGTTTGGAATCAGACATTCGTATTTGGCCACATCATTTTGATTCTGGCGCTTATGTTATCATTTCTGATGATTTATCTATTGGTTTAGGTTTAGCCGTACCCGATACGATGATTAATGAACATTATTTTTATATCAGTGGATACAAAGGTCATAATGGTCTAGATACTTCTAAGTTTAGTTCACTTTCATTAGGTGAATGGAAAAATGAAGGATTTAAAGGAGCAGTTTTACCAGCTATTAAAATTACCGAAGAACAAGCTATACAGTTTTTTACGGAAGCTATCAATACCTATAAAAATTAGTTATGCAGGTAACTAGTCTTTCGTTAGAAGCCTTTAAAGAAATGGATTATTGGGCGGTTGAAAAATATAACCTCTCCATAGAATTGATGATGGAAAATGCAGGGCTTCAACTAGCAAGATTAATCGCAAAAAAGGCAACTGAGACCTCTGTAATTACTATTGGCGTTGGCAATGGAAACAATGGCGGCGGCGGTTTAGTCGCTGCTCGTAGACTGGCTGCTTGGGGGTATAATGTGAATTTAGATTTGGTTGTTCCAATAACCAAAGACCTTCCAAAAGCTCAATTAGAAAGAGCATTACTTTTTGGTGCAAAAGAAGGTATTCCTGAAACTACCGATATTTGGGTAGATGCCTATTTAGGGTTCTCTCAAAGATTGCCCCTTTCAGATGCATTTGTAAAAAGTATTGCATTGGCAAACGCATCATCGGCATTTAAAATTTCATTGGATATTCCCGTTGGTATTTCTAAAGATGGTGAATTGTTAGGATTTAAGGCAAACCAAGTAATGACCTTGGCAGCTCCTAAAACTCTTTTAGAAAAACTACCAAGTGTAGTTGAAGTGTTTATGGCTGATTTAGGAATTCCGAAATCGGTTTATGAGCATTTTAATATCACGATGCCCGATTTTAAAGAACACCAATTAATAAAAATTAAGTAACCAGATAAAAAACCCCACCCATGGAAAAAAAAGTAGTTTGGCATAAAGTGTTAGATAATAAAAAGAGATTGGCAGAAGGTCGTGTAATGACTGTTACTGCTGCTCATAAAGGTATTTGCTTAACACATTTTAAAGGCAAATTTTCTGCTCTGGATAATAAGTGTCCGCATCAAGGCGGTCCTTTAGGGGAAGGTTCTATTGAAAACGGATTATTACGTTGTCCATGGCACGGTTGGGATTTTGATCCTTGTACAGGTGTACCGCCAGGAGGTTATGATGATGGCATAGAAACTTTTCCAACAAAGGAAGAAGGCGATGAAATTTTTGTAGGAATAGAAGAGGAGGAGAAGCACGCAGAAACAATCTCTGATGTCATGATAGAGACCATGGTAAATTGGGGCGTTGATACTGGATTTGGTATGGTGGGGCATTCAAATTTAGGGGTTGCAGATGCAATGATGCGTCAAGAAGAAAAAGGAAATTTCAAGTTTTATGGAATTCGTCATGAAGGTGCTGCGGCATTTGCGGCATCAGCTTATGGTAAACTCATGGGTAAACCCGCAGTATGCTTTGGTATTGCAGGACCTGGTTCTACGAATATGTTTACGGGCATGTGGGATGCTAAAGTAGACCGCTCACCAATGCTGGCATTATCAGGACAAGTAAATACACAAGTATTGGGAACAGGTGCATTTCAAGAGGTAGATTTAGTGGGTGCATTTCAAACAGTAGCCAATTTTAACCATAGTGTGCAACAAAATTCTAAGCATAGTGAGTTAATGAGTTTGGCAATTAAAAGTGCCTTGATAAATAGAGATGTATCTCATATTACTTTTCCTGATGAGGTAGCTTTTATGCCAAAGCCCGAAAGCGAAAAGGCACAAACTCCAGAAAATAGAATTACACCTTTTAATATTTCTCCGCCAAGACAAATGGTAGCAAAAGCGGTGGATATGATTACAAATTCAGAACG
>NZ_JBDVOT010000206.1:0-4546 GCF_039968975.1 Maribacter sp. | reverse complement strand
CAAGACGATAATTATTTGGTATTTTTAATTGCTTACAACAACAACTAATTTCAACGCATTTCAACTCATGAGTCAAAAAAATTCAAGAAGGTCGTTTATAAAACGGGCTTCACTTACTTCTGCTGCAATAAGTACAACACCGTTTATATTAGCAGCATCTACAAACGAACCTCAACTTTTACAACGAGCATATTCTTTTCAAGGGTTTAGCATAAATGACCAAATCAATATTGCTTTAATAGGCACGGGTATACAAGGTATTTATGATACTCAAGCGGCCTTGCAGGTAACGGGTGTAAAAATCGTTGCCGCTTGTGATCTATATACTGGCAGATTAGAGAGAGCAAAAGAGCTTTGGGGTGGCGATATTTTTGTAACAAGAGATTACCGCGAAATATTACAAAGAAAAGATATTGATGCTGTTCTAATTGCTACTCCCGATCATTGGCACCAAACGATAACAGTTGCTGCATTAAAAGCAGGCAAGCATGTGTATTGCGAAAAACCAATGGTACAAAATTTCAATGAGGGACAAGAAATCATAAAAGCACAACAAGCTTCTGGCAAAATCTGTCAAATAGGTAGCCAGGGTATGGCATCCCTTGGGAATGAAAAAGCAAAGGAACTTTATGAAGATGGTGCTATTGGTGATATAGTTATGTTAGATATGTATAATGATAGGTATTCTGCCGAGGGTGCGTGGCAATATCCTGTGCCAACTGATGCTAATAAAAAAACCGTTGATTTTGATACATTCTTGGGCAAAACACCAAAAGTACCTTATGATAACAATCGATTTTTTAGATGGAGAAACTATAAAGATTATGGAACCGGTGTAGCCGGCGATTTATTTGTTCATGCGTTTTCAACTTTAAATTATGTCATTAGTTCAGACGGACCTAATAGAGCTTTGGCAACAGGAGGACTACGTTATTGGAAAGACGGTAGAGACGTACCAGATGTCTCAATAACACTATATGATTATCCAAAGACCGAAACACACGCACCTTTTAATGCCGCCTTTCGCATTAACTTCATTGCTGGTAGTGGCGGTGGAGGCGGATTTAAATTAATAGGTACCGAGGGAGAAATGGAAGTGGGTCAAAATTCGGTTACCGTAAACCGTTCTAAATTAAGTATGGAACCTAGCGGATATTCTATGATATCATTTACAGAAGATATGCAAGCGCAGATTAGAAAAGAATACGCATCAAAAAAATTAAATACTAGAGCCGGTAGCTTAGCTACGGGATCATCTACTTGGCAAGCACCAAGAGATTATAAAGGAGCGCATTATGATCATTTCTTTAATTTTTTCAGCAGTATTAGAAATAAAGAGAAAGTAATTCAAGATCCAAAATTTGGATTAAGAGCTGCAGGTGCGGCTCTTTTGGCAAACGAAAGCTATTCAAGAAAACAGCCTGTTAATTGGAATCCAAAAGAAATGAAACTGATGTAATCAATCTTCCTCTACTTCTACGAATTGAATGTGGCGTTCTAAGTTCTCTTCAATAGAAATAAAAGATTCTATACCGCGTATACCAGAAATACTAAGAATTTCATCTTGATACACTTGCTTATAGTGAAAACTATCTCTTGCATGCATCTTTATAAAGACATCGTATTTTCCGGTTACGTGGTGTATTTTAACCACTTCCTCAATTTCATTCAACCGTGCCATTACCTTTTTAAAAAGGCTGATTTCACTTAAGAAAATACCTAAGAAAATAGTCATCTTCCATCCCATCTTTGCATAGTCTAGACTAAGGGTAGCTCCAGTGATTAATCCCATTTCCCTCATTTTTCGCATTCGCATGTGAACCGTACCTGGAGATACAATCAACTTCTTCGCCACATCTGTATAAGGGGTCTGTGCATTTTCTGCCAAAATGTTTAAAATACTGAAATCAACTTGGTCTAATTTGTTCCTCATCTGTCTAGTTGGTTTAAATGACAACTTCAATAAAAGCTTAATATTTATTGAACAATTGTAGGCTTTTAAGCTATTTTAACAAATTTAATTTATAGTTATCATATTTTTAGTATTAATATGGCAATAAAAGAGCATATAATTGAGGTTTTGTTTATTTTTCTATAAACAAATTATTGATTACGTAAAAAGCACTTCTAGCCTAAATATTACCAAATTGATAATTTTAAACAAATCATTGATTTAAAAATCAAATTAAAGTAATTATTAAGACCAGAAAATAACAATTACTCAATAAAAACCTTTACAGACATCCTCTACACCTATCCTTATATACTATAGGTATTTCCATAATTCTTGAACATTCGATAATATTGTTAAATAAGAAACACCAACAATTATCGGTATTAAAACAATGATTTTACACAGATAAAAAGGTGGAGCAATCATCTCCTTTTTATGATGCATTAAATCAACCATATTCCAACATTTCAAACTTAAACACATATGAAAACATCAGTAAACAGAAGAGATTGGCTTAAAAAAGGAGTGCTTACCGCAGCAGGTGTAATGGCAGCTCCTTATTTAACCTATGGAGCTTTCCCATCACAAACTATTACGCTAGATGCGAAAGGAGATATACCTTACACTCCATTTTTTAAAGAGTATTTACCAAGTGCACCAACACAACCTTTAAAGCTTGCAGCAAAATTGAACGCAAACGAGAATCCTTACGGACCCTCACCTATGGCGGTTTCTGCAATGCAAGAATATGCCCCTAAGGGAAACAGATATGCTTGGAAAGAACTATATCAACTGATGGATAAAATTGCAGTTGAAGAAGGCGTTAAACAAGAAAATATAATGATGGGTCCTGGATCTTCCGATCTATTGGAAAAAACAGCAATGGTATTCTTTCAAAATGGAGGAAATATCGTTTCTGCCGATCCAGCGTATATGTCACTAATCAAGGTTGCAGAAGCTACAGGAGCAACATGGAAGCCGATTCCTCTAAAAAAAGATTGGTCTCATGATTTAGCAGCAATGGAAGCTGCTGTAGATGACGAAACTAAACTAGTATATATCTGCAACCCAAATAACCCAACAGGTAGCATGACCGACCATTCAGAACTGATTGATTTCTGTTCTCGAGTATCTGAAAAGACTCCTATTTTTGTTGACGAAGCTTATTTAGGCTTTTTAGACGACGCTGCTAAAAAGAGTATGGTATCTCTTATCAACGAAGGTAAAAATGTTATCATTGCCCGTACTTTTTCTAAAATTCAAGGAATGGCCGGTTTACGTGTAGGCTATGTTGTTGCCCAACCAGAAACATTAAATATAATACAAAAAATCACCCGTGGTGGCATGGGTATTTCATTACCATCAGTTTATGCTGCAATGGCTAGTATGGAAGATGTTGCTTTTAAAGATCAAACCAGAAAACTGAATAAAGAATGTAGGGAATACGTTTATGAAAATCTTGATCGCTTAGGTTTTGAATACGTACCATCCTCTACCAGTTTTATCATCTTTCCAATACAAATGAACGGAAAGCCATTTTTGGAAAAAATGACTAAGGAAGGTGTAGGTGTACGAGCATTTGAAATCTACGGAAAAAACTGGTGCCGTGTAAGTATGGGTACTATGGATGAGATGAAGTTATTTACGACCGCACTCGAAAAAGTGCTCGTTTAAGTTAGAATTAGTCCCGGAGTTGAAAAGAGAGAAGAATTGCCTTGACACAACTAACTTGAATTCAACTCCTTCGGACTATTCACAAACTAAGTACCAAGAACTTCATTAACGAAACCTACCAAAGAATGGATTTTGCATTACAAAAAACCCTTGAGTTAATACTTATCATTGGTCTTGGTGTATTATTACAAAAGAAGGTTGCAAAACAAGATTTAAAAGGAGTTAAAGTTTTAATACTAAGTGTTGCCCTTCCCGCAACAATCTTTGTTGCACTCCTTAAAATAGAGCTTAACGGAACTTTATTGGCCTACCCCTTAATGGCTTTGACCTTCAACTTGTTAATGTTGCTAGCCAGTAAATATTTTTTAGCGGCATCCTTACCTAACGAAGAGAATAGTAAAAAACGGACCTTGATGATGCTATTGCCATCTACTGCACCTGGTCTATCTTGCTTTCCTTTTATTGTAGCTTACTTAGGTGATGATACCTTGGCGCTGGCTGCACTTGCAGATATTGGAAATAAAATATTCGTTTTGATACTACTGTACATGCTAGCCATGCATTGGTATAGAAAGAATTCAATTACCGAGAAAAAAGAATCATCTAAGAGCAAACTAAAGGGTTTAATGGTATCATTAATTAATGAACCCATAAACATGGTAATAGTAGTAGGTTTGATAATGCTAGGCTTTGGATTGAACCTTTCTTCTCTTCCTTCTTTTTTTCAAAACACTGCGTTAAGTATAAAAGGCTTAATGACCCCATTGGTTCTACTATTTATTGGTATGGCAGTTAGAATAAATTCTGGGGAATTTAAACTAATCTTATCCATGTTATTACGTAGAAGTGGTATAGCATTTTTACTTAGCGGAGTTTTTGCTTTTATTTTACCCGGGTTAACACCGGCTATGATTCTAC
>NZ_JBDVOT010000205.1:0-4944 GCF_039968975.1 Maribacter sp. | reverse complement strand
CAAGACTCTGCCAATGATTCCGGAATTTTTAACTATTTACAGACAGATCAAGTTCGTTTTTATGATGAGGAAAGTCAAGTAGAAATGGATAAAGTTCCGCTTATTGTTTTTTCAGAAGCAATGAGAGATGTAGACCTTTTTGTGGGTGTTACCAGTATTGGTGCAGATCCTAATTGGCGAGATGGGGGAGAAGAAAGATTCCATGGCTATTGGGCAGATTTTTCATTTGGTAATCTTGCAGTAAGTGGTCAAGAAAGAAAAGAACTTCTTGAAAATTTAATTCCGAAATTAAAGATTGCAAATCAATGTTCTTTTGAAGGTAATTTTCTAGTAGTCAAAGGCGATATGAGAATTTACAAAATACATTTAGGGAGTGGCAATATATTAATGAAACCAAATGATCAGTATTTGTGTATTGTAGCGGATCGATCTAAACGTGCAAATGAGGTGTTTCTGCCATTTGAGGGGGATTCTACATTATCTGTAATTTTAAGTAAAGCTTTAATGTTAGCAGACGATACTAAGATTAAAGATAGAACGATTATCAGCCAAATTAAAAGCTAATACTGCATAATATCCCTAGTTACGTATTAAATGATTAAAAGTGAGAATGAATATGAAGAAAGCGATTTTAATATATCTAGTGATAATAGGTTTTGCTACTAAGGGTCATGCACAAAAAGAACAGTATGGAGAAAATCAGCCCTATTCTTCATATTGGTTTGTAGAAGAGCTTCTTAAATGGAGCGCAAATGAAGATGCTGAATCAAAATTTAATATAAGTCATGTAGCTTTGGCCAGTCGCTTTTTGGATGACACAACAGATATTAATGATTATACAGAAAGAATACCGGGTATTATTGCCTTAATGGCACCGCATACCACCAATTATCACCCATCGCAAGGGTTTTCTACTGTAAAACAATATGCATTTCCTTTTTGGCAATACATAGATTATTTTGTGCAATGGGGTGGTTCAGCAAACGAAGGTATTATTGTACCACCGACTGCATTTTGGACGGATGCCGCACATAAAAATGGAGTTAAAAGCATTGGTACCGTATTTTTTCCGCCTAATGTATATGGAGGAAAAGAGCAGTGGGTCTATGAATTTTTGGTAAAAAATGAAGATGGTAGTTTTCCCGTAGCGGATAAATTGATAGAAGTTGCCGATACCTATAATTTTGATGGATGGTTCATAAATCAAGAAACGTATGACTTGGAAGGTGAAATGGGAGAGTTAATGCAGCAGTTCATATCCTACTATAGAGAACGTTCCAATTTAAAATTGGTTTGGTATGATGCTATGGTAGACGATTCTAGAGTTATTTGGCAAGATGAACTAAATAATCACAATGCAATGTTTTTTCAAAATGAGGATAAGAACATGTCAGATGTTTTCTTTATTAATTTCAGGTATCACGAAGTCAATTTAGAAGATAGCAAAGTGTTGGCGCAGGAGTTAGGTAGGAGTGAGTGGGATTTATATGCGGGTATAGATGTACAGTCTAAAAGTTATAAGACTCCAATAAAATGGGAAGCTTTATATAAGGAAGGAAAACCTAAAAATACATCTATTGGTATATACTGGTCCAATTCTACTTTTGATATATCAGAAACAAAAACACCTGAAGATGTATACGCCAATGAACAAAAGTTCTGGAACGGTGGTCCATCAACAGAAACGCGTTTTGGGTCTAGTACTTGGTTAGGTTTTGCGGATTATTTTAAACCTCGTAGTGTAATCAATAAATTACCGTTTAAAACGAACTTTAATTATGGTCTAGGTCGCTTTTATAATGAGCAGGGCAGTACACTCTCAAAAGATGAATGGCATAACCTTAGTATACAAGATGTGTTGCCAACTTGGCAATTTCAAGTAGATAGTACTAGAGTGAAGGCTACTTTTAATTTTGAAGATAGTTATACCGGTGGTAGTAGTTTATTGTTTAAAGGAATTAAAGATGCCAAAATTCCGTTGTATAAAACTAAAATAAGTTTAGATAAAAATGTGAAACTTAATGTTGTGGCTAAAACAATTGGAGCTATATCATTAGAAATATATTGTCAGTTGTCAAATGGTGATGTTTTGACCTACCCAATTAAAAAATCTCTTTCTTGGAAAAACAATAGCTTTAATATACCTGCCGGAAAAAATCTTTTTTTGTCAAAAATAGGAGCGCGTACAAAAGGAAAAGGCAGTGTTTTTTTAGGTGAATTATCATTGTTGTCTAAGAAAGAAACTAGACCATTAACGTCAACATTTAAAGTTCAAACTTTTTCACAAGAAAATAGCACGGAATTATATGTGCATTTTACTTCGGTTTTAGAGAATGTATATCATAACTTATATTATTTAAATGCCCAAAATGAGAAAATTTGGTTAGGTAAAACTCAGGCAAAAGATTTCTATATTTCAAAGATTCTTACAAAAAACGACATAATTGACTTAGAAGTACAAGCTGAAAGCATTGGAGGTACAAAGGGTAAAATAATCCGCAAAAGGGTGAATTTATCGAAGTAACTAAAGTTGTGGTTTAAGTAAAAAATATAATGCTTAGGTTAATGTGGATTAAACTATCTAATTGGTCGAAAACTACTTAAGATGGCGTCAATTTTATTCGAAAAATTACCTTATAGTTCATAGTGGGTTATTACAAAAAATAACTTATGAGAAATTTCCATAAAAATAATTTTTTAAAAAAATAAGTGAAGTATTTCTTTAAGGTTATTTCAGTTCTATATTTAAATAGGTTATGTTAATTAACTGATATAAGGTATTTTATGTGTTATTTTTAAGAAAGTTTTTAACAAGTTATTTCGTGTTAAAATTTAAATTGTTGATAACCCTGTTAAAAGCTTAAGTAGGTAAATGTAAAATTAAGGTGATTAATTTTCGAACTTTACACCTCGCTTATTACCCACAACATTAACTTTATATTAACATGGAGATCACAGAAGTCATAAAAAGGGATTTTTCGACAAAACCTTTTCATTTACACAAGATAACTAATGCCATTTTAAAGGCTATGACAGCTGTAGAACATGGCGGACCCAGTGAAGCTGAAATTATCTCTAATAATGTGCATTCAGCACTTTTAGAAAGAAAGCAAGCTGATATCAATTATATTCCTACAGTAGAGGAGGTTCAAGATTTTGTTGAGAATAAATTAATGGAGGGTGGTTTCTTTGATGTAGCTAAAGCTTACATTATATATAGAAACGAACAGGCACAAAGAAGAAAGTCTAATGTCTTTGAAAAACGTGTAAATCTTAAGCCGTATGAATACCCTGCATTATATGAATATGTATCTGCAATAAGACATTCATATTGGATTCATACAGAGTTTAATTTTACCAGCGATATTCAAGATTTCAAAACAGGGTTGACAGATATTGAGCGAAACGCAATCAAAAACACCATGTTGGCAATTTCACAAATAGAAGTTGCGGTAAAGAGTTTTTGGGGAGACATCTATCAAAAAATGCCTAAGCCAGAAATAGGTTCTGTAGGAGCAACTTTTGCAGAGAGTGAAGTAAGACATCATGATGCTTATTCGCACTTATTAGAAATATTAGGGTTGAATGAAGAGTTTAAAAACTTGAAGAAGAAACCTGTAATAATGAAAAGGGTTCATTATTTAGAAACAGCATTAAAGAATTCTAAAAGTGAGGATAATCAAGAATATGCAGAGTCTGTATTATTGTTCTCCTTATTTATAGAGCATGTTTCTTTATTCTCGCAGTTCTTGATAATTATGGCTTTCAACAAGCATAAGAATATGTTTAAAGGTATCTCTAATGTTGTTGAAGCTACGTCTAAAGAAGAGCAGATTCACGGTGATTTTGGAATTGATATCATTAATATCATTAAAGATGAGAATCCTACATGGTTCAATAAAGAGTTTCATGGTTCTGTACAGGAAATGTGTAAAGAGGCATTCGCATCAGAGAGTGATATAATAGATTGGATTTTTGAAGCCGGTGAAATTGATTTCTTACCTAAGAACTTAGTGAAAGAATTTATTAAAAAGAGATTTAACGATTCAATAGAAAGTATTGGAATCGAAAAAGTATTCGACGTAGACGAAGAATTACTATCGCAAACAGAATGGTTCGATGATGAAATTATTGGTACCAAACACGGCGATTTCTTCGTAAAACGCTCTATCAACTATAGCAAAAGAACACAAAGTATAACCAGTGACGACTTATTTTAAATGAACGATTCAAAAATTAAATTAGAGACTAGCACACAAGAAGAAGTAAAACTGAATGGTTCTAATGAACTGGTACAGGCTAGGAAAGAAGCGCTTAAAAGCTTAAAAGAAGATAAAGAAGAAGGCTTTAAGTGGTTAAATGAAGATAGCCGTAACTTTTTAGGTTCTGGTTACTTATCACCTGGAATTTCTGCGGAAACCCGTATACGTGAAATTGCTGATAGAGCGGAAAAGATATTGAACATGCCTGGTTTTTCAGACAAGTTCTATGGTTACATGAGTGAAGGTTTTTACTCTTTGGCGTCACCGGTATGGTCTAATTTCGGAAAAGAAAGAGGGTTGCCAATTAGCTGTTTTGGTTCTAATATTGCCGATGATATGGGTAACATTTTGTATACTCAGTCAGAAGTTGGTATGATGTCTAAATTAGGTGGAGGTACATCTGGGTACTTTGGTAACATTAGGCATAGAGGTGCAGAAGTAAAGAATAATGGAAAGGCTTCTGGAGCTGTACATATTATGCAGCTTTTTGAATCTATGGTAGATGTTGTAAGTCAAGGTTCTGTTCGTCGTGGTCGTTTTTCACCTTACTTACCGGTAGAGCATGCAGATATTAAAGAATTTTTAGAAATTGGTACTGAGGGTAATCCAATTCAAGAATTAACTCATGGTGTAACCGTTACTAATGAGTGGATGCAAGAAATGGTAGATGGTGATAATGAAA
>NZ_JBDVOT010000204.1:0-3038 GCF_039968975.1 Maribacter sp. | reverse complement strand
TTCTGTATCAGCAGAAAACCAATCGTGTTTATCTTCCCGATCAATTAGCACAGGCATATAATCCACTAAATTTTGGTAACGAACTACTTTGTTCTCGAGTGGTCCTGTTAATAGAGAACAGGTCATAAACCCGTCTTCTAATGTAGTATATATACCAGCCAAATAGAGAAGTTTACCGTTCTTGCCACTTATATGGTAGGGGTAAACTTCTCCGTCTTTAAGTACAGATGTAAAGAAACCTGTTACCGGTATTATACACCTTCTATTCTTAAAAGAATCATCATACCACATATCCATTTCCAATTTATCTCCAGGTATGGTCAGTGTATTGGTCAACCTTTGAAATTGCTCCCAATCATCATTGAAACTACTGGGCAACAAACCCCAAATTGCCAAATTGACCTCATTAGGCTCTTTCATGGTGATTATAGGTATAGAAACTTCTGTTAAGCCACTAATAACTACTTGCGGGCTATATAAATCTGGATACTTGAACAAAGCATTTACCTCCTGTTCTATCTCCTTCATTTTTGCTGTATTTGAAATTTTAAAATACATATCAATCTTTTGCTTTAAACATAAAGTTCGGCAAATAATCATAGTCCTCTTATTGCAGAAACTTAAAAATATAACGCATTAGAAAAGAGCACTTTTCCTAATATTTAGCACAAAAAAAAGAGGCTGTAAACAGCCTCTTTTTTAATTCATATAACAATAAATTTATCTAATGTCTTCCAACATTTTAATATTTGAGAGTCCGTTTTTAATAGCCTCTTTTTGACTTCTTAAAATGGTTGCCGTAGTTGATGGTAATGAAGTGTCTTCTAAAACATCATCATACTCTTCAATGGCAGATTTTTCTCCCCTAATTGCTTCTTCTAACATAGCTTCTGCATTATCTAAAGCAAATAAAGCTTTTACATCCATCCAAGCTCTGTGAGCCTTACCGGTCATGCTATCTCCTTTATCTATTTCTTGACCAAATGTCTTAATTTCTGATTTTAGTTCATGACCAAAATCGTAACGTTGCTTTGCCTTTGTTTCAAAAAACGATCTTAACGGCATATTCTCCGTATTCTCTGCTGCCTTTTTAAATCCTTTTTCGGCATCATATGTTTTTTCTAAAAGTTCATTTAATTTATTTCCTACTTCTTCTGTGTATGTACTCATTTTATATTTTATTTTAATGATGTGATTTTTTTATTTAGAGATGACAATCACAATTACATCTTATAAAACTTATTTCTATTTTTAAAATCTTGTAACTTTCTTTTTAGTTCGTCTACGTCATTTAGTTTAGATTTATTTGAATACATGAGCACATGCTCCATATCAATTTTAAACATGGCATCTTCATCATCTTTGGTCAGTTCATTTAATGTACTATCAACCAAATAATCTCGTACCATTAAACCAATGAAACCTAAACCCATCATTATTGAAATACCTGCAATTAAATCTAACATCTGTATTGTTTTGATGTCAAATATAAAGGTGATCATCGGTTCTTTTTACCTTGAAAAAAAGTAGCATTAACTCCTTTGAATTGGGTTAATAATCAGGTGTATAGGATTAAAAATAAACTTGACATTCTACACAATAACCTCACAGTTTTTAGAACTTGCAGTATCAAATTAGTTCTCACGTTTGTGCACATTTATATAGGTAGTTTCCATCACTTGTTCTCCAAACACTAGAAGTGATGGAAAGCACAAACAATAATTAAATACATTATGATTAGAAAAGGTACAGCTGTAAAATGGTCATGGGGCAATGGCACTGCCAAAGGTAAAGTTGAAGAAACTTATACCTCAAAAACGACAAAGACAATTAAAGGAAATGAAGTTACCAGAAATGGTAGTGATGATGATAAAGCACTTTACATTAAACAAGATGATGGCGATCATGTTTTAAAAAGCGAAAGCGAAGTGGAACGTGCCGATTAAGTCTTTATTTTTTTTGAACCCAAACGATTAATTCTTTTTAGACAGACTCTTTAGCGGATTAAAGTCGGCTATTAAGTCGATCAGTACTTTTTCTGCTGCAGTTTGGTATTCCGTAGCTTGTGTAGCTTCTACCTTTTTAAACATTTCATCCAGTTCATTTTTCTCATACTTACTTACTACAAATGGGTGTACGTAATACTTCTTACATACATTTCTAGTATTACCTAAAGCTTTTGCTGTATTGTCAAATGCTCTTATGGTATTCTTCTTTATTTTACTTTCAACTATGGTAGGTTCATTTTCTAAAAGAGATTCAAAAAAAATCAACGTACCTGACCAGGTTCTAAAATCTTTTGCAGTAAACAGGTCTCCACTAATCTCCTGTAAATATTCATTGACCATACCACTATCAACACTTGTTTTAGTGCCGTCTTCATCAAAGAATTGAAAAAGGTCCCATCCTGGTATCTCTTCGCATTGCAATACTAATTTTCGCAGTTTTCTATTGTTGAGGGAAATGTTATGCTTTTTACCTTTCTTACCGGTAAATTCAAATTTTAATTTATTCTTACTTGTTTTTAAATGCCTTGTCCTTAAAGTAGACAAACCGTAAGTTTTGTTTCTTTTCGCATACTGCCTATTACCAATACGAATGTGGGTTTCTTCCATTAACCTAACAATTAAGGCCAGTACTTTTTCTTTGGGCCAGCCATCTAACTGCAAATCTTCATCAACCTTTTTACGAATATTAGGTAAGGCTTCGCCAAAATGGGCCATTCTTAAAAACTTGGTACGGTTTCTTACCCTTAACCATAAATCATGATAACGGTATTGTAACCTATGCTTTAAATCATACCCAACAGCTTGTAAATGAGCATTGGCTATAGGTGCAATTTTCACCTCTTGCCATGCTGGGGGAATCACTAGTTTTTTTATTCTGGTTAATTCAGATTTCTTATGAAGTGGTTTGTTTTTTAATAGATATTGAAATTTATCTTTTTCCTTAATTCTCTTTATCGCTAAAGCATCTCTATTCACATATTTTAAGTGCATATGCGCAGCTACATCATGTGGCTCACTTGCCAATAATTC
>NZ_JBDVOT010000203.1:0-3546 GCF_039968975.1 Maribacter sp. | reverse complement strand
AAAACATTATCGGCAGAACTTTTCATTAGGTTCATTCTAACTTTTGGAGAACTATCTACCAATTGGTAACCGGTATCAGTAGCCTGTGCATACCAAATATCTTGTTTCATTGTCTTGTTAACTTCAACATTTTTTAAAACAGATGTTTCAGGCGCTGTTTTCTTAATATTAGATGCTACAGGAGTACGATCATTATAGTATTGTGTTTGCTCGGTTTCTTTGGATATTACCGCTGTATTTTTGGTTGTTTTCTCTTCCTTCATTTCCTTTTCTGCCTTCAAAGCAGCAGCGGCCTTAGATTCGTCTAACTTTTTAACGTCATTTTTAAAATTAACGGTCACAGGCTCATCTTTTTCGCTCTTAGCACTGTAAGTATAGTTCATTCCATTAAATGAGCGCATAGATTCTTTAAGTGCTTCGTTATAGGCCTCTTTGTATTGCTTTTCCTTACTAATACCCTGCATGGTACTAAATACAATCTTATCATTACAGTCTACTAGATTAATAATGGTTTTGGTAGAAAACATACTACTGTCATCTTGTAAATCTGCAACAACCCCTAAACATCTATTAAATTTTAAATCTTCCGGTAATTGATCGTCATATACCGCTGTAAAACCTTTTCCTGTAAATAGAAATTTTATTAGTGTACTTGTTTGATGTTCATTCATATTCTTAAAAGCATCGAACTTTTTGGGTACAATGATGTACTTGTAATCATCTAAGTTCGTTTGGGCATATGAAGAAAGCCCTATAAATGTGAATAGTATTGCGATAACTGTTTTCAAAACGAAATAATTTTAAATTCATGGTAATATATGAAAAAAGCATGCCAAAAAAATAAAAAGAAGCGAAAGAAGGTGTACTACTATTTACGACCCCAAGATATAATATTCAACCCAAATTGAAACGATGCGTAGTTGGTGGCCGCTATATTATTATAAGATATTAGGTTATCTGCCATTGCATAAAAATTGACTGGACCTGCCTGTAGATTCATTCCCAATCCAATATTGGTCTTACTAAATTTATCTACAGTATAGGTTCCTTTTAGTGTCAAAGCATTACCTATTCTGCGCGTATAAAAACCTGTCAATGCCATTTGGGGACCTCTAGGTCTATTGATCATGTATAATTGCCCACCAAATGAATTTCTGTATTTAGTGCGCAACTGGCCACCAGAAGATCCGGCGGTACAATCACAACTTTGTGAGCCACCATTACCTACAGGCTCTCCAAAATCATTTCTAATAGAAGCATATAACTTTGTAGGTCTGAACGAAACATAACTCTTAGTATCTGTCTCAAAAGGCACTACCTCTTCAATTTCATCTATTAAATCTTGCCAAAAATCCCTATCCAAACTTGCAAAATTATCCAGCACATCTATTTCTATTCCTTCCACAGATGTATTTCCTTTTAGGCTATAACTTTTTGAGTCTCCAGAATGATATATAAACCCTACATCCAATAAACTACCAGTAACCGTTGTACGTTCAGACAAGTGATAAGTAAACCCCACGTCAACACCTAAACCTAAATCACCGCCAAAAAGCGCTCTACTTATAATTTCATTTGCAAGCGCATCATCATTATTGGCATCTCTTAAACTTCGCAGTCCAGATGTACGCAGAAGCAAATCTGCATTTAAATTTGTCGTAATTAAATTATTCTGCCCTTCTACATTACTTAAATGTCCATTATTTGTTGAAGAACTATAATCTGCGATTGCGGAATACAGCTTTCCTCTTGCACCTATGGTTAAGTTGCGATCTATTTTTTTGTTGACACCAAAATGAAAAACATTGACCAAAGAACCACGAACTTTTAAATCTCCCAAATCATATCTTCTACCTAATTGATCAGCGTTACCATCATATATTAGATAAGCATAATCTTGAGGCCAGTAGCCTATATTGTCAAACTCAAGATATCCGCCAAAGGAATAGAATACATTAGGATTTTCACTTCTAAATCCGCCACTAAAATATTCCATTTGTATCGTAGTACTTAACTCATCTTTTGGAGTAAGGACTTCTAAAGCTCGTTCCCTAAACTTCAAATTGATATCTATGCCATCATTGGCAAAAATATCGTTCACCGAAATAGCATTTGATCCTACATAGCCAGAAATACCGGATAATAAAGGCACACCTGCATACCATTTAAAATCTGTTTCAACACCAGGGTTTACAGAAAGAGACTGAGGTATTTCATTAAAATCATATAGTATTTGCTTATTCTGAGCTGTTAGACCCAAAGTAAGCAATACGCCAACTACAAAAAGGCAGTGGCTTAATCTCATTGTAATTCTAAAGTAAATTGTGCGCTAGAACGAAGCACTATTGCGGGATCTTGTAAGGCGGACTCACTACTATTATCTCCTAAGTTAATAGCGGTCAATCTTATTTCAGAAGTGGCTTTTATAATATCAAGACTTTTACCCGTTGCACCGTATGCGACATCTCTTTGTAGAATAGCCGTTGGTGCTGCATCCATACTAAAAACTTCAGTGTCCAATACATTTTCGGCTTCGTCTAAAAATTCTAATCTAATTTCTATAGGTTTACTGGTAGTATTCTCTAACTCGTAAGTCAGTACCCCTGCTAGAACCCTATCAGCAAAAAAAGGTTCTTCAAAAGCGTCAAAATTAAAATCCTGAGTAAAAAAATCTAACCCCTCTACTCTATTAATCAAGGTTTCTTGAGCCTTTACGTAGAAAATACTGGTTTCATAATTTGGGGTAATGGTTAAATCATCTAACTGATCAAAATCTTGTTCTTCTGAACAAGAAGTTACCAGTAGCATACCTACCATGATGATTATTAAAAAACGTACCCCTTTCATCACCTCTTGTGAGTTTATTATTATAGACAAGTGTCTATAATAATAGTAACTCTATAAAAGGGATTTTATTTCTTGCAAATCGTAAATAATAGGAGCTACATCATGAGGTTCTTCTTTGTGAGCATTAAAGTGTAGAGTATAAAATCCCAAAGATTTAGCCCCCATAATATCCGCTTCTAAGCTATCACCGATCATTAATGACTTCTCTGGTAAAACACCAGCCCTATTCAAAGCTAAATCAAAAATGACTGGGTTAGGCTTTTTAGCGCCTGCCATTTCTGAATCTATAACCTGTTCAAAATAGTTGAATATACCAGAATTTCTAAGTTTTTTTTCTTGAACCTCTTGAAACCCATTGGTAATAATATGTAACTTATATTTTGGTTTCAAATACTCTAACACCTCTATTGCGTTAGGAAAAAGGGTGTTGAAAGAGGATAAATGATTTATATATTCTTCTGACAACATATGAATTAAATCATCTGTAGCAGGATAACCCATAGTATCAAAAACCGATTTTAGGCGTTGGTACCGTAATTCGGATTTTGTTATTTTATCTTCTCTAAACAGTCTCCAGAATTTTAAGTTTGCAGGTACGTACACCTCCAGAAACTCTTCTAATTCCACTTCAACTTTTTGCTCGTTGAATATCTTCTTAAATGTAAGTGCCGAATTCTGATCAAAGTCCCAAAGGGTGTG
>NZ_JBDVOT010000202.1:0-9362 GCF_039968975.1 Maribacter sp. | reverse complement strand
TTAATATTGTTATCTTAAGTTTAAAGTAATAGTTTAATTATTGCTGAAATATCCTTTCATGATACCACGTTGAGAATCACGAATAAATTGTAATATTTCATCACGCTCAGGAGTTGCTTCCATCTCAGCTTCAATAATTTGTACAGCTTGCGTGTTATTGTAGTTCTTTTGATAAAGAATTCTATAGATGTTCTGTATTTCTCTAATTTTATCAGAAATAAATCCTCTACGTCTTAATCCTACAGAATTGATACCTACATAAGATAACGGCTCTCTAGCAGCTTTTACATATGGTGGTACATCTTTTCTCACCAAAGAACCACCTGTTACAAAAGCATGCTGGCCTACGGACACAAACTGGTGTACTGCAACCAAACCTGCAAGAATTACATTATCACCTATGGTGACATGACCAGCTAATGTTGAGTTATTTGAAAAAATACAATTATCGCCTACAAGGCAATCGTGCGCAACGTGGCAATACGCCATAATAAGGCAGTTTTTACCAATTACCGTTTTCATACGATCAGATGTACCTTTATGTATTGTAGCACATTCTCTAATAGTTGTATTATCACCAATTACAACGGTAGTCTCCTCCCCGTCATATTTTAAATCTTGTGGAGATGCAGATATTACTGCACCTGGAAAAATATTACAATTTTTACCAATGCGAGCGCCTTCCATTATCGTCACATTAGACCCGATCCAAGTACCATCACCAATAACAACATTATTATGAATAGTTGTAAAAGGTTCAACTACTACATTTTTAGCAATTTTAGCTCCTGGATGTATATAGGCTAAAGGTTGATTCATTCTAAGTTCTTTTTACAATTTGAGCCATCATTTCAGCTTCACTTACCAATTTATCGTTGGCATAAGCATACGCTTGCATATGGCATATTCCCCTTCTAATCGGGGTAATTAAACTACAGTGGAAAATTAATGTATCTCCAGGTAGTACTTGTCTTTTAAATTTAACCTTATCAATTTTCATGAAAAGCGTTAAATAGTTTTCAGGATCGGGAACGGTACTTAAAACTAAAATACCACCTGTTTGTGCCATTGCCTCTACTTGCAATACCCCTGGCATTACCGGAGCTCCAGGAAAGTGCCCCACAAAAAAAGGTTCGTTCATAGTAACGTTCTTCATACCCACGACATGAGAATCTGAAAGTTCTAAAATCCGGTCAATCAATAAAAACGGAGGTCTGTGTGGCAGCATATCCATAATTTTATGGATATCCATTAATGGAGGTAAACTAAGGTCGTATTTAGGTACGTTATTACGTTTCTCTAATTTAATGATTTGCGCTATTTTCTTAGCAAACTGGGTATTTACAAAATGACCTGGTTTATTAGCAATAACCTTACCTCTAATTCTCGTACCCGCCAAAGCTAAATCGCCAATAACATCTAATAATTTATGACGTGCAGCTTCATTTGGCTGATGTAATGTTAAATTATCTAAAATACCATTTGCTTTAACAGAAAGCTTCTTCTTATTGAAAGCTTTCTCTAATTTTTTCATGGTCTCTTCAGATATCTCCTTATCCACATAAACAATGGCATTATTTAAATCACCACCCTTAATAAGTCCGTTTTCCAACAAAGCTTCCAATTCATGTAAAAAGCTAAATGTACGTGCATCTGCAATTTCCGCCTTAAAATCAGAAATTTTTTCTAATGTAGCGTTTTGAGTACCTAAAACCTTGGTACCAAAATCTACCATAGTTGTAACTTGGTAAGTATCTGAAGGAATTATGGTTATTTCGCTACCTGTTTTCTCATCTCTATAAGAGATAACTTCTTTAACTATATATTCTTCACGAAATGCATCTTGCTCTACAATACCGGCTTTTTCTAAAGCTTCAACGAAAAATTTAGAAGACCCATCCATAATCGGTGGTTCTGCGGCATTTAATTCAATTAAAACATTATCTATTTCTAAACCCACCAAAGCAGCCAAAACATGCTCTGAAGTTTGGATTTTTACGCCGTTTTTCTCAAGGTTTGTTCCTCTTTGAGTATTGTTCACCAATGTGGCATCTGCAGGTATAACTGGAGCGCCTTCAAGGTCAACCCTTTTAAAGGCATAACCATGGTTTTTATCCGCAGGAACAAACTTTATAGTTACGTCACTTCCGGTATGTAAACCTACTCCCGTAAGACTTACTTCTTTACCTATTGTTCTTTGTTTAATAGTTGTTGTGCTCATCGTCAATCTTTCTTTTCTAAGGTGTCGATTCTACTTATTATTCTTGGTAAATTCTTAAAATGAACATATGATTTATTGTAATCACCATAATTTAATGCGGGCGAGCCTTGCAGTACTTCATTGTCCTTTACATTTCTACCTATACCCGATTGTGCTTGTATTTTAACGTTATCGCCAATAACTATATGACCTACAATACCAACTTGACCACCGATCATGCAATGTTTACCAATCTTAGTTGAACCAGCAATTCCGGTTTGAGCGGCAATTACTGTATGCTCACCAATTTCAACATTATGCGCAATTTGTATTTGGTTGTCTAGCTTTACTCCCTTTCTTAAGATGGTAGAACCTAAAGTTGCTCTATCTATAGTAGTACCTGCACCAATATCAACATTGTCTTCTAAAATAACATTACCGGTCTGTGGAACTTTGGCAAATTCTCCATTTTCATTTGGCGCAAAGCCAAAACCGTCAGCACCAAGCACAGAGCCGCTATTTACCACACAATTATTACCGATTATAGTTTCTGAGTACACCTTGGCACCTGCAAAAATGGTAACGCTATCACCTATTTTTACGTTATCGCCTATATATACATTAGGATAAATTTTTACATTATCCCCTAAAGAAACATTGTTGCCCAAATATGCAAAAGCACCAATATAAACATCAGTACCATAGGTAGCAGATTCTGATTTAAATACTGGTTCTTCTATACCTACCTTATTGTTCTTTACTTGATTATAATATTCTAATAATTTTGAAAACGACTTATAAGCATCTTCTACCTTTATTAAAGTAGTATCTAAATCTTGTTCTGGAACAAAACTCTTGTTTACTATAGTAACTGATGCTTTTGTCTTGTATATGAATGAAGTATACTTAGGATTAGCTAAAAAAGTAAGGGAACCTTCTTCGCCTTCCTCGATTTTAGCAAGTTTATGTACGGCTATTTCTGGATTTCCATGCACTTCTCCTTCTAAGATACCTGCAATCTGACCTGCTGTAAATTTCATGGGCGTAAAAGTAAGAAAAATTGTTAAACCCCTTCTTTAGGATAACACATATAATATTTGGTTACCGTTTTTGAAAGCGCATTTAAATTAAGGTGGTCAGATAATTTGGCAACATCTGTAATCTTTCCATTTTTCCTTAAAATGTTGATAGTCTGGTGTTGCCTATCGTAAGCTTTATTTTTAAGCTCGCCTTTAAAGACAAAATACGATGCATCTTCATCTGTAAGATTATATTGGTTTTTTACTTTGTTTAAGTGCATTAAAAACTTGCTATCGCTAATAGGTTCTTTTTTTACTTTGATATGAAGTAGTTTTCTGTTGATAATCATCTCGCATAAAGAAGCCAGAACAAAATCGGTTGAATATTGCCATTCCTTTAAAGCCGCTAGAATATCAATATCATCAAGTTTGGCAAACCTTGCCAAGGTCTCATTATCAAAATTATTAATGTCTATATGGTGAGTCAGAAAAAAATGTAAGGCCTTAGTAGAATTTAAAGTTTCACCTTTTTCAATTAAGAAACGAGCCCGCTTTAAAATACTAATCAGCAAACGCTCTGCTACAACTGCAGTCTTATGAAGATAAACTTGCCAATACATAAAACGGCGTGCCATTAGAAACTTCTCTACCGAATAAATGCCTTTTTCTTCAATTACTAAATTACCGTCAACCACATTCAGCATAGTAATTAATCGCTCTGCGTTTGTATTGCCCTCTGCAACCCCTGTATAGAAACTATCTCTTTTTAAATAGTCTAATCTATCCATATCTAACTGACTAGATACCAATTGATTTAAGAATTTTTTTGAATGATTACCGGTAAATATGGAAATGGCCTCCGTTAAACTTCCGTTAAAACGACCATTAAGTTCTTCCATAAATTGAAGAGAAATAAACTCATGACTTACACCTTCTACAATACTATGCTCCATAGCATGAGAAAAAGGTCCGTGACCAATATCATGCAAAAGAATAGCACACAATAGTCCTTCTTCTTCTTTTTCAGTAATCTCAACACCTTTAAAACGAAGCACTTGAATAGATTTCTGCATTAAATACATACAACCTAAAGCATGATGAAATCTGGTATGATGTGCACCTGGATATACTAAATAAGATAAGCCCATTTGTGAGATTCTACGAAGCCTTTGAAAGTAAGGATCTGCAATGAGGTCAAAAATGAGCGCATTGGGAATTCGGATAAATCCGTAAATTGGGTCATTAAAAATTTTCAATTTGTTTGATGTCTTCAAGATAACGTCGTCTTTTCTGGAATTAACATTTCAAAGTTATACAAAAGCATTAGCATAGAATTTGATTATTGTCAAATAATAATTCAATGAACAAAATAAAAATATTGTGGGTAGATGATGAAATTGATCTACTCAAGCCACATATCATCTTTTTAGAATCTAAGAACTATAGTGTAATCACCTGCCAAAGTGGACAAGAAGCTTTAGAAGAGTTAGCGGAAACAAGAGTAGATATCGTTTTTTTAGACGAGAACATGCCCGGTATTTCTGGACTTGAAACACTTTCTGAAATAAAAATTATAGATAATTCTTTACCCGTAGTAATGATTACCAAAAGCGAAGAAGAATCTATAATGGAAGAAGCCATTGGCTCTAAAATCGCAGATTACCTTATAAAACCGGTAAATCCTAACCAGATATTACTTTCATTAAAAAAGAATTTAGACCACTCTAGATTGGTTTCAGAAAAAACTACTAGTAACTATCAGCAAGAATTCAGAAAAATTGCTATGGATCTCTCAATGGTAAACACTTACCAAGAATGGGCAGAATTATACAAAAAACTTATTTATTGGGAATTGCAGTTAGAAGAAATTGAGGACAGCGGTATGTTTGAAATATTAGAGTCTCAAAAGACAGAAGCAAATCAACAATTCGGAAAATTTGTAGAACGTAATTATGAAGATTGGTTTACGGATATAGATGCACCGGTAATGTCTCATACCTTATTTAAAGAATGGATAGCTCCAGAAATCAAGGACCAAAAAACACTATTAATAGTAGTTGACAATTTACGTTACGATCAATGGTACGCTTTTGAAGATACGGTGAACACATTTTACAAAAAGAAAAAGGAAGATTCTTATTATAGCATTCTACCAACGGCTACACAATATGCACGTAATGCCATATTTTCAGGGCTGACTCCGCTTGCCATGGAAAAAAAATATCCAGACTGGTGGAAAAACGATACCGATGAAGGAGGTAAAAACTTATTTGAAGACAAGTTTTTAGGTACCCAATTAAAAAGATTGGGTTTAGATTTAAAGTGGGAATATCATAAGATTAGCAGCTTAAAACAAGGCAAACACCTTAGTCAAAATTTTAAGGGACAAAAGGATAACGACTTAACGGTAATTGTCTACAATTTTGTAGATATGCTTTCACATTCAAAAACAGAAATGGAAGTAATTAAAGAGTTGGCATCTAATGATAAATCTTACCGGTCATTGACTACCAGTTGGTTCAAGAACTCACCAATGTTAGAAATCATTCAACAAGCACAAACTTTGGGAATGAAGTTGATTATTACAACAGACCATGGAACCATAAACGTAAAATCACCCTCTAAGGTTGTTGGAGATAGAGATACAAGCTTAAACTTGCGCTACAAAACCGGTAGAAGTCTAACCTATGAAAAGAATGATGTTTTAGCCGCAAAAGACCCAAAATCAATTCACTTGCCAAGCATTAACATGAGTAGCTCTTATATTTTCGCCAAAAACGACTTGTTTTTTGCATACCCTAACAATTACAATCACTATGTAAGTTATTATCGAAATACTTACCAACATGGCGGTGTTTCTTTAGAGGAAATGATAATTCCTTTTGTAGTTTTGGAACCTAAATAATTTATGAAAGATGGAGTTCATTTATCAAGAAAGTGAATTAAGAAATGTTGCAAAGCAAATCATTGAACACACCAGCAGTAAGACCCTAGCATTTTATGCCCCTATGGGAGCAGGAAAAACTACATTAATCAAGACACTTATTAAAGAATTAGGTAGTACAGATAATGCTAGCAGCCCTACTTTCGGGCTCGTCAACGAATATGCTTTAGAATCAGGGGAATTACTGGGCTATCATTTCGATTTTTATCGTTTAGAAGACGAAGAAGAAGCTATGGACATGGGGCTTGACGATTACTTAGATTCTGGTGTTTGGGTTTTTATGGAATGGGCAGAAAAAATTCCCAATCTACTACCTAAGGAAGTTCAAAATATTACTATTGAGGTTTTAGACGAAACTACAAGAAAGCTAATTCTCTCACAATAATAACCTTCCATAAAAAATAATTACCTGATAATGTTAGCGAAACATCGTTCTGAATAAATATTTATTGCATTTTTTCGATGAAAAACTAACAATTCGACAAAAAGCACAAAAAATCGGTTTAAACACTTGATTTTTACGACAAAAGGGAATTAAGTTGTATATTTTTTCTTACGTTTGTAGGACAAACTAAATATTTAGTATAACCAAAAATCCCTTGAAAATGAAAAACAAAAAAACATTACTAGCTTCAATCGCTTTGGGCGTATTTTTATTAGCAATGGCTGCACCAGTTATTGATATTGACAATCAACAGGTTGGAATAGATAAAAGAAAATTAAAAGAAAAGATTTAGTTTTAAATTTTTTCTTTTGAAAAAGGACGTATTTTAATACGTCCTTTTTTTATACTTTTTCTTGAATATCGTCGTTAAAAGTCTATAGATAATTATTAATGACGCGCAAAGTAAAAAATAAGGAAGCCCAAAGGAAGATTCTTATGGAATCTATAATGGTTTTTTTCATAGCCATTTCTCCCTTTTTATATAAGCTTTATGAATATATTCCAGAAGCTAACAATAGCTCTATTACCATATTAGGTATAACTATAGATAGTCATGGATTTGCAGATGTCTCTACCTTCATTTGGTTTATGATGGGTAAGATAGTCCCTTTGTATTTATTAATATTCTGGTTTCTTACAGTTAAAAATTGGTGGTACCATATAATTCTTATACCAATTGCTATGTATGCTTTTCAAATTTTTGAAGTGCTATACAACTACGATAACGACATTGATACAGAAAATCTGCTTTGGCTGCTACCTATCTGTATCATAATTATTCCGTTTGTTTACTTTTTAAGAATTAAATTGTATGACAAATATGTTTTAGGAATTGATTTAGAAGCAATGGATGCCGAGTTGAAAGAACTAAAAGAAAAAGATTTAAATACCTCAAAAAAAAAAGTTAAAGACAACCTAGATACTGAAGGTAATTTTAATATACCTACCATTTCAGAGGATATTGAAACTACACTTTCAACAGGGAACTTAGAAAAAATTTTCAAACATATTCAAGATCGTATACAAAGCTTGTTTCATATGAAATCTAAGTCTTCATCATAAATGAGTACAATTCATTGATTTCTTTAAAAATTGTACATTTGAGTTTCAAGTCAATGATTTGAACAACTCATTAATAAGTTATGAATCAACCCACCTCCCCTTTTAGTAAGCACCAATTAATTCCGCAAGAGGAAACCCTAGAAGTTTTACGTCAAAAAGGAGAATTATTTATTGGTATTCCAAAAGAAAATCAATACCAAGAAAAAAGAATTTGCCTTACTCCTGATGCCGTAAATGCCATAACAGCAAACGGACATAGAGTTTTAATAGAATCTGGAGCAGGCGAAGGTGCTCATTACTCAGATGCAGATTACGTAACTGCAGGCGGGGAAATAACAAGAGATACCAAAAAGGTTTTTGCCTGTCCTTTAATTCTAAAAGTAGAACCGCCTACGCTCACAGAAATAGAATATATAAATCCGCAAACAACAATTATATCTGCGCTTCAAATAAAAACACAATACAAGGAGTATTTTGAGGAATTGGCAAAAAAACGGATTACCGCCATTGCCTTTGAATACATTCGTGATGAGGAAGGGAAATATCCTGCAGTACGATCGCTTAGTGAAATTGCCGGTATATCATCTGTTTTAATTGCCGCAGAATTAATGGCGGCTAATAATAATGGTAACGGACTAATGTTTGGAAACATCAGTGGTGTACCACCTGTAGAGGTTGTTATCATTGGCGCAGGAACAGTAGGTGAATTTGCAGCACGTTCTGCAATTGGTATTGGAGCAAACGTAAAAGTATTTGACAATTCTATAACCAAACTTAGAAATATACAGACCAACTTAAAACAAACGGTCTACACATCTACCATTCAACCAAAAAACCTTTTAAAAGCTTTAAAACGTTGTGATGTCGCAATTGGCGCAACACGTGGTAAAGACAGATCTCCAGTTGTCGTAACCAGTACAATGGTAGAACACATGAAAAAAGGTGCTGTCATTATTGACGTAAGTATTGACACGGGAGGATGTTTTGAAACCAGTGAAATAACCGACCACAATAAACCCACAAGAAAGAAGTTTGACGTTATTCATTATGGTGTACCTAACATACCATCAAGATACCCTAAGACGGCATCAGTCAGTATTAGCAATATTTTTACTCCGTACTTATTGAAAATTGGTGAAGATGGCGGTTTAGAAAATTCACTTCGATTTGACAAAGGTCTTCGTAACGGACTTTACATGTATCATGGCATTCTAACCAACAAGTCCGTTGGCGAGTGGTTTGACCTACAATACAGTGATATTAATTTTTTAATTTTCTAGAATAGGCATAGCAATACTTTTTCTATCCATAATAAAAGGCATAATTTCGCAGACTTAATGATTGGTAAAGTATGAATGCGGATTTTATAAAGAGGTTAGGTTTTTTCTTGGTAGGATTATCTATTGGTATTGTATTTCTAACTTTTTTCCTAAAGAAAAAATCTCAAGAAACGGGAGTATATTTTTGTTATCTACCAGACTGCAGAACACTAAAAGACATTCGTTCAAAATCTATGTACTATAGTGATGAAGCAAAACAAAAACTTCAAGAGTTTGAATTAGACTCTATAGCCGTTACATATATCTTAACCGAAGGTGATGTTGATTTTAGCAAAAGTGATACAAAATCCGTTCCCTGTAAAACATATATTGTAGAGTCTGATTACAAGGAACGTGATTATATTTTTACTGT
>NZ_JBDVOT010000201.1:0-10646 GCF_039968975.1 Maribacter sp. | reverse complement strand
TAAAATCTTTTTACCTAGCTCAATGTCTGGGTGATAGAACAAAGGTACCATACCAGATTCCTTCATTACATTTGCTACTTCTATTCTTGAATATTGTGCCATTTGATTTTTTTATTTCTCAGTTAAAATTTTGTTGAAATCGTAGTCTGAAGGATTGTTCACATATTTTTTTGCATCCTCATAATCATCTTCACCTACATAGAATAAATTTTGAAAGCATAATTCTGCCAATTCTGAATTGATATTGACCAAGCGAGGAGCAATTTTACCATTCTCATCTTGTATTTCTGATAAGAATAGGGGGGTAATCTCACCTCTAGAATTTGCAGTGACCATACAGCCACTTTTACCTTCGTCAAATAATTTTTTTACGCCAAGACCTAATACCGTACAAAGCGTAAGGTCAAAACCTATTGGTCTACAGCAGCGTAATTCATAGCCCAGTTCTACCGGTCTACTTTTAATATCTATACCTAACTCCTTTAATTTCTTTTGAACGAGCATATTAAAAATATGCGCTTTACTAACATTCCCTAACTCTGGGTGTCCATGATCGTCATAGGTGAATTTAATTTCACACTTGTCTAATTCAGACTCTGGCATATTATGGAAAACACCTTCACTGATCAATGCAACACCGTAATGAATATCTTCAATTTTGCGTTTGATCATGGATGAAATAACCATTCTTACCACTTTATCAAAAGTGATTGAAGTACGATCAAACATCTCAGGTATGATCATCATAGGGTAGTGACAGCTGGCAGCAATACCAAATGCTAAATGACCCGCAGAACGCCCCATGGTAGACATCACGAACCAGTTTTGGCTGGTACGTGCATCTTCATAAGCTGTATTCCCTATACGTACACCTTCATCTTTTGCAGAATGAAAACCAAATGTTGGATTTCTATCTGGTAACGGTAAATCGTTATCAATAGTTTTAGGTACGTGAATGTTAGAAATTGAAATGCCTTCTTTTTTTAAAAAGCCAGTAATTCTGTTGGCAGTAGAAGCGGTGTCATCACCACCTATGCTAACCAACAGTTTTACATTATTATCAATAAAAAGGCTAGTGTTTAGTTTTTCGTTTTTAGGTTTAAAACGGCTCATTATTAAAGTTGAGCCACCCCTACTGAAAATCCTGTCTGCATGGAAAAAATCGAATTCCTTGATTTGCGGATTCTCATCGAAAATTCCTTTAAAACCTTCATGCAAACCTAAAACGCGATAATTATCTTTTAAAAAAGCCTTTGCCACGGTACTGATTACGGTATTAATACCGGGTGCAGGTCCGCCACCGCAAAGAATTAAAATAGATTTTTTCGACATTTTTGTATTTTAGAAGGTCTAAAGTAGTTTTCTAATTATCTAGCAACTCTACCAGAGGCATCACCACCCATAAGTTTCTCAACTTCAGAAACTGTTACTAGGTTGGCATCTCCTTTAATAGTATGTTTTAAACATGATGCAGCTACAGCAAAATCAAGTGCATTCTGGTCATCTTCTGGGTATTTCAATAATCCGTAGATTAAACCACCCATGAAAGAATCTCCACCACCAACACGGTCAACGATATCTGTAATTTGGTATTGACGAGTTTCGTACATTTTAGTACCGTCCCATAATACACCTGCCCATGTGTTGTGCGATGCAGAGATAGAACCTCTTAACGTTGTAATTACTTTTTTAGCTTTTGGGAATTTCTTCATCATCTGCTTACAAACAGATAAGAAAGCTTCCGCTTTAACATCGGCACCATCTTTATGTACGTCTAATCCTTCAGGGTGAATTCCAAAATGTTTTTCAGCATCTTCTTCGTTTCCTAAAATGATATCACAATACTCTGTTAATCCTGCCATTATTTTTTCTCTGTGGGCATCGTCACAGTATGTCCAAAGTTTAGCTCTATAATTTAAATCTGTAGAAATTGTAATTCCTTTTGCACTTGCAGCTTTAACCGCTTCTAAACAAACATCTGCAGCACCTTGAGAGATAGCTGGCGTAATACCCGTCCAATGAAACCATTCAACACCTTCGAAAACAGCGTCCCAATCAATCATTCCAGATTCTATTTCTGAAATAGCTGAATGAGCTCTATCGTAAACTACTTTACTACCTCTTGATACCGCACCGGTTTCTAAGAAGTAGATACCTAAACGATCACCACCGTAAACAATTTTATCTACGCCAACGCCTCTTTTACGCATTTCCATCATTGCACATTCCCCAATATCATTTTTTGGTAAACGTGTTACGAAATCTACAGGAACACCATAGTTAGCTAAAGATACAGCTACGTTAGATTCTCCACCTCCGTAAACTACATCAAAATTATTAGCTTGAGAAAATCTTAAAAATCCTTGTGGTGCTAAACGAAGCATGATTTCACCGAATGTTACTACTTTTTTCATGTTGTTTTATAAGTTTAATATGTACTGATTTATAATTTGTTTAATCGATTAACCACTTTAGCTAAAAAATAACCAAAACAGACATTTTTTGTTTAAATTAATTAAAGTCTTACTTTTGGTTAATCGATTAAACAAATATATACAAACTAATTGAATAAAAAAAGAACAACTTTAAAAGACATTGCAAATGTTTTAAGTATTTCTACCGCAGCTGTGTCCAAAGCTTTAAATGATGACGCGCGTATAAGTGTTAAAACTAAGAAAGCTGTAAAACAGGTTGCCAAAGAATTAAATTATCAGCCTAATCATTTGGCAAGTGCCTTAAGAAAGGGTAAAAGTAAATTAGTAGGGCTGATCGTGCCTAGAACTAATAGTAATTTCTTTTCCTCTGTAGTTGAAAATATGGAAGAGGTTCTTGATAAGGCTGGCTACAACATTATAATAACTCAATCTAACGAGTCATTTGAAAAGGAGTGTGATAATATTGATACGCTTTTATATTTACAAGTTGATGGTATTATTGCGTCAATGGCAAATGAAACGGTTGACCTATCATATTATGAAAAAATAAAATCTAACGGTATTCCTTTAATTTTGTTTGATAGGGGAGAGAATGACCTGAATGTTGATTATGTTGGAATCAATGATTACGATAGTAGTCATATGATTATAGAGCATTTGGTAGCACAAGGCTGTAAACGTATTGCACATATAGGCGGTTACCGTAGAACACGAATATTCAATAACAGAATACGAGGTTATATAGATGCAATTAAAAAACACAATCTGCCGCACGACGAAGAATTATTGACTGAAAGTAGCCTTACACTAGAAGATGGTAGAAATCAAATAGAAAAATTATTGGCTTTAAAAAACAGACCTGATGCTGTTTATGTAGCAAGTGATTATGCTGCGTTGGGAGCTTTGCAGGTTTTGAAAGAAAGAAATATCAAAGTACCAGAAGAAATAAAATTAGTAGGTTTTGGTAATGAACCGTTTACTTCTTTGGTAACACCTTCAATTACAAGTATAAGTCAGCATAGTAAACAAATAGGAAAATTAGCTGCAGAAACCTTTTTAGGTTACGTTGATAAAGATGTGGTGCGTCAATCTTTGAATAAGATAATTTTAGATTCTGAATTAATTGTACGAGATTCTTCTAAATAGAAAAAGCGTTATTGTAGATTACAATAACGCTTTTTAATAAAGTATAAATATGTATTAGATACCTAAAGCTTGACCACCACCGATCTGTACAGTTTCAGCAGTAATGAAAGCAGCATCTTTGCTAGCTAAGAAAGAAACAACGCCAGCAACATCTTCTGGCTGACCTAATCTACCTAACATAATATTATTGGCCCAAGAAGCGAAAACTTCTGGTTTTGTAGCTTTAATTTGAGCATGGAAAGGAGTATCAATAGTACCAGGAGATACTGCATTTGCTCTAATACCATATTCAGCTAAATCTTTTGCTAAAGCTCTAGTTAAAGCATGAACTCCTGCTTTAGAAGTACCGTAGATACCAGCACCTGGTCCACCAGCTGTCCATCCTGCGTTAGATGTATAGTTAATTATTGATGGGTGCTCACCTTTTTTAAGGTAAGGTATTGCTGCTCTTGAAGCAAAGAAGGCAGAATCAAGATTCAAAGCCATAACACCTCTGTAAAATTCAGTAGTCATTTCTTCAAAACGAGCTCTACCGCCAAGACCACCTGCATTGTTTATAAGCGTATCAATCTTACCATATTTTTCACCGATCGCTTTAATGTTTTTTGCAACTGCTTCTTCATTGGTAACATCAAATCCTAAGTACTCAGCAGTAATACCTTCTGCAGTAAGTTCTTTGATTCTTTCAGCACCAGCTGCGTCATCTATACCGTTTAAGATAACGGTATAACCATCTTGTCCTAACCTTTTAGCAACTGCAAATCCTATTCCTCCAGTTGCTCCTGTAATTACTGCTACTTTTCCTTCTGTACTCATGTTATAATTTATTTTAATCTATTCTTAATTCAATTTATTTATTTTCATTTAGCGGTTCAATTTTACCGCATAATAACCAGATACTTGCTAAAGCAATTATGGCCATTGTTGCACCTATTACAAATGCAGGTGTATAATTGCCTCCAGAGGTTAGCCAAGGCACTAGATAAATTAATGCGGCTGCAGTCAATTTTGCTGCCATACCAGCTATTCCCGATAAAGTTCCAATAGTTTTACCACCAAAGAAATCACTAGGTAAAGTTTGAACATTACCGATGGCAGTTTGGAAACCAAATAATATTAGTGCCATTATTAATACGGCACCTGTAGGTCCGCCTGGGTTTGCCATTGCCAATAAACTAGGCAACATGATTAAGCATCCTATAGTAATTATGATTTTTCTTGTTTTGTCTACACTCCAACCTGCTTTCAAACGGTTTTGAGCAAAAAGACCTCCAAACCAAGCACCCAACATAGCGCCTACATATGGTACCCAACCATAAATACCAATGGTTTTAACATCCATTCCATAAACTTCGTTTAGGTAAATAGGTATCCATACTACAAATAGCCACCAAATTGGGTCAATAGCAGCAGAGGCGATAATAACTCCCCAGCTTTGTTTGTGTTTCAAAAGTTTACCAGTATCAGGGTTATAACCATCATCTGGAGTGCCATCATTATCTATATCTTGATTTTGTTGACCTGTTAAGATATAGTTTCGTTCTTCATCTGAAATCCAAGGATGATTTTTTGGTGGAGCTTTTACTAATATTAACCAAGGTATTAACCATAATAATCCTAAGGCACCAACTATAATGAATATCATTTGCCAACTGAAATATATAGTCATGGTGGCTATTGCAGGTATGGCGACAATACCTCCGATCGCTGCTCCAGAATTAAACAATCCTTGAGCAAATGCTCTTTCTTCAGTTGGGAACCATTCTCCATTTGCTTTTGCAGCACCCGGCCAGTTACCCGCTTCTGCAATTCCTAAAATTGTTCTAAAGAAGCCAAAGCTTAAAACACCTTGAGCAAGTGCATGAAGCGCAGTTGCAATAGACCATACACCAATTGAAATGGCAAAACCGATTCGTGTGCCTAACCAGTCTAGAATTTTACCGAAAATAGCTTGTCCAAATGCATACGCAAACATGAAAACTACAGATATGGTGGCAAATATTTCTTTACGTTCATCATTAGTGCTTTCAGGAAATAAATCTTCTGCGATATCTGGCCAAAGAACTCCGATAGACTGACGATCGATGTAGTTGATAATTGTTGCTATTGCAATCAATGCTATAACCCACCATCTTAATCCTTTAATATTCATAATTCTGTGCTTTTTGGTCTTGTTAGTTGATGAGAATAATTAGTTCTTTTAGTATAAAGCTTAAAGACCTTATATTCTTATATGGTTGGTTAATTTACTTTTTAAATGTTGTAGCAATATTTGTAAAGCTCATTAAAATGAACTTTCATCATTTCTTTTGCTTTTTGTGTGTTTTGATTTTTTATGGCATTAAAGATATCTTGATGCTCTTTTATTCGTTTAGAACCTTGATTCTTATCACAGACATGGTATTTTTCAAAGTTGTTGATGATTTCTGGCGTGATAATTAACATCATTCTGTTAATGGTGCTGTTTCTGCATGCCTGAGCAATTGCTAAATGAAAAAGTAAATCTTCTTGAACGGCATCTTCATTGTTCAGGACTTTTACTTTGTATGATTCTAATGCCGCTTCTATCTTTTTTAAATCGTCGTTAGTTCTACGTTTTGCGGCTAATCTTACTGTTTTAAGCTCTAACAAAATTCTTGTTTCAACCAATGATTTAAAATCAGGGTCTTCTAAAGCAAGAATGTCATCTATCATACCATTCATGGCTACTAAACCAATATCTGCTACAAAAGTTCCACTTTGTGGTTTAGATTTTAATATGCCGTAAAATTCAAGTTTCTGAATTGTTTCTCGAACATTTCCTCTACTAACTTCAAAACGTTCTGACAACATACGTTCTGATGGTAACTTATCGCCAGGTTCAAGATTTTTATTATTTATTAAATCTCTAATTTTAGCAATGATTTCATTGTGAAGTTGCTGATGGTCGTTTTTTGTTAGAATCTCTAGCTTCATATATCACATTTCATTGTTACGAAAAATTGGTTAACCAGATTGGTTTATCAAATTTATGAAAATAAATGTCTTTTCAAATTTTTCAAGAGTTTAATGTTCTAAACTTCATTGAAATTCTAAAGAAAGATGGACTGGCTCTCTCAAAAAAGCCAGCCATCTTAAAAAACTAACTCAAACAACTTTCTTTGAATAATGTTTTAATTTTTAATATCGATATATTCTCTAAGTTAATTCATGAATTTACTGATAGTAAAAATCAAAGCGTATAAGTTAATACCCTGGATTCTGTGTAATTACACCGTCACTTGCAAGTATTTCAGATGGTGGAATGGGAAACACGTAATAATTGCTATCAATAGTTTGTCCCATTGTTGCATCAACAGTACCTGTTCTAACTAAATCAAACCATCTATGTCCCTCAAAGGCTAATTCTAATCTTCTTTCCTGTGCAATAGCTTCTCTTACTTCAGCCTGTGAGCTTGCAGTACCTGTTAAACTTGTTAGTCCTGCTCTTGTTCTTATTGGATCTAACAATGGAAGTACTGTAGAAGCAGGTTCACTAGTTTCATTTAGTGCTTCTGCGTACATTAAAATAACATCAGATAATCTTAGTTCAATAAAATCTTGATCAAGACCGCCTAAGTATTTTACACCTTTTCTTGCAGCCACATCAACTGTTAAAGCTTCTCTTAAGTCAGTACCACCACCAGCGATAGCGCTTGCCTCAAAAGCATTTATTAAACTTAGGGTAACATTTTGTTCATCAGCTTTTGTATCACCACCTTGAAACCATCCTGAAAAAATAGTTCCACTTGCTGAATTTGTAATAGAGCTTGATATTTGAGTTGCAAATAAAATTTCTGAACTCTCGTCAATTACAACATTGGCAAAATCAGGCTCTAAGGTAACTCCTGCACCGGCAGCTGAATTGACAGCAGTTTCAAGAGCAATTTTTGCATTTGGGTAATCATTAATGTACATGTAAACTTTACCTAGAAATCCTTGAGCTGCGATTTTTGAAGCACGTCCTGTAGCTAACCCAGAATTATCTAAACCTGCTATAGCACTGGTTAAATCCGGAATAATTATCTCAGAATAAATATCTTCTGCGGGTTGTCTAGTTAAAAGAGAAAGATCAGCTGAATCTGGTGAAGGAGATAAATTTACAGATACATCACCAAAAGCAACTACTAATTTAAAGTATGACAATCCTCTTAAAAATTGAGCTTCTGCTATTTGTGTTGGGTCGTCAGAATTATCAATTACATTGTTAGCACTTAAAATTGACTTATATAAGTTGCTGTAAAACGGGCGAAAAAATATTTCTGATACAGCTAAACCTCCAAGGTCTGAATTGTACTCATGAAAATCTGGATAAGGTGGTTCATCATCAAAAATGATGTTATCCGCTCTAAACTCACCCATTACCGCTTGAGGTGTAACAACACCGGTATGGTAATAATAGGCAGCATTTAAAACGCCTTCAAAATTTGTTAAAGCACTAGATTCAAGTTCTACAGGGGGTGTTTGATCTAGTTCATTGTCACATGATATCATCAACATCATGGAAATGGCTATTATGGATATAGATTTTATTTTTATCATCGTTTCTTTATTAAAAATTAACATTAAGACCCAGAGTGAAGCTTCTTACAATAGGGCTTGCACCTTCTTGGTAACCATAGGTTGTAGGGCCTGCATAGCCAGAATTTTCAACTTCTACACCTTCTGGGTTGAAAGAGGTGTAATTGTCTGCCATGATATAAAGTAAGTTCGTCGCTGCTGCGTAAACTCTTAATGAACTAAGACCAACTCTTTCAGTTAAGTCTGAACTAAGAGTATAACCTAAAGTAAGGTTTCTTAAAGCAACGTATGAAGCGTCTTGTACAAGTGCACCATGTGCATTTCTAGTTTCAACATAATGCTTTCCTGCATTTGGACCAATATCGGCAATACGGTCGCCATTAGGGTCAAAAGCATCGGTTAATCTACCACCAAACTGTGATTTCCAATATATTGGGTCAAGATTATAAACCTCTGCACCTTGCGAACCTTGGAATTGAAAAGCAAAATCAAAATCCTTATAGGTCATATTACTAGAAAGTCCCCAGTAGAAATCAGGAGTAGCAGATCCTAACTTTACGTAATCACCCTCATAAGTGATTTCGCCATCACCATTTTGATCAACTACATACCATTCTGAACTACCGAAACCTATATTTCTTGAAGGGTCATTAATAAATTGTGTTTCAACTTCGCTAGTAACTGCATATCCCCACATTTCACCAATTTCACCACCAACGTAGTTTCTAAATTCTGCACCTCTACCACTTGGACCACCATAAACTTGTCTTGGTAATTCATCTAAAGCACCTAAGCTTGTAATTTCTGAATTTACAGTAGAGTAGTTAGCACTCATGTTCCATGAGAAATTATCGTTAGTTATTAATTTGGTAGTTAATTCTAGTTCTAGACCTGAACTTGTAACATCTCCACGATTCAAAGCAATAGAAGGAGTACCATTAACCTCAGAAATACTTTGGTTGATTAACATATCATTTACATCAGAAGTATAATAATCAGCACTTAATCTAAAACGATTATTGATGAACCCAAGATCAACACCGTAGTTGGTCTCTGTATTTGTCTGCCAAGTTAAATTAGCATTTGCTACATCTTCTGGGATAAGGAAACCTGTACCGAATGCAGTTGGTGAAGTTCCTAAGATACTCAATGATTGGTAAGAGCCTAAGAATGCTGCAGTACCTAATGAACCAGTGCTAAAACGTAATTTTAAGAGACTTAATTTTTCATTATCTTCTAAAAAAGTTTCATTGCTAACATTCCATCCTAATGAAAGTGCAGGGAAAACTGCATACTTTTCATTCTCACCAAAACGTGAATCACCATCTCTTCTTAAAGAAGCAGATATCAAATAACGATTATCATATGCATAAGCAACTCTACCAAAGAAACCTCTTCTTGACTGTTCTTCGTCAATTGTAGTAGTGTTGACATCTTCTGGGCTTACAAAAGAATAATTAAGTGGTAAGCCAAATGGTAAATTAGTAGCATCTGATGACGTCCCTTTAAAATAAGTATTGACAAATTCCATACCTATTACAGCAGTAACATCGTGTTTTTCAGCAAATGTTTTTGCGTAACTTAAGGTTGTTGTGCTTAAAACAGTAGATTTTTTAATACTTGAATTTGATAACTGAGAACGATCAGATCTTTGTTGACCATCTGTTACTTGAGCATGATACTCATAATTTTGAGTGTCTTGAATATCTGCTCCAAAAATGGTTTTCAGATTTAAACCTTCCATAAGTTCGTATTGTAAATATGAACTAGCGTTTGCAAAATATGTTTTTTGGAACCTTCTCGATTCATTAAATTTTGCGCCTACACCGGCATCACCAGTACCACCAATACCATTTTGGTTTCTGCCATATTGCCAATCATGAACTACATCACCAGGTTGTAAATCATAAATACTTGTAGGGTCTAAGCCAATACCTCTATAGCCTGCGTCAAAAGAGTCACTAAGTTGTGATATAGGATTACCGTTCGCAACACTAGCGTCGTAAACCGATTGTCTAGTTTGATCTAATTGTTGTACGAAATCAATAGACTCTTGTGTATGGTAAACAGGGCTAATACTATAAGCTCTTAAAAGATCTCTCATCTCCCAAGGTACTATTTCTTGATCACCAACAAACCCGTTCATACTTAAACCTGCCTTTAACTTTTCACTTAAGTTGGCGTCAATGTTCACACGACCATTATATCTTTCGTAACCTTGGCCTCTAACTATACCATCGGTATTTAAATAACCTAAAGAAGCAAATGCTTTTATATTTTCAGAACCACCACTAACGCTTACGTCATGGCTGGTAGAACTTCCATTTTTAAATAACCAATCTTCCATACTAATAACGTCTGGCGCATTAGTATATGCATCTAATCTATATTGTAATAAAGCTGGGTCAGTATTGGAAAGGTCGTAATCACCAGATTGTAAATCTTCTGCCCACTCGCCCGCTGTCTTTAGCATTTCAATGTCTTTAACATATTTGCTAGAAGTACTGGTATAAGTGTTGTAGCTGA
>NZ_JBDVOT010000200.1:0-17422 GCF_039968975.1 Maribacter sp. | reverse complement strand
TAAAATGTAAATTATGATGTTCATAGTTTAACTAAGTTAATTTTAACAAGTTAACAGTGTACTTCTCTATATTGTACAGATTAAGTAATACTAATCACTTGATGTCTACGTTAATCAATCTTATACTATAACAAATAGTATTTTTAACATAATATCCTGGTTGGATATTACATTTGTAAAACTTTTTAGATTGCCCTTGCGCAATGAAAGTTGAAAAGAAAAGTGTATAATTGAAAAAGACTTTATGGTCCATAAAAATGCTGAGGAAGAAAGATTAGCCACGGAGGATAATTATAAAAACTGGAAAAGATGGGGTCCTTATTTAGCTGAACGTCAGTGGGGAACGGTTCGTGAAGATTATAGTCCAGAAGGTCACGCTTGGAGTTTCGTTGGTCATGATAAAGCACGTAGCAATGCGTATAGATGGGGAGAAGAAGGCATTGGCGGCTTTTGCGATTCTAGAGAAATTCTATGTATGGCACCTGCTTTTTGGAACGGAAAAGATGCTATTTTAAAAGAGCGTTTATTTGGTCTAACCAATGATGAGGGTAATCATGGCGAAGATGTAAAAGAACTTTATTTTCATCAGGTTTCTACGCCTACACATTCTTACGCTAAATATTTATACAAATACCCACATAAGAAGTTTCCATATACAGAGCTGGTAAAAAAGAATAAAAGTAGAAATAGGGAGCAATCTGAATTTGAAATTTTAGATACCAAGGCTTTTGATAGCAACACCTATTTTGACTGTTTTATAGAATACGCCAAAGAAGATGTTGGTGATATTTTAATGAAAGTTACGGTAATCAATAGAGGTACTAGGGCTGCAAACATTCATGTACTTCCACATTTATGGTTCCGTAATTTCTGGAAACATAATAATAGGTTTGAACGCCCAGAGATGAAAGTCATTTCAGATGGTTCTGTACAATCGCGTAGTACACGAAACGGGCGTTACTATTTTTATCACGAAGAGGGTGAACAACTTTTCTGTGAGAACGAGACCAATAACCAACGTATTTACGGTGTGCCTAATGAGGTGCAATATGTAAAAGATGGTATAAACGACCATGTTATAGATGGTCAACCTACGGTAAACCCAGATAAGAAAGGTTCTAAGTTTGCCGTTTGGCACAAATTGCGATTAAAATCTGGCGAGGAAAAAACAATCAAAGTACGTCTTAGTAAGAAAAAACTTGATGATCCTTGGGGCAATTATGATGCAATTTTTGAAAAGAGAATTCAGGAATGTGAAGAGTTTTACGGTGATATTCTAAAAAAAGAACTTCCGGCACAACAACAGGAAATTGCTAAAAAAGCATTTTCAGGTTTACTGTGGACAAAGCAATTCTATTACTACGATGTATACAAATGGCTGTTTGGCGGTCCAGGAGAATCTAAGCCTTACAGAACAGATTCTAGAAATAAGCATTGGGAGCATTTGACCAATAGGCACGTAATTTCAATGCCCGATAAGTGGGAATACCCGTGGTATGCTGCGTGGGATCTCGCTTTTCATATGGCATCTTTCGTAGAAATAGATCCTTATTTTGCCAAAGAACAATTGCTGTTGGTTTTGAAGGAAAGCTATATGCACCCTAATGGACAAATACCTGCATATGAATGGAATTTTAGTGATGTAAATCCTCCTGTACATTCTTGGGCCGTGTGGACTGTTTATGAAAAAGATAAAAAGCGAACGGGTAAGGGAGACTATAGTTTTCTAGAAAAGGCTTATCAAAAACTGTTGATTAATTTTACTTGGTGGGTCAACCAAAAAGATAAAAGCGGAACCAACCTCTTTGAGGGCGGATTCTTAGGTTTGGATAATATTGGGGTATTTGATAGAAACCACATGCCAGAGGGCATTACCCGAATGCAACAAGCAGATGCCACTAGTTGGATGGCCATGTTTACCTTGAATATGTTGCGCATGTCATTAGAGATGGCAACGATCAATCCTAATTATGAAGAAAGTGTTGCCAAATTCTTTAGGCATTTCTTGAATATTGCATGGGCAATGCATCACATAGGGCAAAAAGATATTTCTCTTTGGGATGATGAAGATAATTTCTATTATGATGTTGTAGAAATGTACAACGGAAATACAGACCGATTAAAAGTAAGGTCATTGGTGGGTATTATACCAATGTTTGCGGTAGAAATCATTCATAAAGATTTGTTTGATGAGCTAAAGAATTTTAAAGTTAGAGCTGCGGAAATTGTAAGAACAAGACCAGATTTAGCTTCTTTGATTTCTAATATTGAAGAATTTAATTCTGATGGTAATTACTTGTTCTCCATTATGCGAGGCTTTCGATTAGAGAAACTATTATTTCGCTTGTTAGATGAGAATGAATTTTTGTCTGACTACGGTATTCGTTCACTTTCTAAATATCATGAAAAACACCCGTACGTGTTTAAGCACAACGGTCATCACCAAATTTCGTATGAATCAGGGGAAAGTCGCTCCAATATGTTCGGCGGTAATTCTAACTGGCGCGGACCAATTTGGTTGCCTTTAAATTATATGATTGTACAATCGCTTCGTAAATACTATTCATATTACGGTGATCAATATGTATATGAATTTCCAACTGGGTCTGGTAAGAAATTGAACTTGAACGAGATTGCAAATGAAATTTCAAAAAGATTGATAAAACTATTTGAGCCTAATAAAGATGGTAAATTTGTATACCACTCAGAAGATGCCAATAAAGTGTTCACCAATAATGAGCACTTTAAAAACGAACATTTCTTTTATGAATTTTTTGATGGCGATTCTGGTAAAGGGCTTGGAGCTTCTCACCAAACAGGGTGGACTGCTTTAGTAGCTAATTTAATTATGGAGTTGGAGCAGAACAGCTAAAGTTTATAGGATATTTTATAAAAAAAAGAGGCATTTTAAATGCCTCTTTTTTATTTTCTATTTTTTAAATAAAGCACTACTAATCTAATTTACAGATAGTTATGTGTGTAAATAGTTCTCTTTAATCTTCTAATTGCTCAATAAGGTTGGCAACCAATGCCGTCCAACCTGTTTGGTGAGACGCGCCTAGACCACGACCATTTTCTCCATGAAAATATTCGTAGAATAATATCAAATCTTTAAAGTTAGGGTCTTGGTAGTATTTTTCGTAGTTCTTATTGATAGCTCTATTGCCTTCTTTATCTTTCTCAAACATGTGGATCAAGCGTTTGCTCAACTCGTCGCTAACCTGTTTAAGATTCAATAATTTTGAGCTTCCGGTTGGGTATTCAAAAAGGAAATCATTACCGTCATACCATTGGTATTCACGTAATGCCTGTATGAATAGGTAGTTCATAGGCATCCAAATAGGTCCACGCCAGTTAGAGTTACCTCCAAAGAGCGATACGGTAGATTCTGCAGGTTCATAGTCAATGGAATAGTCTACACCGTCTATGTGAATTTGATATGCCTTTTCATGTACTTTAGATAATGACCGTATACCATATTCGCTCAAAAATTCTTTCTCGTCTAAAAGCGCACTAACTAATTTTTGCATTCGGTCTTTCGGAACCAATGATAAAAGTAAATCGCCATCTGCTTCATATTGCTGAATCACCTCATATTTCAAAGTTTCTTTTCGATATTTTTTAAACCAAAGAACACTGGCTTTAAATTTCGGAAATTTATCTAGCACACTCTTCTTAATGGTCAATACAGCTGCTAATGATAACATGCCTGCAATTGATCGTACTTTTATGGTCGTAGATTGCCCGTTAGGCATAGTTAGGCGGTCATAGAAGAATCCTTCGTCATCATCCCAAGTGTTTGCCTTATCGGTATCCATTTTGTTCAATGCCTCGGCTATGAATATAAAATGTCCAAAATACTTGGTAGCCATGTCTTCATAAGAATCGTCATGTTCGGCAATACGCAAACTGATCTCTAGCATGTTTAGGCTGTACATTGCCATCCAAGCGGTGCCATCAACTTGGTCTAGTGATCCGCCGCCGGGTACACCATGGCTACGGTCAAAAACCCCAATATTATCCAAACCTAAAAATCCGCCTTGAAAAACATTATTGTCATTTCTATCTAAACGGTTCACCCACCAGTTAAAGTTCAAATTAAGTTTGTTGAACATTCGCTTTAAGAACTTAATATCCGGTACGCCGGTGATAGATTTATCGGTGCCGTAAATTTGTAAAGTTGCCCATGCCTGAACTGGCGGGTTCACATCACTAAAATTCCATTCATAGGCAGGTATTTGTCCGTTAGGTGACATGTACCATTCTTTGGTAAATAACAAAAGCTGGTCTTTGGCAAATTCTGGATCTATAGAGGCAAACGATGCACAGTGAAAAGCGGAATCCCATGCAGCATACCAAGGGTACTCCCAGGCATCTGGCATAGATAATATATCATGATTCCGTAAAGTTTTCCATTGGCTGTTTCTACCATGTTTTCGTTCTTGTGGTGGTTTTGAAGTTTTGTAATCTCCTTCTAACCATTTTTCAACTTCGTAATTATAGTATTGCTTCGTCCAAAGTAAACCTGCAAAGGCTTGTTTCAATATTGCCTTTCTATCATCTGTTGCTTTTGGGGCTATTTCATCATAAAACTGAGCACATTCTTCTTGTCGTGCTTTAAAAATGGCATCAAAATCAGAGAAAGGCGCTTCAAGAGTTTCTTCTGTTAAGCGTAGTTGAAATGTTTTAGTTTCCCCACCACCTATAATCTCTTGGTATAGCGGGGCAAATTTGGTGCCTGAGCTGTTTTTGGTAGCCAGCTCAAAATCATTGTTGCATACCGCATTGTTGAATACATCTTTTTTAAACGGGTGGTCGTTCTTTTCTTTATATACCGTTTCTCTATTGGTTTCATTTTCGGTAAAGAATAAATGTGCTGCTTTTTGAAAATAGAGATTGTAGTTGCCCACGTAAGGGTGGTCTATATGTACATAAGGATTACTTTTTCTTCCTTTTTGAGTGATAACAGGCTTTCTGGACATTTCTTTAAATGTCCAATGATTACGCATTACCATTTGCGGTAATAAAGTAATAGGTGCTGCTTTCGAATTTCTGTTAGTGATGGTAATCTGAATTAGAATATCGGTTTCGTCACCTTTTGCATATTCTGTACTGACATCAAAATAGGTGTTGTCGTCAAAAATACCGGTATCCAATAACTCAAATTCTAGTTCTCTTCTATTGCGGTTTTGATTCTCGTTAATCAGTTGCTCATACGGATATGCTTTCTGAGAATACTTGTACAAATATTTCATGTAGGAGTGAGACGGAGTATTCTCTAAATAGTAATATAACTCTTTTACATCTTCACCATGATTACCCTGCGGACCTGTTAAACCGAATAAGCGTTCTTTAATTATGGGGTCTTTACCGTTCCACAAACCGATGCTGAAACACATGTTGCAATAACGATCACTAATACCTGCAAGACCATCTTCTCCCCAACGAAAAACACGACTTCTGGCATGGTCGTGCGGAAAATAGTTCCAAGCATCGCCACCGGCACTATAATCTTCACGTACTGTTCCCCATTGACGTTCACTTAAATAGGGTCCCCATTTTAACCAGTCTTTTTCTTCTTTTTGTTGTTGGGTTAAACGGATTTTTTCAGGGTTTTTCATTTACTTTGAGAGGCTTTGATGTTATTAATTTAAATATTAAAAAAAATAAAACTTAGAGTCTATTGCATTACGATGATTTGTATTATTTAAAAACAATAGGTAATTCTAATTTTTTTAAAAATTGTAATTTCATTATTGAAAGTTTAAGAAAAATCTTAAATTTTCAGAAGAAAAGAACTGACAATAAATTAATAATATTATTATTGTGAAATAATTTTAATTGGGCTGGGAACATAGCTGATGGTTACGTTTTATTATCAATACATTTAGGTGTATCACATGCAGAATTTGGCTGACGTGTGAAGAATCATTCCAATAATCCAAATGGGAGTGAAAGCAGTGGAAAGCTGTCCTATCACCTGTAGGAATATTAGGAATGTCTTGAGTTCTGTCTGATATGATTGTAACATGAATATAAGTGTTATAAGTATTAAAGATATGAATTTAATTCTAACAATGAGTGGCGCTACCTACGTGTAAAATCGGAAGTAGCATAAGGATTGTACCATCATAAAGCAGGCCACGACCAGCCCTTTTTTTAAGAATTTATGAATCCGGACTGGTTAAAGTTTAAAAAGTATCCACATATTGGAAAACCACTGACTAATAAAAAAGATTCAGGATGGATTACCGAATATGTAACTAACCCAAAAAAGATTGCCAAGCACAAATTCACACCTTTATTACACAAGAAAATTTACCAAAGAAAATATAGACCTAATAAAGATGCTGAAAAAAACAAATTTGGTAAAAAACAAAGGTCAGTACAGAAGCCTAAGGAGCGACCAATTTTTTATGCTTCACATTTGGATTCCATTGTTTATAGCTACTATAGTTTTGAATTAACTCGTGCTTATGAAGAATATTTAGTAGATAAAAAGTTTGGTAATAGTGCTGTTGCTTATAGAAAAATTCCAATAATTAAGGGGCAAAAAGGGAATAAAAGTAATATTGAATTTGCTTTTGAAACTTTTAAGTTTATTGAAAATAATAAGCATCGTAAGTTATCAATGATAGTTGCTGATGTGACCTCGTTCTTCGATAATCTTGATCATAAGATTCTTCATAAACAATGGAAACGTATTTTAGAAATTGATAGTTTGCCTGATGATCATTATAATGTTTACAAAAGCCTGATATCCAAAAGATATGTGAATGAGTTGGATCTATTTAAAAGATTTAAACATAAGCTGATAGTGGAAAGAGGGTTAATTAATGATGATAAACGTACAAAATTACGTCATAAAAGGGTAAAGCATATTTGGAACTTAAAGAGAGAAAGAGTTGTAGCATATTGTTCAAAAGAAGAATTTTTTAAGACAGCAACGAATATAATAAGAGTAGAGAAAAGTTGTAGTGAACAACATAAAAGATGTAGAGGTAAATGTGAATTAAAAGGAATTCCGCAGGGTACCCCTATGAGTGCAACACTAGCTAATATTTACATGCTAGATTTTGATATGTTAGTATATGATAAAGTTGAAGAAAGAGAAGGCTATTATCAAAGATATAGCGATGATTTAATTATAGTCTGTGAACAAAAAGATGAAAATTATTTTAATAGTTTAATCCGTAGTTCTATCGAAAATTTAGCTAAACTAGATATACAACCTAAAAAAACTAATATCTATAGATACGAAAATGTTGATGGTGAATTTAAGGGAGGTATTTTAAATGAAAAATTAGAAATCTCTCCAAATAAGCATTTGGAATATTTGGGTTTTCAATATAATGGGAGTAAGGTTAAGGTTAAAACTGTGGGGTTTTCTAAATTCTATAGAAGTATGAAAAGGGCCTTTCGAAGAGGTGTCCATTTTGCAATAAAACCTGAGAATAAAAATCATGATTTGTTTGAGGAAAGACTATTCAAAAGGTTTACTTACAAGGGAGCGAAAAGAAGATTAATTTATAAGCCAGATCCAAATTCAAAAACAGGTTATTCTATATCGAAAGAACAATATTGGGGTAATTATATAAGTTATTTGGATAAGGCAAATAGGGTCATGAAACCTATAAATAAGGATAACACAATTAAAAAACAATACTCGAAATTTTGGCCAAATTTTGGTAAGGAAATGAAAAAATCTTACAAGGAAATTGGAAAAAAAATATCTAACTTATAAGTTATACTTAAACAGCCCTTTGCACCACTTCAAATACCTTATTGGCATCACATTTAATGGTCTTGGACGGGAATTTTAGTATCAACGCATAATCATGTGTCGCCATTAAAATGGTTCTACCAGATTTATTGATTTCCTGTAAAACCTTCATGACCTCTACACTGGTTTGTGGATCAAGGTTTCCGGTAGGCTCATCGGCAATAATTAATTCTGGGTCATTTAACAAAGCTCTTGCAATGGCAATACGTTGTTGTTCACCACCAGAAAGTTCATGTGGAAATTTAAAACCCTTAGTTTTCATGCCTACTTTTTCTAGTACGTTAGAAACCCTATCGTCCATTTTTGCTTTATCGGTCCATCCGGTTGCCTTTAACACAAAAAACATGTTTTGGTTGATATTACGATCTGGCAGTAGTTTAAAATCTTGGAAAACAATACCCAATTTTCTACGTAGAAACGGTATGTCTTTTTCCTTCAATGTTTTTAAATCGAACTCAACCACATGACCTTCACCTTTTTGCAAAGGTAAATCGCCATACAAGGTTTTCATGAAGCTACTTTTACCGCTACCGGTCTTACCAATGAGGTATACAAACTCTCCTTTGGCAATCTTTAAACTTACTTCACTCAACACCAAGCTCTCCTTTTGAAAAATAGAGGCATCCTTAAGTTCTAAAACAATCTCTTCCATAACGTAAATGTTGTCATAAAAGTAATAAGTTCTATTTGATATTAGAGAACCCTTTTTTAAAATCTTTTATTTTGAGTGGGTATTAGATATACTTAGGTACAATTTTTGCCGTTATCACATGTGATAACGGTACTACTAAATAGTAACAGAACACTATGCTTAAAAAATTCATCGCTTTTATTCCAATGGTATTCGGTTTGGTCGGTTTGACCAATGCGCAAGAGACTAAGATCTATACCCATGAACAGAAGGCATTCCAAGACGCGCTTGCGCTTTACAATAATGAACAATATCAAGCGGCACAGACCATTTTTGATAAGGTAAAGGTGTCCACAAAAGATGAGGAGACCGCTGCTAATAGTGCTTACTATTCTGCCAATGCGGCAGTACGCTTAAACCAGACGGGTGCTGACCGATTAATGGAAGATTTCGTTGAAAAATACCCTACGTCTACTAAACGTAATTCTGCCTTTGCAGATGTGGCGGAGTACTATTTTGAAACAGGTAAATATCCATACGCGCTAAAATGGTATAACAAGGTTGATCAGAGTTCCCTTTCTCGTGGAGAGATGGATAAGTTCAACTTTAATTATGGCTATTCTCTTTTTTCATCACGTAAAACAAAAGAGGCGGAAAAGTATTTAGAAAAGGTTGCCAATTCTCAGGTATACGGTTCTCAAGCAAAATATTATTTGGGTTATATATCGTATCAAGAAGATGATTATGAAACGGCAAACCAGCGTTTTGATCAGATTACCGACCAAGATGTATTAGAGGAAAAGCTTAGTTATTATCAGGCAGATATGAATTTTAAGCTAGGTAAGTTCGAAGAGGCAATAGCCTTGGCGAAAAAACAACTGCCAAAAGCTGATCGTCGTGAAGTGTCTGAATTAAACAAGATTATTGGGGAGAGTTATTTCAACCTAAAGCAATATGAAAATGCGATTCCATATTTAACGGATTACAACGGTAAAGGTGGTAAATGGAACAATACCGATTATTACTATTTGGGCTATGCTTATTATAAAGGTGGCGACTATGCCAATGCCATTGCCCAGTTCAACAAAATTATTGGTGGTACCAATAGTGTAGCACAAAATGCATACTATCATTTAGCGGAATGTTATTTGAAGTTGGATAAAAAGCAAGAAGCTTTAAATGCTTTTCGTAACGCATCGCAAATGGATTACAGTGCCGAGATTCAAAAAGACGCATTTTTAAACTATGCACGTTTAAGTTATGAGGTCGGTAACGCCTATGAGCCGGTTCCGCAGGTGATTACAAATTACTTGAAGACCTACCCTAAAGATGAACACCAAGAAGAAATGCAGACCTTATTGGTGGATTCATACATTACTTCAAAAAACTTTGAAGGTGCTATGAAGCTGCTAGAGGAAAATAAGAATTATGCTAGCAAATCGGTCTATCAGAAAGTAGCCTATTACAGAGGTATTGAACTTTTTATGGAAGGCGATTATAATGAAGCTTCTGAGAATTTTGCAAAATCATTGAGCAATGCAGAAGACATGTTGTTCAAGGCACGAGCAGATTACTGGAAAGCGGAGTCAGATTATTTATCTAACCGTTTTGATGATGCAGTAAACGGGTATACGGCGTTCAGGAATAATCCGTCTGCAAGTAATACGGACATGTATGCAGATGTTGATTATAATTTGGCATATAGCTACTTTAAACAGAAACAGTATACAGATGCCATTACCTATTTCAGTTCATTTACATCAAATGGAAATGTAGCGGTAGAGAAATTACATGACGGATATTTAAGATTAGGCGATAGTTATTATGCAACCAGTAAATACTGGCCTGCCATTGAAACCTACAATAAGGCTTTGGCGTTGACAGGACCTGAAAAAGATTATGCGTTCTACCAAAAAGCAATGAGTTACGGCTATGTTGATAAAGGTGCTAGTAAAATTGAAAACCTAGAGGAGTTTGTTAGCCAGTACCCAAGATCAAGTTTTAAAGATGATGCCTTGTTTGAATTAGGAAACACATATGTTTCTCAAGGGCAAGAAAACAAAGGTCTTGCCGCTTACGATCGCTTGATCAGCGAGTATAAAGGTAGTTCTTTGGTACCGCAAGCATTAATGAGACAGGGTCTTGTAAATTATAATGCCGCAAGAAACGAAGCTGCTTTGGCGAAATTTAAAACGGTTGTCCGTGATTTTCCAAAAACACAAGAAGCTATACAGGCTGTGGCAACGGCAAAATTGGTCTATGTAGATATGGGGCAGGTAAACGAATATGCAGCGTGGGTTCGTACGCTCGATTTTGTTGAGGTGACCGATTCAGAATTGGACAACGCTACTTTTGATGCTGCGCAAAAGCAGAATTTAGAAGGTAATGTAGATGCCGCTATAAAAGGATACAAGAATTACATTCAGCAATTCCCTACCGGGTTACATGCGGTAGATGCCAACTTTAGTTTAGCGCAGTTGTACTTTGGTAAAGGCGAGAAAGAATCTGCTTTACCATATTATAAATATGTTGCAGATAGAAGCACGAGCGAATATGCAGAGCAGGCATTAACACGCGTTTGTGAAGTTTATATTTCTAAAGACGACTACCTAATTGCATTACCGTATTTATTGAAATTAGAGAGTCAGGCGAACATTTCACAGAACAGAACTTTTGCACGTTCCAATTTAATGAAAGGGTATTATGATCAAAAGAATTACCCAAAGACATTGGAATATGCTGACAAAGTATTGTCTACTTCAAATATTGACGATAGAATTAAGAGTGATGCGCATATTATGATTGCTAGATCGGCTATTGCTACAAATGACGAAGCAAAAGCAGAATCTGCCTATGCCGAAGTATTAAAGATTGCATCTGGGGCTACAGCGGCAGAAGCTTTGTACTACAACGCCTATTTTGAAAATAAAGACGGATCATACGAAAACTCTAATGTAGCGGTACAGAAATTAGCAAAAGACTATGCGGCATATAAAGAGTGGGGTGGTAAAGGTTTAGTACTCATGGCTAAAAACTACTATGCTTTAAATGATGCATACCAGGCAACCTATATTTTGGAAAGTGTTATTACCAACTTTACGCAGTATCCAGAGATTGTTTCAGAGGCAAGAGCAGAACTGGCTATCATAAAATCAAAAGAGGCAAAGAGTAATTCATCGGTAGATCCTAACTAAAAAATTACGTACACTAATAAACAAACTCCGGGCAAGCCCGTGAAACATTGAATTGAAAATTTTATTTAGATTTCGACGCAAGCTTCGGAATAGTTAAATCTCGATTATCGAGGAAAAGAACACCTATGTACAACAAACATATATTTACGCTTATATTTTTAACGCTTGGTTTTCAGATTGTTTTTGCTCAAGAAGAAGAGGAAAAAGATTTGGGTACGGAAACCGTAACGGTGACCAAAGCTTACACGCCAACCGTTTCAGATGCTTTTAAGATTAAGTCGGTTCCTAACATGAACGACTCTATCGTGCTACAGAAAAAACCGATTAACTATAGCATATTTTCTGTTCCTGTAGCATCAACATTTACGCCTAATAAGGGCACGGCATCAAAAGTAGAAAGATTGCCACCGCCAGTATTGTATAACTCTTATGCCTCTTTAGGAGCAGGATTGTATGGTAATGTTTTGGGTGAGTTTTATACGAGCAGAACAATCAATAGAGATGAGAATTTTGATATTGGTTTTAACCATTTATCCTCGCGTGGAGGTATTGACGGTGTAGAATTGAACGATACATTCTATGACACCAGATTAGATGCTTCTTACGCAAAGCGTGATCGCGATTTAGATTGGGGCGCGGCAATTGGGCTACAACACCAATTATATAACTGGTACGGTATAGAGCCTGGTGTATTTAGTGAAACCGTGCTTAATAGTATAGACGAACGTCAAAACTATTATATGGGCGAAGTTAGCGGGCATATAAATTTAGAGGATGTTTATTTTAAAAGAGCAGACTTAAAATACCGTAGATTTTTTGATGCCGTAAGTTCAGGGGAAAACAGAGCTATTTTTAATTCTGCGTTTGAGTTTCCGGTAAATGAAGAGACATTCAATGCTAATGTAAATGTTGATTACGTTGGTGGTACTTTTGAAAATGCAGATGTTAATAGTAGTACCAATGATGGTGGCGTTTCTTATGGGAATTTACAAGTAGGTATTAATCCTTCGTTAACCATGTTGCGTGATGATCTGTCATTAAATTTGGGTGTGAATTTGGTTTACGGAATGGATTTAGAAAATAGTGAAAGTAACTTCTATATTTATCCTGCAGTAACAGCATCTTATAGATTGCTAGATGAAACGGTAATTGCATATGGTGGAGTAACGGGTGAGTTGAAACAAAATTCTTATTATGATTTGGTAGAAGGTAATCCGTTTGTTTCTCCAACATTAAATATTGCACCTACAGATAGTCAATACAATGCTTATGTAGGTTTTAAGGGGCAGTTGCTACCTAATTTAAGCTATAATGTAAAAGGATCATATTCGGCAGAGAATAACAGACCGTTGTATACGTTGAACCCGAGAAATGATTTCAGGTCAGATGATAAAGGATATTACTATGGTAATTCTTTCGGTGTGTTTTATGATGACATCAAGACCTTGGGAATTTTTGGGGAGTTGAATGTAGATGTGAACCGTAATTTTACGGCAGGTGTAAACGTTGAGGTGTATGATTATAATACTGAAACAGGTAATCCTGCTTGGAACTTGCCAAACTTACAAGCATCACTGTTTATGGATTATCAGATAGGGGAGAAGTGGTATGCAGGTGCTAACTTATTCTATGTTGGGGAGCGAGAAGATTATTCTTCATCGGTAGTACAAAATGTTCAGCCAAGTGAATTTCCGGCTACATTAATTACACTAGATGGTTATTTTGATGCCAATGCACATGTTGGATATAGATATACCGATCAGTGGTCATTTTTTATAAAAGGGGCAAACCTTTCTAATAATGCGTACCAACGTTGGGCTAATTTCCAAGTTCAGGGAATTCAGATTTTAGGGGGAGCGACTTATAAATTTGATTTCTAGAATACGATTCTAAATAAATATATGAGCACCTAAGATATCAGAACCGTCTGATTTTTAGGTGTTTTTTTGTTTTAACTTTTGTTTAACAATTAAAACCAAACCCTCATTGGGTCTCTTCGTAAGTATTGGTGGTTCAACTAATAAAACCTAAAATACAATATGAAAAAATCAATAATTTATTTAGCAATTTTAGCAGGCGCATTGTTTGTAGCCTCATGTAGTGATGATGACGATGCCTTGGTAGAGGTTACACCAGATGTAACCTGTGATGATGGTATTATGAATGGGGATGAAACCGGTATTGACTGCGGTGGTTCTTTTTGTGAGCCTTGTGGCGAGGGTATGACCATTTTAGGTCGTAGAGCAGATTTGTTTGTAACAAATAATGATAACGGAAATATTTCTAGATACAGTGTAACTGGCGATTCTTTGGTTACCTTAATGACAACGACTACAGCTGCAGAAGGTATTTATTATGATGCTACTGCAGATGTAGTTTTTCAAGCGTCTAGAAGTGCACTGCAATTAGAAGCTTTTGCAGATGTAAGTACGTTAATGGACGGCGATGCAGTTGCAGCTTCTTACACAGGTAGTGCAGATTTGGAGAATCCTAGAGAATTAGCAGTTAGCGGATCTTCATTTGTAGTTGCCGATAATGGTGCTAACAAGTTCTTCGTGTATGAAAATACAGGAAGCGGATTTACATTAACAAGTACTGTTGAAGTGCCTTTCCCGGTTTGGGGTATCACTTTTAAAGGTGATGATTTATATGCCGTGGTTGATACAACAGGCGATTTAGCGGTGTATTACAATTTTCTTTCTAATGTTACCAATGGCGTTTTAAATCCATCAAAAAGAGTAACTATAGAAGGTATTGTAAGAACACATGGTATTACATATGATGGTACTGATGATGTTATGGTATTGACTGATATTGGTGATGCTGATGATGCAAACACAGATGGTGGATTTCATGTAATTTCAGATTTCTCTTCTAAATTTGATGCGTTATCTGATGGTGAATTATTACCAGTGGGTATGCAAGTACGTGTTGCAGGTTCTTCAACATTAATGGGTAACCCAATTGATGTAGCCTATGATTCTGAAACCGATGCAGTTTATGTTTCTGAAATAGGAAATGGTAAAGTATTAGGATTTACTTCTATAGGTTCTGGAGGTGATTTAACTCCTTCTTTCAATAAAGATTTAGCAATGGCTTCATCTATTTACTTTAGTAGTGATGAAACAGATGGTAATACGGGCGATTCTAGTTCTGCTAGAGAAACTACATTATATGCAACAAGTACTGCTAACGGTAATGTAAGTGTTTATAATGGTACTGGTGCTTTAGTTAAAACTATTGATACAGATTCAGATACAACAGAAGGTATTTATTATAATGCTATGGAAGATGCTTTAATACAAGCTTCACGTTCTGGTATGGCTTTAGAGTATTACGGTAGTTTTACTGCAGTTACAGACTTAGCAAATGTGGTAGCAGATTTTACAGGTAACTCAGAATTGTCTAGTCCAAGAGAAATTGCGGTTTTTGGAAACAAAGTAGTAGTTTCTAGTAATACGGAGAATAAGTTCTACGTATATGAGTACAATGGTTCTAGTTTTACCTTATTGAATACTTTTGATGCCGGTTTTGATACTTGGGGTATTACGTTTATGGGGAACACTTTATTAGCTGTTGTGGATGCAACAAGTGATTTAGCGGTGTATGATAATTTCTTAACTGATTTCTCTGCAGATGGTGCAATTACACCAACAAAAAGAATTACAGTTGACGGTATCGTTAGAACACATGGTATAGATTATAGCGAAGCTGATGATGTATTGGTTATGTCTGATATTGGTGATGCTGCCGATGCAAATACAGATGGCGGATTTCAAGTAACTCAAGATTTTGCTGCTAAATTGGCTGCTGTAGACAATGGCGGAACATTAGCACTTTCTGATCAAACAAGGGTTGCAGGTTCTATGACAGAAATGGGTAACCCAATTGATATTGCTTATGATCATAAAACAAAAACAGTATTTGTTGCAGAAGTAGGAAATGGTAAAGTACTTGCTTTTTCAGATGCACTGAATGCCAGTGGTAATGTATCACCAGCAATTAGTAATGACTTAGCAGAAGCGTCATCTATTTACTTATATAACAATTAAGAGTTGAAGTAAGGTTTGGTTTTTATTGTTAGTAAGGCCCTTCTTTGAGATAAGAAGGGCTTTTTTTATGCTTTAGATTTGGCAATGTCACTATAATTTATGTTTTCTGTATTTTAGGGAATCTATTTAAAGTGCATGCTAACTAAAAGTCAACATTCATGTTTTTTGCTATTTCTTGCGCTAGGTACGTCATTTCTTTTGACGGGTCAGAATTTAGTATTGAATCCTAGTTTTGAAAACTATATGCAATGTCCCGTTACTTTAGGCAATCTAGAAAAGGATGTTGTAGATTGGAATATGCCTACTTTGGGTTCAACAGATTATTTCAATGGTTGCAGTAGTGCCATGGGTACTCCGGAAAATTTTAACGGAAAACAACCTGCTAATTTCGGAATAGGTTATGTTGGGTTTTACATGTACGCACCAAACGATTACAGAGAGTATATTCAAGCAGAACTAAGTACAACTTTAAAAAAAGGAGAACGCTATACTATTTCGTTTTATGTGAGTTTAGCTGAGCGTTCAGATTTTGCGGTGAAGGAATTTGGCATCCGGTTTACGGAGTTTCCCGTTCAGGTTGAGACAAGCAAAGTATTATCTGGTATGCATTTTTCTAAATTGAAAGGCGATACATCTGAAACACTAACAATATCTTATTCCAAATATTATTCCGATGAAATAAAATGGGTGAAATTGACCACGGAGTTTGAAGCCAAAGGAACCGAAAAATATATGATTATCGGGAACTTCAAAAACAACAAACGAACACAGAAATATCAAACTAAAAGAAAAATAACCAAAGGGTCTTATTACTACTTAGATATGGTTTCTGTGAGTAATATAAATTCAAAGATTACGGAACACCCAAAAGAATATGCTTTAGATAGTATACATGTTTTTAAGGATGTTTACTTCAATTCTAATAAAGCTAAAATTAGGGGAAACCATCAACAAGAAATGGAAGCCTTACTTTCTTATTTGCTGACAAACCCAATTATTGAAATTCAGATATTAGGGCACACAGATGATATTGGCACCAATACTTTTAATCAAAAACTATCAGTAAAAAGAGCAAAAGAGATAGTTGGCTTTTTGACCGAAAACGGCATTTCAATAAATAGAATTTCATCTCAAGGGTTTGGTAGTTCAAAACCTATAGCTACCAATAACACAGAAGCCGGTAGATTTCTCAACCGGCGTGTAGAATTTGTGTTGAGTAAACCAGATTAGTAATCTGAATACTCTGTTGGGTATAGTAAATCTATATCTGCATGGCTTACTGTATTTTGGTATTTGTCCATCACAGAAATTTCTTTCCATTTCTCAGAAGAGCCGAAATTTTTCCAAAGGGCATCTCTTTTTTCTTTATTAGAAAACGTGGTCATATACATAAGGTTGGGCATTTTATCCCCAGAAATAACATCGGCGTAGAAAACAGCATTGAATCCAAGACTTTCAAAAAGCTCCACTTCGCCATCTTCGTTAAACATATCTACTTTTCTACGGTACATGGCTTCGGTAGGTCCTTCGTAGCTTCTTAATTCATATACTCTATCTGCTCGTGCACCTGTAACTTTACTAGGTTTCATTTTAGGCATATTGGGAAAAGCACGTAACAATACAGAACTAATTCTTTCAAATGGTTTTTTATCATGTGTGGCATGTATATAGTCAGCCCCAGCCGAAAGATGGGTTTTATCCACAGCTAACATTGCCTCAAGTTTATCAAATTGAACTAAAGATTGAAAAGGAATCAATACAT
>NZ_JBDVOT010000199.1:0-7111 GCF_039968975.1 Maribacter sp. | reverse complement strand
GTTCTTTTTCCTTTCCATTTCTATTGACAACAATAGCGACTTTATCACCAGGTCTTTTACCTGCTATAATTTCTTGAAGTCTTGGTGACGTACCTGTTTCTTTACCGTTTACGCTAACGATAATATCACCAGATTCCATACCTGCTAAATCTGCACCACTATCTTCACCTACTTGTTCTACCCAAACACCCTTGGTAAAGTCAACATCCTTTTCTTTCGCCAAGTTACTGTCCATTGTTCTAATAGTAACACCCAACATACCACGTTGCACGTTACCGAATTTTAGTAAATCTTCAACCACTTTGGTAACTATATTACTAGGTACTGCAAATCCGTAGCCTGTATATGTACCTGTAGTACTTGCTATGGCAGTATTGATACCAACAAGGTTTCCGTCTAAATTAACTAAAGCACCACCACTGTTACCAGGGTTAATAGCGGCATCTGTCTGTATAAAACTTTCTACCGCAAACTTATCTGTATTAATATGTATACTTCTTGCTTTAGCACTTACGATACCTGCTGTAACTGTAGAATTCAACCCTAAAGGGTTACCAACGGCCAATACCCACTCACCTACTTCTACATCATCTGAATTGACCAAAGACATCGTTTTTAAATTATCTGCTTTAATCTGTAACAAAGCTAAATCTGTAGTAGGGTCTGTACCAATAACCGTGGCTTTGTATGATTGATTGTTGTATAAAGTTACCTCAACTTCATCTGCATTATCAATTACATGATTATTAGTAACAATATACCCTTTGTCATTGATAATTACTCCTGATCCCGTACCGACCCTAGGTCTTGACTGCGCCCCGTTTGGAGATTGCCCCTTTAACATATCACCAAAAAACTCTTTAAATGGATCTGGCAATTCTCGAGCTCCTTGACTTTGGCTTGTGGATCCCGTTTGGGTAGATTTAATATGTACTACGGCATCTAAAACCTTTTCAGAGGTTTCCGTAAAATCCAAAGGCTTAATATTTCCTTCATTATCCTTTGTATACAAAGCTTGTGCCCCTGGTACAGATTCTACTACGGTTACCCCGCTAGTTTCTTTTACATCTTTTTTGTTAAATTGTATTACTCCGTAACTAACAACCAGAGCAATAACTGCTGAGGAGAAGTAAACCTTCCAAGCGCTGCTGTTATTTGTGTTTGATTTCATATGTATTTAAATTTTTATAATTCTTCTGATGTCCTAATTACAATACCTATGCCACGCATATTGCTGTCAATGCTAAAAAAAAATTAAAACTGATTGAAATTTTAAGGCTTTTTTTAGACTAACCAGTCTGTAACCTTAAATTTTTGCCAGATCTTAATAACAAATGTTGTAGATAAACTGAGTTTACAGTGAGTTTAAAGGTAAAATAAGTAAGGTGCTTTATAAATGTAAGATATAAAACCGACCACATGGTCTAAAACTGTCATTTTGACTTAAAGTAAGTATTTTCTTATGTTTTAATTTTAAGATTTTGCATTCTTGAAAAACCTTTGCTTTATTTTTACGTAAGTTTAACAACTAGAAAGATCAATCAATTGAATTCACTAAGTACTGCAATTTTGGTATTTGCCAATTCCGCCAAACAAGATTTGGCGAATAAGCATATACTTAGGGGTGAAGAATTATTTGATGTTTTAACTCGCTCTACGCTTAAAAAAGCGAAAAAAACGGGTTTACCCGTTTTCCACTTTTCAGATGAAGATCAAGTTGGTTCTTCTTTTGGTGAACGTTTTACTAATGCTATTGCCAGTGTTTTCAATAGCGGTTTTTCTAATATTATTACAATAGGTAATGACACTCCACATTTAAAAACACATCATCTTAAGCATACCGCACAACAATTAGCTAAGGGCAAGACCGTAATTGGACCTTCAATTGATGGTGGATTCTATTTGTTAGGACTTCAAAAATCTAACTTTGAGGCTTCTCAATTTCAAAATTTGCCTTGGCAACGCTTAGGCTTGTACCACCAAATTTCATTATGGTTACATGAAGATTCTTCAGAATTAATAAAATTACCCGTATTACAAGATTTGGATAACGAAAGGGATTTACATTCTATTCTATCTTTTTCTTCTGATTTATCATCGACACTTGTATTGTTGATTACCGATATTTTAAAAACTAACAGAAGTCTATACTACACTAACCAAAACTTCTCTACCCTATATCCTAATAGCTTTCCTTATAACAAGGGCTCACCTGTAGCTTCATTTATCTAAGACCCCCTTTATCCAATAGTTGGGTAAATGAAAACTCAGTCCAAAGCTATATATGAAACACTTTTTATTAGTGTTGACGGTGTTTATGATAAACATGGTCAATGCTCAAGAAACAATTACAGGTACTGTTACAGATACCGATGGAAATACAATACCATACGTTAACATTTTATTGTCTGGCACCGTAACGGGATCTACCACCAATGAAAATGGCGTGTATACTATAAATGTACCCAACCTTTCTGGCGCCATTGAATTTTCGGTTTTAGGCTTTGAAACTCAAATGGTCTCCATAAATAATAGACGTACCATTAATATTACCTTGGCAGATTCATCTGAAGTTTTAGATGAAGTGGTGTTGACGGCGTTAGGTTTAAAACGGGAAACAAAAGAATTAGGCTATGTAGTTCAAAGCTTAGATGCAAAAGGAGTTACAGAGGTAAAATCAGTGAATTTTTTAGACAATCTTTCTGGTAAACTAGCAGGTGTAACCATTAACCAAGGTGCTACCGGTGTTGGATCATCATCAAAAATTACTATTCGTGGCGAAGCCTCTTTCTCTAATAACAATCCGTTATTTGTTGTAGACGGAATACCTATAAACAATAACTCGGTCTTTAACTTTACTAATGAAGCTGCAGCCGGATTTCAAGAAATAGATTTTGGAAACGGCGCCATGGATGTTAACCCTGATGATATTGCAGAAGTATCTGTTTTAAAAGGACCAAGTGCGGCAGCTCTTTATGGTACAAGAGCATCAAACGGTGTTATTATCATAGAAACCAAAAGCGGCAAAAACTCAAAAGGTTTGGGCGTTAGTTACAACACCAGCTTTTTTGTGGATTCAGCGTTTCAATTGCCCGATTTTCAAAATGAATTTGGACAAGGTAATTCTGGTGAATTTGCTTTTGTAGATGGATTAGGTGGAGGAACAAATGACCTGATTACGTATAGCTGGGGACCACGTTTAGATGTCGGTAATCTTATTCCACAATATGACAGTCCCGTAACTTTAGCGGACGGCACCATTGTACGTGGTGGTGATACTGCCCTTTACAGCGGTATACCTATAACACCGACCGAGTTTAAGTCTAACCCCGATAATTTGAAAGACTTCTATGAAACAGGAACAACGCTAATTAATAATATCGCTATTTCTAACGGCTTCGACAAAGGGAGTTTTCGTCTTTCCTTTACCGATTTACGAAGCGAATCAATAATACCCGGAGTTAATCTAGACAGACAAACTATAGGTACACGGTTAAATTTTCAACCAATTGATAAGCTGCGCATCAATTCATCTATAAGCTATATTAATTCTAGTAGTGACAATAGACCGTCTAATGGCTATGGATCTGAAAATGCCAATTATTCATTAGTAGCTTGGGGTCCACGTTCGTTAAACATTGAAAACTTAAAAAACTACTGGCAACCAGGTTTAGAGGGCTTACAACAATATTCCTATAATTATACATTTTTTGATAATCCGTATTTCATTCTTAATGAAAACCGAAACTCTTTTAATAGGGACAGAGTTTTCGGAAATATTTCCGCTAGTTATGATATTACCGAACATGTTACGGCAACTATTAGAACCGGAATGGATTATTCAAGTGAATTACGCCAATTACAGAGAGCCTATAGTTCTAACAGATTTGTAAATGGTGGTTACGCAGAGCATGATGTATTTTTTAGGGAAATAAACACAGATTTTCTTTTAAATTACGCTAATCAATTCAATGATATAAGTGTAGATGTTTCCTTTGGCGGAAACAGATTAGATCAAAAAGCATTTACCTCGCAATCACAAACCACGAGTTTGGCACAGCCGGGTATCTTTAGACTATCTAATGCAGCTTCTCCTATAGAAGTGTTCGAATTTGAATCTAATAAACGAATCAACAGTTTTTATGGCTTGGCAAAATTTGGATATAAAGATTTCCTTTTCTTGGATATTACCGGCAGAAACGATTGGTCAAGCGCATTGGCAACTCCGTTTTCGGTAGATAACACCTCATTCTTTTATCCATCTTTTTCTAGTAGTTTTATACTATCAGAAGTGGTTGCATTACCTAAAGCCATCTCATTTGCAAAATTACGGGCAAGTTGGGCACAAGTTGGTAATGATACAGATCCGTACCAAACTACAGGTGCATTTGTAGCACAAACTCCTTTTAATGGGCAACCAACTTTTAGTAACTCAAACACCATCGCAAACGCAAATCTTCAACCAGAATTAACCTCCTCGTTTGAAGTAGGCGCAGACATACGGCTATTTGGTGACCAGGTCCGTTTTGATGTTTCTTATTATAATGCCTTGACTAAAGATCAAATCATTTCTTTGCCTATTGGTATATCTTCAGGTTATACCCAACAAGTAGTTAATGGTGGTGAAGTACGTTCTAAAGGTGTTGAGATTATACTTGGTTTATCGCCAGTAATCAGTCAAAATTTAAAATGGAGCAGTACTTTAAATTTTAGCACAAACAGGTCTACGGTAGAAAACTTACCACAAGATGAAGGGCGATTAACACTGGCATACTCCAGAATTTACGACAGTCAAAACCAAACGGTATTTTTACAAGCGGAAGAAGGTGGTCGTGTTGGTGACCTATATGGTACAGGATATTTAAAAAACGAAAATGGTGATTTTATCTTAACGGATGAAGGCAGGTACATACCAGACAATGAACTTCAGAAACTAGGGAATTATAACCCAGATTTTATGCTAGGCTTCAATAATCAATTCAATTACAAGAATTGGAACATGGGGTTCCTTTTCGATTGGCGACAAGGCGGAATCATTGTTTCCAGAACAAGAGCATTGGGTAATGTTGGTGGTCAATTGGCAGAGACGGCATATAGACCAGAAGAAGGCATTGTACCGGTAGGCGTAGTAAATACCGGCACTGCTGACAATCCTGTATATACTCCAAATACGGTTGCTGTTACGGCAGAAAGTTACTATCGTCAGTTTTATGACAGAAACCATGAAGAAAACAATACATATGATGCTTCTTTTTTAAAGCTACGTCAAGTATCCGTTGGTTATACGTTTGATAACCTTAGCCTGTTCAATTTAGATGCAACCTTGAATTTATCTTTAATTGGAAAAAACTTATTTGCAATAACCGAGAATCCACATTTTGACCCAGAGCAGTTAGCGGTGCAAGGACAAGGATTTATAAGTGGCGTTGAAGATATGTCATACGCCACCACCAGAAGTATAGGTTTTAAAGCCGGATTTAATTTTTAAGAAAAAGAAGATGAAACATATATATAACATTCTAATCTTATTATTGGTCGTTGGCTGTACCAAAGATTTTGAAGAAATTAATACAAACACCAACGATCCGGTTACCGTACAACCAAGTCTTTTGTTAAGACAGGTCATCTATGATTATGGTGAGCAAATGTCTTACGAAGGTTTTACGGCAGGTAACTTACTTGGTCAATACAGTACGGCTCTTGATTTTAACTTATTTGACAGGCATGATTTAAAATCTCCGCAATTAGGTGGTAATCCGTGGCCTATATTCTACCAGAATTTACGTGATAATGAAATTATACTGAATTTGTCTCAAGAGAATGCTGCTTATGCCGTTTATGAAGGTCCCGCAAGAATAATGAAGGCTTACATGGCGGCTGGCTTAACAGATTTATTTGGTGATGTCCCATATTCAGAAGCATTTAAAGGAGATACGCAAACCGTAACCCCTAACTATGACACTCAGGAGTCTATTTATATGGATGAAGGAGGAATATTTGACAACCTTGATAAAGGAATTTTAGCCATACAGAACTACTCAGGTACCATAGCGTTAGAAGGTGATATTTTATTTAATGGTGATTTAGACGGATGGATCCGTTTTGCAAACTCTTTAAAGATTAAATATCTAATGCGAGTTTCAGAGAAAATAGATATTGTCACTCAATTACAAAGCATATTTACAGAAGGAAATTTCATTGACCAGAATAGCGAAAATGCAATTTTCAACTTTACGGACGGAGAGCCAAATAGTTTTAGACTGGCACAACTTAGAGTTGGTGACTTCAATAATTATGTGCTTTCAGAAACAATGGAGGAAATTTTGACAGATTTAAATGATCCACGTATTGCACAATTGTATCAACCATTCGGTAATAGCACGAATGGCGAATATAATGGACTATTAAATGGGATTGATGCATCAGCAGGGGTATCGTTAGCAGATTACTCTCTGTTAGGGACTATTTTTAGAGAAAATACAGGGCTTTTAGATGCCAACTTCATGACCAGCATGGAAACGCACTTTTTATTAGCCGAAGCAGCACAAAAAGGTTTTATTACTGCAGATACAGAAACGCTTTATAATACGGGCGTAACACAAGCTTTTGCATACTGGCAAGTAGAACTACCAACTGATTACTTAGCAGTTGACGCAGCTTTAAATAATGGAGATGCATTAGAAAATATCATCACACAAAAATGGATAGCAAATAGTATAAACGGTTATGAGGGTTGGATTGAATATAGAAGAACAGGTTTTCCGCAATTGAAAACAATTTCTGCTAGTTTAAATAATAATTTAATTCCCATACGCATGCCTTATCCTGCTGAAGAAGAAGCATTAAATAATGCCAATTACACTGAAGCTTCTAGTAATACAGAAGGCAATAGTATTAATGTGCCCGTTTGGTGGAATGAGTAATAGAATTGGAAAGAAAAGAATATCTGAAATACCAGAAAATTGAGATTTAAAATAAATATATGACTGAAGTACAAATTTGGCAATGGGGATTAATAATAACATCAAGCTTGGTGTTATTTTTTCTTTCACCATTGGCAAAAGATACCAATCAATTTTTTAAGGCCGTACAAAAGAAGAAAGCACCCAAC
>NZ_JBDVOT010000198.1:0-12460 GCF_039968975.1 Maribacter sp. | reverse complement strand
AAAGGACCTGTTGCTTCTATATACTACCAAGGTTTGGATAGAGCTGGTGAGAGTATAGAGTCTGCTGAGAAAGCTGTTGTAGCTTATGGTGGTGTTCAAATGGGTCAATTAGAGAAAAACGTTTCTTGGTTGTCTTTATTTATCGCTATTGCACCAATGCTTGGTTTCATGGGTACGGTAATTGGTATGATTGCAGCCTTCCAAAAAATTGCAGCTGTAGGTAACTTAAGTGCATCTCTTATTGCAGGTGATATTCAGGTTGCATTATTAACAACTGTATTTGGTCTTATTACGGCTATTATCCTTCAAATTTTCTATAACTACATTATCGCTAAAATTGATAGCATCGTTAATGATATGGAAGACTCTTCGATTACTTTAATCGATATGTTGGTAGATCACAAAAAATAAGTATCACTTTTAATACCTAAAAATTATGCAAAAAATTATTAAAATAGCATTAATTGCTATAGGTGTATTAAGTGCTATACTATGGTATTTATTACCAAGTTCAGATATGCCGGCAGCTGAGGCTGCTTCAAGTGGAGCTTTGAACACAATGTTTATTATTACGTACCTTTTGTTAGGGATAGCTGTTGTAGTAAGTTTAGTGTTTACTTTAAAAAACTTGTTTTCAAACCCACAGGGTCTTAAAAAGACTTTGTTCGTAGTAGGTGGTTTTTTATTAGTAGTTGGAGTTTCTTATGTATTAGCTAGCGGAACGGATGTTGATCCTGAATTCGCTGCTATGTCAGATGAAGGTACTATAAAGAATATAGGAATGGGATTGAATGTATTTTTTATTCTTACTATAATCGCTGTATTATCTCTGATTATACCAGCTGTTAAAAACATGTTTAGTAAATAAATAAAATAAGAAAACTATGGCTAGAAGAGCAGGAGCACCAGAAGTTAGTGCGGGTTCAATGGCGGATATAGCTTTCCTTTTACTTATCTTTTTCTTGGTTACTACAACTATTGAAACAGATGCAGGATTGGATCGTATGTTACCACCAATGGAGCCACCTACGGAAGCACCACCAATTATTAAGCAAAAGAACATTTTTACGGTTAATATTAACCGAAATGGTCAATTGTTGGTGGAAGATGAGATTCTTTCGATAGATAAATTGCGTGAAAGAGCAATGGCGTTTTTAGATAACGGTGGAGCACCATCAGGAAGTCCTGATTATTGTAGCTACTGTAAGGGGAAACGTAATGCTGAATCTTCGGATAACCCGGCAAAAGCAATTATCTCTTTGAAGAATGATCGTGAAACAAAGTATAGTACATACATAACAGTTCAGAATGAATTGGTAGGTGCATACAACGATCTTAGAAATAGAGAAGCTAAACGTTTATTCGGTAAAGAATATGTAGAGATGGAAGCTGAGTATTTAAATCCTGAAACTGAAGATTCTGTTAAAGAAGAATTGAAAGAGAAGGTTCAAAGAATACAAGGTTTGTTTCCGCAGAAATTATCTGAAGCTGAAACTTCAAGTGAATAATTAATAAATTAAAAGTAACACTATGTCAAAATTTGCAAAGAAAAAAGATGGAGAGGTACCAGCGGTATCAACAGCTTCCCTTCCTGACATTGTATTTATGCTTTTGTTTTTCTTTATGACGGTGACCGTTATGAAGGATAGTTCCTTGAAAGTTGAAAACGTACTTCCGAACGCTAGTGAAGTAAAGAAATTGGAGAAGAAAGATCGTGTAATCTATATATATGTTGGTAAGCCAACTAGAGAATATGAGAAAACTTTTGGTACTGAACCAAAAATTCAATTGAACGATAAATTCGCAAGTCCTTCAGAAGTTGGTGATTATATTTTAATGGAAAGAGCTAAAAAGCCTCAAGAAATACAAAATGTATTGACCACCGCACTTAAGGTTGATAAGAACGCTAATATGGGATTGATATCCGATATTAAACAAGAGTTAAGAAAGGTTAACGCTTTAAAGGTAAATTATACTACCTATGAAGGTGATGCTTTCAATAATCTACAATAGTTAGTTAAGTAGAATATTACATTTTCAAAACGCTTCAAATTTATTTGAAGCGTTTTTTATTTCATTAACTTTACTTCATGCGTTTTGTTCTATTATTTTTTTTAGTCTCAGTTTATTCTAATGCACAGGTAGTAACTGACAGTATTAAGGATTCACGGTATTTTGAAGATCAATTTTACATAGGCTTATCCTACAATTTTATTTTAAATAATCCGGAGGGTTCTAATCAACGTAACTTATCTTATGGTCTACAAGCCGGTTTAATTAAAGATATTCCATTAAATAGAGCAGGAACTAAAGCTATAGGCATAGGGACAGGCTTAGCATTGAATAGCTATTACTCAAACTTGGTGGCTGATATATCTGATGAAGTGATATCTTACAGTATTAATGATGATATTACAAGAAGTAAATTAGAAACTCATTTAATAGAGTTTCCGTTGGAGTTTAGATGGCGAAATTCTACAGAGGAGGAATATAAGTTCTGGCGTATTTATGGAGGTATAAAAGCGGCTTATGTGTTAGGAGCCAGATCAAAGTATGATCTAGATGATATTAGTGAAGGGTTTAAAAATACGGACCTGACTAAATTTCAATATGGACTTACTTTAAGTTTTGGGTATAATACCTTTAACGTGAATGCCTATTATTCTTTAACCGATTTGTTTGATGGGAATGCTTCTGTAAATGGGGAAGTTTTGCAATATAGACCTCTAAGAATCGGACTTATTTTTTATATTTTATAACCAAAACCTTACCGTTAATAATTGAGACAACAGTCCTATAAATAGGCCTATTATTACTTCAATAGTAGTATGTGCTCTTAGGTATAGTCTGGCAGTGATGATACTTCCTGTAAATAAAATAAACAAACTGATGGCAATGATCAGGTTGATTTCAAAGTGAATACTTAAGTTAATCAAATACATTAAAAGTCCACTTACGCCAACAGTATGTAAGCTAGTTTTGAAATTAAATAACAACAATAAAATACAGGTTATAGTTGCTCCTAATAGTCCTGTAAAATAAAAGTATAGTTCACTTACATAATTGTTTGGAATGACCTTGTAGAGGATTAAAAGAAGAATTGAAGCATGAATGTAAAGAGGATATTTTCTTTCTTGTATAGTATGGAGTGATACTGATTGAACCAACCCTAAATTCTTCAATATCAAAAAGGTTATTATTGGAATAACCACCGTCAATATAAAAATGGGTAGAATACTAGCACTCTGAATTTCAAGCGGTGTGTATTTGGGTGTTATTAAAAAATAAGCAACAGTACCGCCAATAGGTATAAATAATGGATGAAGAATGTATGAGATTAAATTTGAGAAAACCTTCATTAGATTTCTTTTCTCATACGTGCAACAGGAATACTAAGTTGCTCTCTGTATTTGGCTACTGTTCTCCTTGCTATAGGGTAACCCTTCTCCTTTAAAATGGCAGCTAGCTTGTCATCTGTTAATGGTTTTTTCTTCGTCTCGTTTTGGATAACTGTTTCTAGGATTTTTTTAATCTCTCTTGTAGAAACATCTTCACCTTGCTCGTTTTTCATAGACTCGGAAAAGTACTCTTTAATGAGTTTAGTGCCATAAGGCGTATCTACGTATTTGCTGTTAGCTACTCTGGAAACTGTAGAAACATCCATTCCAATTTCATCAGCAATATCTTTTAGGATCATTGGCCTTAGATTACGCTCATCTCCGGTTAAGAAATACTCTTTTTGGTATTGCATAATAGAGTTCATTGTAATGAACAATGTCTGTTGACGTTGTCTAATAGCGTCTATAAACCATTTAGCAGCGTCTAATTTCTGCTTTATGAACATTACGGTGTCTTTCTGAGACTTGCACTTCTCTTTGGCTTCTTTGTAGCCTTTAAGCATGTTGCTGTACTCTCTAGATACATGTAATTCTGGTGCATTTCTGCCGTTAAGTGTCAATTCTAGTTCGCCTTCTGTAATTCTAATGGCGAAGTCAGGTACAACGTGCTCAACAATTCTGTTATTCCCCGAATAAGAACCACCTGGCTTAGGGTTCAATTTTTCAATTTCTCCTATAGCTTCTTTTAGTTCGGCCTCGGTAATATTATGTTTTTGAATTAGTTTTTGATAATGCTTTTTGGTAAAGTGCTCAAAAGACTTTCTAAGGATATCGGTTGCAAGTTCAATACTAGGTGTTATTTCTTTACGCTCTAGTTGTATGATCAAACACTCTTCTAAAGATCTAGCGCCAACTCCTGGTGGGTCTAACTCTTGAACTATGTCCAGTATTTTATTGATGGTTTCTTCGTCTGTGTATACATTTTGCGTAAAAGCCAAATCGTCCATAATATCGGCAATCGGTCTACGTATGTATCCGCTTTCATCAACACTGCCTACTAAGAATTCTGCAATGTTCCATTCATCATCAGAAAGATAAACGGTATTAAGCTGATTTAATAAATGCTGATTGAATGAAATACCTGCAGCATAAGGAACACTTTTTTCCTCATCGTTAGAACTATAGTTATTTGCCTTCGTACGATAATCAGGAATTTCATCATCACTTAGATAATCATCAATATTGATATCTTCCGTATTGATGGTTTCATTATCCGATGCATCATCGTAAAGGTCATCATAGTCATCTGTAGTACTTTCAACATCTTCTTTACCGGTCTCTAAAGCCGGATTCTCCTCTAATTCCTGTTTTAGGCGTTGTTCAAATGCCTGCGTAGGCAATTGAATCAGCTTCATCAATTGAATTTGCTGGGGAGATAACTTTTGAGAAAGTTTAAAAGATAAATGTTGTTTTAGCATTACTTTATTCTAGTACTTGTAAAAGTAATTAAATCCGTTTAGAATTCTGCATTCTGCGGTGTTCTAGGAAACGGTATTACATCTCTAATATTGCCCATACCTGTTGCAAAAAGAACCAAACGTTCAAAACCAAGACCAAATCCACTATGTTCTGCGGTGCCAAATTTTCTCAAATCTAAATACCACCATAGTTCTTTTTCGTCGATGCCCAATTCTTTTACTTTCTCTTTTAGTACATCTAAACGCTCTTCTCTTTGAGAACCACCAACAATTTCGCCAATGCCAGGGAAAAGAATATCCATAGCTCTAACAGTCTTGCCGTCTTCGTTTAATCTCATATAAAAAGCTTTGATTTTTGCAGGATAATCAAACAATATTACCGGGCATTTGAAGTGTTTTTCTACTAAATAACGCTCATGTTCGCTTTGTAGATCGGCACCCCATTCTTCAATTATATATGAGAATTTTTTCTTTTTATTTGGCTTGCAATTTTTAAGAATATCTATAGCTTCAGTGTAACTTACTCTTTTGAAGTTGTTATCTGCTACGAATTTTAATTTTTCAATTAAAGGCATTTCGCTACGTTGAGCTTGCGGTTTGCTTTTCTCTTCGTCTAACAATCTCTTTTCTAGAAACTCTAAATCTTCTTGACAATGCTCTAGAGTATAGGATATGACATTCTTTATGAAGTCTTCGGCTAAATCCATATTAGCATCTAAATCAAAGAAAGCCATTTCTGGTTCTATCATCCAAAATTCAGCTAGGTGTCTAGATGTATTAGAGTTTTCAGCTCTAAATGTTGGTCCAAATGTATATACTTTTCCTAAAGCCATGGCGTAAGCCTCAGCTTCCAGTTGTCCAGATACGGTTAAATTGGTTTCTTTTCCGAAAAAGTCTTCCTTGTAATTAATATCACCATCTTCCGTTAATGGAGGATTTTTTTCATCTAACGTGGTTACTCTGAACATTTCTCCAGCACCTTCTGCATCTGATCCAGTAATGATTGGGGCATGAAAATAATTAAAGCCGTTTTCTCTAAAATAGTTGTGTATAGCAAAAGATAAGGTAGATCTAACACGCATTATTGCTGCAAAAGTGTTAGTACGTATTCTTAAATGTGCTTTTTCTCTAAGAAATTCTAAAGAGTGTTTTTTAGGTTGAATAGGATATTCTTCTGGGTCGGCTACACCTAAAACTTCCAGATCGGTTACCTGAATTTCTACAGATTGACCACGACCTTGACTTTCAACAAGAGTACCTGTTACTTTTAGTGCAGCACCTGTGTTTACTTTTTTTAATAATTCTTCATCAAAATTTTCAAAATCAACAACACATTGAATGGTGCCCAATGTTGAGCCATCGTTCAATGCTATAAATCTATTACTTCTAAAGGTTCTTACCCAACCTTTAATAGTTACTTCTTGTAGTAAGTTCTTACTTGCTAGTAATTCTTTTATTGTTGCTAAACGCATGATATTAGATTGAAAATTATAATCCCAAAGATAGGATTTTGTTAAAAATTAGAGGTCTTAAATAGCGATATAACTTGTGATGAAATAATTTTATGGATTATTATTTTCATCTTGTGGTAAAATATCTATTTGTGGTTTTTTAAGTGTTTGTTTGTTAGCGATACTCTTTTCTAATGACAAAAGTAAAGATGGCAACAAAATTAAGTTGGCAAGCATAGCCAATAACAATGTTGCTGAAACTAATGAGCCTAGTGCCACGGTACCACCAAAATTAGATATTACAAAAACGGAGAAACCGAAAAATAATACAATAGAGGTATAGAACATACTTACGCCAGTTTCCCTTAATGCATTATAAACTGATTTTTCTATACGCCAATTATTAGCTGTGAGTTCTTGTCTATATTTTGCGAGAAAGTGTATGGTGTCATCTACCGAAATACCAAAGGCAATACTAAAAACCAAAATAGTAGATGGTTTTATTGGTACACCAACAAAGCCCATTATACCTGCGGTGATAACCAATGGCAATAAGTTCGGAATTAAGGAAATTACAATCATTCTAAATGATCTGAATAGGTAGGCCATAAACAATGCAATGAGCCCTATTGCCAAAGCAAGTGACATGATAAGGTTTTTCACCAAATACTTGGTCCCTTTTAAGAATAACAATGCGCTACCTGTCATGTATACATTGTATCGCTCAGCTGGAAATATCTTAGCAATATTCTCCAATAACCGCCCTTCTATTTCTTCCATGCGGCTAGTATTGACGTCTCGCATGAACGTTGTCATTCTGGCGGTTTGTCCTGTACTGTCCACAAATGCTTTTAATAAATCACCGTTATCACCAGATTTACGGGCAACATCCATAATGAACGTGTTTTCTTGACTGGTGGGTAATTGATAGTATTTGGGAATTCCGTTATAAAAAGCCTGTTTGGAATATTTTACCAAATTTACGACAGAAACAGGTGTAGAAAGTTCTGGAATTTCTTCAATGACTTCACCAAGCTGGTTCATTCGCTTAAGGGTTACAGGTTTTAAAACGCCTTTAGGCGTTTTGGTGTCCACAACTATTTCTACAGGCATAATACCTTTGAACTCTTTTTCGAAAAAGCGAATGTCATGAAAGAATTCGGCATTCTTAGGCATGTCTTCAATAGGACTTCCTGATATTCTTATTTGATAAATTCCAATAATACTAATTACCAGTAAAGAGATAGAAACAATATATACCGTTATTCTTCTATGTCTTACAATGCGTTCCATCCATTGTACAAAAGCATCGATCCATTTTTTATTTAAATGTTTTAGGTGCTTTGTTTTTGGTAACGGCATAAAGCTATAAATAATAGGTATTATCAGTAGCGATAGTACAAATATGCCTAAGATATTAATTGAAGCTACTATACCGAATTCTTTTAATAACGTACTGTCTGTTACTATGAAAGTGGCAAAACCAGATGCGGTTGTAATATTTGTCATTAAAGTCGCATTTCCAATTTTAGAAATAACTCGTTGTAATGATAAAGCTTGATTACCGTGTTTCTTTACCTCTTGCTGATATTTATTGATCAAGAATATACAGTTAGGTATACCTATTACAATAATTAAGGGAGGTATAAGTGCGGTAAGAACTGTGATTTCATATTGCAACAAGCCTAGTAAACCAAAGGCCCACATAACACCTATGATTACTACACACATTGAAATTATCGTAGCTCGAATACTTCTAAAGAAAAAGAAGAAAATTAAAGAGGTAACCCCAAGTGCGGCTAATATAAATTTACCTATTTCGTCAATGATATTTTGAGAATTCATAGTTCTCACATAGGGCATACCTGAAATGTGAACGTCCAAATTGGTCTCCTCTTCAAATTTTTTGACCAAAGTGTTTATGTCTTGTAAAATGAAATCTTTTCTAACCGAGGTATTTACAATATCCTTGTCTAGATTAACAATAGTTCTTATTGTTTTACTTTCTTTATTGTAGAGTAGGTTGTCGTAAAAAGGAATATCATTAAACAGATGATTGGTAATACTATCTATTTCTTTTTTAGATTTTAGTTCGCCATTTATTAATGGGAGCATTACAAATTCTTGCTTCTCCTTATCTTTTACTAGCTCTTTTAAATTGTCTGTAGAAACAACAAATTCTACCTCTGGGAAAGCGGCTAGTTGTTTGCTTAGCTTGTTCCATCTGTTAAAATTGGTAGGTGTAAACAAGGCGCTATCGCGTATAGCGAAGACAACGGCATTACCTTCTTCTCCAAATTTGCTTAGAAAATCTTGATATTGAATATTTACCGGGTGATCATCTGGCAGTAAGTTTGTTTGCGAGCTAGAGAATCGCATATATTGCCATTGCCAACCCATAAAAACGGTAAAACCGGCAATCAAGAGTAAAATCAGGATTCTGTTTCGTAGAATTATGTTTGCCGTTTTAGGCCAAAATCCTTTCGTAAGTTTAGCTACCATAACTGTTTTTGCAGGTGGCAAAGGTAACTATTAGCTACATCTGTTCCTAAATTGAAAAGTTTAAATTTTTTACAAAAAAATAAAGCTACCTAATTTAGGTAGCTTTAAATTGATAATTATAAATATCTTGATTAGACTTTCATGATTTCAGCTTCTTTCTTGGCTAGGAAGTCTTCAATTTTCTTTGTGAAGGCGTCAGTTAAATCTTGAACATCTGCAGAGGCATTTTTTTGAAAATCTTCAGAAATATCTAAATCTTTAATTTCTTTGTTTGCATCTTGCCTTGCACTACGTACTCCTACTTTTGCATGTTCAGCTTCTGCTTTAGCTTGCTTAGTAAGTTGTATTCTTCGCTCTTCGGTTAATGGCGGAACGTTTATGATAATCATGTCGCCATTGTTCATAGGGTTAAAACCTAGGTTGGCGTTCATGATTGCTTTTTCAATTTCTTGAAGCATGTTTTTTTCCCATGGCTGAACAGAAATAGTTCTACCGTCTGGGGTGTTTACATTGGCAACCTGGGATAACGGAGTCTGTGATCCGTAATAATCAACCATTACCGATGATAACATAGTTGGACTGGCTTTTCCAGCTCTAATTTTCAAAAATTCACGTTCTAAGTGAGCTATAGCGGCATTCATGCCTTCTTTTGTAGCGTCTAAAACAAATTGTACTTCTTCGTTCATATAATAAGTATATTACTATCGCAATAACATAAACTATACCGAAAATTATAGGTTGACCGTTGTACCAATAGTTTGGCCATCAACAATTTTCAATAAGTTTCCTTTTTTGTTCATATCAAAAACTACGATTGGTAGTTCATTTTCTTGACTAAGGGTAAAGGCTGTAGTATCCATAACCTTCAGTCCTTTTGTTAATACCTCTGAAAAAGAGATATTGTCAAATTTTGTAGCACTTTTGTCTTTTTCTGGGTCAGCAGTATAAATGCCATCTACACGGGTTCCCTTAAGTATAACATCAGCTTCTATTTCAATAGCCCTTAATACGGCTGCAGAATCTGTTGTGAAATATGGGTTACCTGTTCCACCACCAAATATAACAACTCTTCCTTTTTCCAAATGCCTCATGGCACGTCTTCTAATAAAAGGCTCGGCAACTTCGTTTATTTTGATCGCACTTTGTAGTCTGGTTTGTATACCGTTCATCTCTAAAGCGCTTTGTAGGGCTAAACCATTTATAACCGTAGCCAACATGCCCATGTGGTCACCTTGAACTCTGTCCATACCGGTTGCTGCACCTGCTAAGCCACGAAAAATATTTCCTCCGCCAATAACTATGGCAACCTCAATACCTTTGTCAACTACTTCTTTAATTTCTTCCGCATATTCATTTAGACGATTAGAGTCTATTCCGTATTGCTTTTCACCCATTAAAGCTTCACCGCTTAGTTTTAGAAGAATTCTTTTATAGTGCATCTTAATTTTTTATTTGCCATCAAAAATAATGAAAATTTTTGATGGGTGTAGTCAATAATTAGTTGAAGCAAAACTTAAATCGTTAAGATGTTGTCGTATCATATTATCTATCTTTGATATCATTGATTTTTAAATATTCACTTATGAAGTTTTTTATGAAAAAAAATGTTTTAATTATTGCTTCAGCTTTGCTGTTAAATGCGTGTGGGGCAGGTAAGGCGTTGTTGTCAGTTGAAAACAGTCCTGTGGTAACCTCCATAGATTTGGTAAAAGTTGTTGATGACAAAGTTCAGGTTGGTATTAATCCTGGTGCATTTACTGTTTCAACTGTTATTTTTAGAATACCTAAGACTGTGCCAGGAACATATAGTTCTGATAATTATGGTAAGTATATAGAGGATTTTGAAGCTCTTGATTATAAGGGTAATGTTTTACCTAGTACTAAGCTAGACGATAACTCTTGGAGTATTTCAGGTGCTGTTCAATTAGATAAAGTTCAATATTGGGTAAATGACACCTATGACACTGAGGACGAAGTAGAAGATGCCGTTTTTTCTCCGGCGGGAACAAACATTGCAGAGGGTAGTAATTTCATGCTTAATCTTCACGGATTTGTAGGTTATTTTGATGGATACAAAGAAGTGCCTTATTCAATCCTAATCAATAAGCCTGCGGATTTAGTTGCTACGACTACACTTGCTCATGAGGCAGATAGAAAACCAGATCCTCTTTGGGATGCTTTTACAGCTAGTAGGTATTTTGAAGTAATCGATAATCCTATAATGTATGCAAAGCCAAATACAGAATCTTTTGAGATAAATGGTATTACCGTAACCTTAAGCCTTTTTTCGCCTAATAATGTCTACAAAGCGTCTGACTTAAAAGATAGAATGGTTGCTATGATGGGTGCTCAAAAGAAATTTTTAGGTGATGTTGATAGTACAAAAGAGTATAATATTTTATTGTATATGTCTGATAATACGGTGCCAGATGCTCATGGGTTTGGAGCGTTAGAGCATCATACTTCAACTGTTGTAGTATTACCTGAAACTATGGATATTGGTCGTTTAGAGCAAGCCATGGTTGATGTGGTTTCTCATGAGTTTTTTCATATAGTTACTCCGCTGTCTGTTCACTCTAAAGAGATTCAATATTTTGATTTTAACGACCCTAAGATGTCAGAACATTTGTGGATGTATGAGGGCACTACAGAATACTTCGCTAATTTATTTCAGATTCAGCAAGGTCTAATTTCTGAAGAGGATTTTTATGAGCGTATGCTAACTAAAATCACTAATTCAAAATTTTATGATGATAGTATGTCTTTTACGGTTATGAGTAAAAATATACTAGAACAGCCTTACGAACCTAATTATGCCAATGTATATGAGAAGGGGGCTTTAATAAATATGTGTCTTGATATAATATTGAGAGAGAAGAGTGGTGGAGAGAAGGGTATGCTTTGGTTAATGAAAGAATTATCTAAAAAATATGGTACTGATGTTCCTTTTGAAGATGAGGCTTTATTTAGTGAAATTGTTTCTATGACTTACCCGGAAGTCGATACTTTCTTTAAGGAGCATGTGATTGGTACTACGCCTATAGATTATGATAAGTATTTTGCTAAAGTTGGTTTAGCTACCAAAAATGTAGAGGAAGCTACCGGTTACTTTTTTGATGGTCAGGTTCCATATATGGATGTAGATGTGCAAAACGACAGTGTTGTGTTTATCCGTAAGAATATTCAGTTAAATTCTTTTTTTAATAATTTGAAGTTAAAGGGTGGCGATATTTTTAGGGTGATTAATGGTCAAGACATCAACTTGCAAACACTTCGTCCAATTATTGGAGAAAGCTTTGGCTGGACACCTGAAACTGTAGTTAGTATGACCGTTGAAAGAGATGGAGAAATGATTTCTGTAGAAGGACCTGTTGGGCAACCTGTTAAAATGGTTAGAAAGATAGCCGCTTTAGAATCTGTGTCAGATGAAACCATTAAGCTTCGAAATGCTTGGTTGAAGGATTAAAGGATATCTAAAGTTTTGAAAATAAAAAAACCGTCTACTTTTTACAGTAAGACGGTTTTTTATTGAGTTAGTTGTATTGTAATTAACCTACGGTTACACGTTTAAAACCTAAAACAGAAACATCTCCATGAGACTCAACATATTTTGCAACGTTGATTTTCTCATCTTTAATGAAGTTTTGGTCTAACAAACATTGTTCTTGATCCAAAGTAGTGTTATCAGAAA